>NZ_MPOR01000096.1:0-864 GCF_001896155.1 Pseudomonas sp. FSL W5-0203
GTCATGCAAAATTCCATGGCAATGCGGCATGATGCTCCGGCTTCAATTCAATAACCGTGTTGCACTCAGCTCCTGCAACCGCCCTATTAAAAGGGTTCTTCATCTCAACCTCAACTCATTAATTAGACTGTTTGCCGCAGTCTTTTTATTTTTCTATCAATTAAAGGTTAAGGAACTTAACTTCAATCCACATCATTCCATGGGCTTTATCATGCTCAACAGCAATTAATTTCTGCTCAATTAAAACGTTCATGCATCTGCGTACATTTTCGCTTGTGCAATCCATCCACTTCCTAATCTCTGCTTTGTCCGTATAAACGACATGCAAGCCAGTTTCTGTTTTATCAGCAGCAGTACAGAGTTTTATCAATAGCGTATGCGCGGAGTGTTTTGTCAAAGCCACTTTACAAAGAGCTTCCAAGGCTTTGTCAGAAGTAGGCAGTCTTATATATCTTCTATTCTCAATGTTCATGTTGATTATTATTTAGTTTGTTTTAATACAATAGCATTTGAAAAACACAAAATTGTGGTTTAAGCACAAATTTGTTGAAAAATATTTTAGTATGAGAAAATAAAGCAAACTTTGGAGTACAATTTTTTGTACTCCAAAAAGAGAAACTCCACAAATATGTTGCAAAACACCCCTTTAGAGTACAGTTTTTTGTACTCTAAAATACCTTTACAGTACAATTTTTTGTACTGTAAAGTCTCTACAGGCCACGGAAATCAAGGACTAAAAACCTATAGCGCGCGCGTATAATTTTAGATCTCGGCGGCGGCAAAAACTGAGTGCAACACCTGACCTTTCCGGTACGGTGCTGCCCCTATGTCTTATACCGAACTCAGCGTTGAAGAGCGCGCCAC
>NZ_MPOR01000012.1:0-149444 GCF_001896155.1 Pseudomonas sp. FSL W5-0203
GAGTTCGGTATAAGACATAGGGGCAGCACCGTACCGGAAAGGTCAGGTGTTGCACTCAGTTTTTGCCGCCGCCGAGTCTTTTAAGAAATTCACACAAGAATACTTTACAAAAATCTTCGACGAAATGAAAACCCTGTATCAACAAGTGTTGGGACTTAAACCGCTCTTCGATAGAAATTTAAAACGATTTGGTCTTGGTAAAGTATTCTTAAAGAATGATTTGCTTGACGAAGAAGAGTTTGATAATAGAGTCAAACAGATTGTTAGAGATAAAAGCACTGCGTCGTTAGAGTTATTTAATTCAATAGATAGACATTACGACAAGAACGATAAGGACTTTGAAGCACGAACAAAAAAATGGACTCACAAAGAAGTTAAACATCGAGCAGCAAACAATAGAATATCAGAAAATGAATTTACTCAATTTCTTGACAGAAGCGCTCCTGAAAGCCGACCAACATACGAAAACTCTCAATCACAAAAAAACAAACTCACTTAAAAGCCAGCCCCGCTGGTTTTTAATCGGCAGTTGAATTTTGTTTGTAGACAATCATCTGTATCTTTAACACGATAACCCCACTTTATTTTCTTAATGTACTCAAACCCGCTTGGGGTTTCAGTGTCAATCTCTACGATAATTGATTTGATAAACTCATTGGCATACTCACAAAACTCCCAAAATTTGTTCTCTTTTCTTAATTCTGCGAGCTTTACAAAAACTTTGTTTTTTAAAGCCAATCTTAATTCGTGAGGTTCTTTATTGAAAAACCTATCAAATGTTCGCCACAATATTGACTTTGTTTTTCCAAAAAAACCGTACATATGATAATTCCACAGACGAGCAACAGCCTTGTTTTTCATCGACTCATCAGACTTATCACGTAGACTTTTAATCACGTATTTCGTGATATAGCTCGCTGGGCTCGCTGCTTTTTTTCCCGCTTTTTTAGCTTCTTCTTCTGAAATGTGAACAATTCGCACAGCACTAGGGCTGTGCGAAAAATGTTTATTGATGAGTTCAATTAGCTCATCTGCTTGGTCAGGATGAACAAAAAACATCGAATGCATATGAACACATTGGTCTTTGTGAGCTTCTTTGCACCACATCCCAAGCGTCTCAATCTCGTGTCTTTCTCTATCCTTGTTCAGAGCCACAAGGCGTTTAGAAAGCCAGTCAGAGGCATCTCTCGGTGTTGAACCATTCCAACAGTTTCGCCCGTTTGAAGGATTTGAATGAAATTCTGCTGGGCAAGTAAATGTTGTAAATAAAGCCACATAGCCTTTACTTTCTGCGATTTTTTCTAAATTTTTAACTTTCATATAAATCTCAGACGCCTTGCGTTCGTCAGTCAAGGCAAATTGCGAAAGCGGTATAGAATGCTCTTCCCCTGTTTTTTCGTCCTTAAAGATTACTTCTGTATTCTCAACATAGTCTTGTTGTTCAATATCCTTTTCGTGCTGATATTTCAGTAGTTCTTCACTGCAATATACTTGGCCGTTTTCACCAATCCTTCTATTTTTCATCAAGTGAATTTCCCTTTGTTTTCTTGCTATTTTCCTTATGATGTTTCGCAATCGACGAAATGTTCTTTTATCTTTTTTATCAAACTCTTTATCTATGAACGCCATATCACTAGCAAAACCTAATGCTTCATTAGTAATGAAGTACTCATCAAGCTTGTCATAAATAGTTCCTGCAAGGCGCAAGTCCGAAAATTTTATGTTTTTATATATGGTGATGCTTTCTAATTCTTTCTTTAAAGAAGGGATAGCGCTTGCTTGAAGTATTAAGCCTTTAAGGTTCTCGTTGGCAGTGAGATAGCCGAATAATTTATTAATGACATTTGCGAAAGCAATTGTCTCCTTGTCGTAATTATCTATTTTTTCACGATAATCAAATTCAACTTTTTTCTTTGTTTGTAAAATATCTATTGCAATCGGGAGCTTGCCATCCCAAACGTCATTGTAGTTGCCACTCGAAAAACCCTCTGAATCACTTAAAAAAGGCAATGTAGTATGAGGGGTATAGTTAAACAACAGTGAAAAGGTTTTGGTAGTTGAGTTAAATTGAGAGATTGCTATCTCTATCTTACGTTTAAGTTCGTAGATATTTATCTCTGGCTTCAAATACAAAGAAATATCCGAACTTATTTCCGCAATATTTTCTTTGCTTATTACTTGCTTTTTATTTATAAATGGTATAATTGACGTATGAAGTTTCATTTTTAAAATTGTGTGTGGTAACTCAATTATAACAAATGAAAAATAAATACAAGAGCCGAAAGGCTCTTTTTTATTACCTATATTTTAGTGATGTCGCCTTTATATAATAATGTCGTAATTATGTAATTATCTTAACTTCGAGAGTTAATATTTATAAAATAGAATTCGCTGTAAGCCACGGATTTAATGGTTGCGACAGTTATTTTAGAATTATCCAAGAAGAGCAAAATCAAAAGCATTAGCCTGACGGCTCGGCTATACACTGCAATAGAGTAAGCACCTGTCAAGAAGTGAAGCCCGTTCGACTTTTTTTAGAAATAGGGATTTGTCGGAAGAGTGTAGGTTTTTATAACCACACCTCTGCTCAAATACTCTGGGTTTCTCCAAAAAATATCGTCTTGCATAGTCCAAAGCGTTTTGGCCTCTTCACAACTCCCAGTCTTGAAGTTAAATGTATGGCTTATTTGAAGCATAGAGCTACCTCGTTCATTGTATGAGTCTTTACTTTTGCAGTCGTTAGCTGCATTTTGAAAAGCTCTTACAGACTTCTTTTTCTCTTTGTCAGTCAGCCCGTCCTTTGCTGAAATTTTAGTTTCAATAACAGCGCCTTGCTGAACCTCGTCACTTTTGAAATAACCAACGTTTACTGCAATGCAAAGCGCACCGAGAACCACAAGGAATTTAAAAGCATCTTCCATATCAATTAGATATTATCATTACTCAATTGTAGCACTTCTATTGAATTTCACTTAACTATGCTAACGGCCAAAGCAGCTAATGACACTATCATGGCGGCTCCTGAAATCCATGTAGTTGTAAAAAATTTACTCTTCTCTGATTGAAGTCCAGCTAATACAGAAGCCATCATTGGGAAGTGAATGCATCTAACATCTCTTCCAACTTGCAACTCGAAGAGCGGGACTCTGGATTTCTGTGCGTCGTCATTGACATAAGAGTGGAGCCTGTTTAAATGATTATATAATCGTCCAAATACTATCCCCGAATCTACATTGAGCTTTGACGCTATTAAGTCGATGTCGATTGGCATATATGCTTTACTGTCCCTACCATTTTCCTCTCCCTTGCTGAAATTACTATATGGCTCATAGTATTCATTATAAATTGCTTCTAAAATTTGTAGGTCTGTCGGAAGCTTCATTTTTTGTACCTTATTTTGGTTGGGGGACTAATCGTGTGTTTGCCCTCAACACGCTATGTAGTTTATTTGGGAGTGCGGTAAACCGTATTTATTATTTCCCAAGCTTCTGCGAAGCCATATAAATCTATGGTCTGGTCCTTGTTTTGCTCATATGGCCATTCTTGGTAACGTGTCAGCGCTTTGCTACCAGATTTAAGCTGTTCAATTATTTGAGTAGTTTGTTTTCTGTTGAATCCACTTTCGGCAGAAGCGCTATTTGGAGTTTGCTGGTCGATTCTAATCGCAATATTTGAATTCGGAAAATGCTCACTGCCAATGCTTATAAAACTTTTTCCATCTTTCCATATGCCCACCATCAAATCCTTTTTTTGTATATAGCACCAATGTTTGTCTTCCATGCCATCCACCTTGCAACCCGTACTCCAATTGGTTACATGCAAATCCTTGATAGTGTCTAATGTACTGTTTTTATCGCCTTGTATAGAGCCGCTACCGTCAGTATAGTAAATTCGATATTTAATATTTTTAAAGCTCCCAGTCTCAATGCGGAGCTTCTCGTTTTCACTCATTTTTCGATAGTTCAATCCAATAAGGCAGGTAATCTTACCGTTAGCAAAAAGAGGTGTGTTTGTTTTTATTAACTCATCACGTCCCACAACCGGCAGCTGTTTTTTGTAACCACTGTCATAAGTTGTATTTGGGCAATCACTATCAGCGAATGACATTGCGCTAAACATTAGTCCAGTTACGATTCCAACTGTACGCCCGATATTTTTCATTTTCGACCCTCCATGGAGAATGTGGTTGACTGATACCATTTTAGCATCATCAGGTTGCAATGGTTTCGCATGATTTCCACGTTTGGACCAGCAGAGTTGCTGGTCAAAAAACACCCAAAATGCCGAGTTAATATTTCTTCAAATTTGGCCTATCATTGCGTTCATCGGGGTGCGAATCTCGTGGCTCATGGTGGCCAGGAACGTGCTCTTGGCGCGATTGGCCTCGTCGGCACGCTCCTTGGCGGCGCGCAGTTCATCGAATAGCTGGCGTCGGTCACTGATATCGATCCAGCCACCGATGATGCCTTGGACTTCACCCGTGGAGTCGCGGTAAGGCAGGATCCAGTGGTAGATGGTCAGTTTCCTGTCGTGGATATGCAGGCTGCGATCGAGGATCAGCGGGTTGCCCTCGGCCACCACGCGCAGATAGTCAGCATGGTACTGGGCCGCCTCCGACTCCAGGGCCATGCTCATCTGGGTCACGCTTTTGCCGATCACGTCTTCACGCTTGACGTCGAACACCTGCAGGTAGCTGTCGTTGCAGGTCTGCAGCAGGCCATTGCGGTCGCGCACGTAGATCGGATGCGGCGTCTCATTGACCAGCGCGCGCATGAACTCGAACTGATCGTTGAGGGCGCGTTCGGCCATTTTTCGATGCTTGATCTGGCGCCGCATGTAGGCGTTCCAGGCCAAGGAAATCAACAGCAACAGGCCGGTGCCGATGATGATGCGCGCGATCAACTGATGATAGTTTCGCCAGTAACTGTCGGACGCGGCGGTGTAGCCCCGCCAGCGGCTGTTGATCACGCCCATTTCATCCGGGGCAATGCTGAGCAGGGCCTTGTCGAGGATCGAGCTCAACTCCGTGGCTTGGCGCGAGGTGGCCAGGGTGAATGTTGCGGGGGTGGTGCCGATGCTGGCGCTGATTTGCAGGCGGTCCTGGAAAACCTGGGAAGACAGGAAGTAGTTGGCGATCACCAGGGTGTTCACGGCCCCATCTACTTGTCCCTGTGCGAGCAGCTCGGATGCTCTGAATGTATCACTGGTTTCCACCAGGTGAATCTCAGGAAAGTCCTTGGTCAAGGTTGCGGCCAAGGGGTTACCCTGGGTTATCGCCAGGCGCTTTCCGGCCATTTGCTCCATGTTCGACGGCGCTCCTGGCTCTTTGCGCGTCAACAGCACATAGGAGTTTTCGAGGTAAGGGCGGCTGAAATTAAGTTGTGGGTCTCGCTCGTTGCTGGGAACGATGGCCCCGATCATATCGACTTTCTGGGTCGCGACCTGGTCGATCATCGCGTTGACGTCGCGCCCACGTTGTACCGAAAAACGCAGGCCGGTGCGCAGGCGGATCAATTCCAGCAGGTCCGCGGTGATCCCGCGAAAGTTGCCGTCCGCATCGAAAAATGTCAGTGGCGCGAAGGTTTCGTTGACGATGACCGTCACCACCGGGTGGTCTTTGAGCCAACGCTCTTCGCGCTGGGTCAGTTGCAGTTTCTTGTCGGTCAGCAGGATATCGCTGCCGGCGCTCCAACGCTTGGCGATGCTCTCCCGTTCATTGATGGGCACCGAAGCCAGCGCTGAATCGACAATGCTCAAGAGCATCCGGTTGTCCTGACGCGTGGCAAAGCTGAAGCCATAAGCTTCATGCTTGCCGAAGTTGGCCATGCGAATGTTTTTGAGGTAGCCCTTGTTGATCATGTAATGGGTGGAAATGGTGTCACCGAGAAACACATCCGCCTGGTCGAAGGCCACTGCATTCAAGGCATTCTGATAAGAGGGGTAGGCGCGGATGATCGCCTTGGGGTACAGCTTTTCCACCTCATTAAGCGGCAGGTAGTGATAGACAAGGCTCAGGCGCAGCCCGTCGAGGCCTTCACTGAGGCTGCGGGTTTCTCCCTCGCGTGTGACCAGGACTGGCTGGTCTACCGCATAGGGTTCGGAGAGGATCAGATTCGGCGTTGCAGCCTCAAAGCCGTTGGAGGAGCCCAACAAGTCGATTTCCCCGGCTTCCAGGGCGCGAATGGCAGCCGCCCGGGACGGGTAGCGCATCACAGTGATGGGCAGGGAGAGTGCCTTGGCCAGCAATCCCGCGTAATCGGCGGTAAGGCCTTCATAATCATGTCCGCTGGACGTGAGGTCAAAGGGTGGGTAGTCAGGACTGGATGTACCCAGCGTTAGTTCACGTTTGTTATGCAGCCACTGGCGCTGGGCCTTGTCAAAATGAGTGTCCAGTTGTACAGCTCCCGCACGACTCAAGAGGGTGAAGCGTTCCGGGCTGGTTTGGTGCTCTGCCAGCACAGTTGTGCTGAAGTACAAACCGGCACTTAATATAATCAGATAGTCCTTTATACGCCTGGGCATCCGCTTTCTCACACTAGCGCGTTTCGTTTTGCCAACTCGATGAGGTCGACCAAGGATTTGGCTTGGAGTTTTTGCATTAATCTTTTCTTATAAGTACTGACGGTCTTGTTACTCAGGAACATACCTTTGGCGATTTCCTTGTTAGTGCGACCTTGTGCAAACAGTTGCAGCACCATCAGCTCCCGGTCGTTGACGGTCTTGAACAGTTCCAGCTCCTGAGCATCCATGCCTTCCGTTCCGGGGCCATTCAAGGCCTGGCTGGGGAAGTAGTTGTAGCCGGATAGCACCGCGCGGATGGCGCTCAGCAACTCGCTCAGGTCACCCTCCTTGCACACATAGCCCTCTGCCCCCGAGCGCATGCACCGCGTGGCAAACAACGTCGGACATTGAGCCGTGAGGACCAGGGTTTTCATCGAGGTGTTCATGGCGTTGAACCGGCAGAGCACCTCAAGGCCATCAAGTTTCGGGATGCTGATGTCGAGAATCACCAAGTCTGGAAGGCATTCACGCACCATCTGTATGGCATCGCACCCGTTATCTGTTTCGCCGACGACTTTGTAACCTTCATGTTCCAGCAACATTCGAATGGCAAGCCGGATAACGGGATGGTCGTCGATAATAAAAACTGAGTTCATAGTCACATTCCATGCAGGTGCAGATAAAGCGGGCACATTAGCTCAGAAGGTGAGTCCGCAGTATGAAGCTCGCAAGGAGTAGATGCAGAACAGGAAAGTTCCTACATTTAAAAAGGTATAGACCTACAAGTTGTTAGGTAATCGTGACAAGGCATGTGAGCGTTTCGAGGTCGATCATGACAAGACGCAAGGCTGGGGAATTTACGGCGGGCCTCGTATCTATTTTCGTTGAAAGGAATGTTTAAAATCCTACATGAGGGGGGCGAAAGTTAAGCCGATTAATATTTCAAGATCATCTTTGTTCAAAGGTTTTGGCAAATAGCCAAGGAGGGGGAGATTTCGTTGCGCGGCTTGTGTCGTCAGGTTGACCAGTTCTGGCGTAGGTAAGCCGCTCAACAGGATGGCACTGCTGATGAAGCGTCGGCGGCTGGCGATTTCCACCAGTTCAAGCCCAGGCAGGTCTGGCAGGCATTGGTCGCATAACATCAGGTCGAAAGGGTGTTCGGACTGGCTCATCGCGCGTATGGCCTGCTCGGCATTTTCCACCGCGGTCAGTTGGTCGAAGCCGAAACTTCTGAGCAGGCATTGGGTGGCCAGGAGTTGAAAGGGGTGATCCTCCACCAAAAGAATACGGAGAGAATAGCTGGGCATAAAGAGCACACAGTAAGGCAAGCGTCGATGGGGGCAGTAGGAATGACTCGGCTGGTCCGTTGGGAGCGCGCGTGATTATTCTTCGAGTGTCTGTACGAATTCGATCAGGCCGCTCTGTTCCCGTCGTAGGGCAATTCGCTTCAGGGAACAGGTTGCCTGATGAAGTCGTTATTGGGGGCCGGAGCGCCCGGTCATTTCTCGTGCCATTTCGGTGGCGTAGCTGTCGGTCATACCGGCGATGAAGTCGATCATCCGCAGGAACGAGGCGTGCAGTGACCAGGCGGGGTCTGGCGCGCTATTGCCTAGCAGGTCGAGAATGCGCCGGTTCTTGAACGACGGGGTGCGCCCGCCATGTTGTTCAAGGGCCGCGCCGCAGAAGGCGTTCAGCAGGATTTCCAGGGTGGTGTAGGCCCCGATTTCATGCAACGTCTTGCGCTTGTCCTGGAAGATTTTCTTGCGCGCCATGTCCTTGGCATCCAGCACGCAGCGCTTTGCCGGGCCGTGCATGTGCTCCACCAGATCCCCCGGCAGCGTGCCGGCCAACAGGGCGTCCTGTTGTTCGACGAACGCCTGCGCCGCTGCGTTGGTCAGGTGCTCGATGGCTTTGCCGCGCAGGATCGCCAGCTTGCGGCGGCGCGAGTCCATTGGCCCCAGTTGGCGATAGGTTTGTGGCAGATCATCGCCGACCAGGTCCAGCAGCAATGACTCGACTTCGGCGTACTCCAGCAACTCCATTTCCAGGCCGTCTTCCAGGTCGATCAACGCATAGCAGATGTCGTCGGCGGCCTCCATCAGATACACGAGCGGGTGACGCGCCCAACGTTGTTCCTCCAACTGAGGCAACCCCAGCTTGTGGGCGATTTGCTCAAGAATCGGCAGCTCGCTCTGGTAACAGCCAAACTTGTGTTTCTTGTAGCCCAGCGAGTCGGCGTGGCGGGCGGTCCAGGGGTATTTAAGGTAAGTGCCCAAGGTGGCGTAGGTCAGCCGCGTACCGCCGTCGAACTGATGGTATTCAAGTTGGGTGAGCACCCGAAAACCCTGGGCATTGCCTTCGAAGTTAAGGAAGTCATTGCGTTCGGCGCTGCTCATGTCATCCAGCCAGCCGCGCCCGGCGGCCTGTTGGAACCAGTGGCGAATGGCGTCTTCGCCAGAGTGCCCGAACGGTGGGTTGCCGATGTCATGGGCCAGGCAGGCCGATTGCACCACCATGCCCAGGTCGCTCGGGTCGCACCAGTCGGGCAGGGCGCCGCGCAGGGTTTCGCCTACGCGCATGCCCAGGGAGCGCCCCACGCAGCTGACTTCCAGCGAGTGGGTCAAGCGTGTGTGGATATGGTCGTTGCTCGTCACCGGGTGTACTTGGGTCTTGCGCCCCAGGCGCCGGAACGCGCCAGAGAAAATAATGCGGTCGTGATCTTTGTGAAAGGGACTGCGGCCCAGTTCTTCAGGGCTGTGCAGGGGTTTTCCAAGACGTTCGCGGGTCAACAGGGTGGGCCAATCCAAGGCAGAGGCTCTCCGTAGGGTGAATGACAGCGCCAGCTTCCCGGTTCGGCCTTTATGGGGCAAGCGAATCCAGCGGTCGGCCGCGTCAGTATCAATTAACAGGCAGCGCAAAAAACCGCAATGACCAGCAGTTGTCTGGTCGTTGCGGTCATTGGCTTTCGAAGGTCAGCTTTTGCGCGAAGCGCCTTGCATGGCCAACTTGATCAGTGGGATCAACCCGGCACCCAGCCGCACCAGGCGCGTGATGCTGCTGATACTGCCGCCCTTGGCGCCCTTGCCGGTAAAGAAGCCCATCAGCGTGACCGCCGCCACGCCCCACAACGGCGCGTGCTTGATGCCCAGGCTGTCCTGCCAGTTGTGGCGCATATTGCGCATTTTGTGCAGGGGCGCCATGAGTTGTTGGGACTCATGCCGGATTTCCTGGCGGTGCATTTCCATGCGCAGGCGGATCAAGGCTTTGCGCATTTCCCGGCGTGACGTATTTTGCGGGATCTCAGTCATGCTCATGGCAGCAGGCGCTCCCGGTCATTGGCCAGTTCTTCGAGCGTGGCATGGAAGGGCGTGGACTCATCGAATACCGCCGCCTTCAAGCGCACGCCGCAGAACGCAGCGGCCAGGCTATAGAACACGCAGAGGCAGATGATGCCGGTCAGGCGATAGCCCGTGTCCCACACCAGGATCATCACCAGCGTCGACAAGCCCACCAGCAACAGCAGGGCAAACACCAATGCCAGGCCGGCAAACAGCAACAGGCTGACGGTACGAGCCTTTTGCTCTTGTAATTCAATGCCGAACAACTCGACATGACTGTGCAGCAAGCCCAGCACAGCTGCGCCCAGGCGTCGGGAAGTTGAACCGCTTGCTGAGGAATGTGCGCTCGTGGATGAGCTGGATTCGCCGATAGACATGGTTAGCGCCTTGTAGCCAATAGACCGATCAAAAAACCTACGCCGGCAGCAATGCCGACTGACTGCCATGGGTTGGCTTGCACGTAGTCTTCAGTGGCAGTGATCGCCGCCTGGCCGCGCTCGCGCAATGAGTCTTCGGTCAGTTGCAGGGTCTGGCGGGCCTTGAGCAGGCTCTCATGGATCTTGGTGCGCAGCTCGTCAGCCTGGTCACCGGCCAGCACGGCAGTGTCGTCCAGCAGCTTTTCGGTATCGCTGACCAGGGTTTGAAAATCCTCCATCAGTATCTCTTGAGCAGTCTTTGCTGTTTTACCGGCCATGGTTATCTCCGTGGGTAGCTGATCTGTACGTGTGGTTTCGAGTCGCGGCGTTCGCTGAAGGTTCACTGCAATTGTGTGGTACAGCTTTTGCTTTGCCTTGGTGCGCAGGCCCTGGAGCCTGCGCTGAATCCGGGCGGTCGAGGTGAAAACCTTGAAAAACCTTACCCTAAATCACTTAACTTCGCGGAAAAACCCTGTCGGCAACGGCCTGTTGTGTTGATCGCTGCGCTAAAGCGGTTCACGCCCTCTGAAGAAGGGCGAGGCCGGCGGTGCCAATTTAGTGCGCGAAACCCTGGCTTGAACCGCTTTGGTGCTTTTTGCCTTGATGCAGGCCTGCCAACCTCCATGGAAAACTTGCAAAGCGCGGTGGACACCCTCGTCCACAGTTCCAACACCTTGTTCATTCTGATTGGCGCGGTCATGGTGCTGGCCATGCACGCCGGCTTTGCCTTCCTTGAGGTTGGCACGGTGCGCCAGAAAAACCAGGTCAACGCCTTGTCGAAAATCCTCAGTGATTTTGCGATTTCAACGCTGGCCTATTTCTTTATAGGCTATTGGATCTCCTACGGTGTGAGCTTCCTGCAACCGGCCGCCGTGATCAGCGCCGATCATGGCTACGGCCTGGTGAAGTTTTTCTTCCTGCTGACGTTTGCCGCGGCGATTCCGGCGATCATTTCCGGTGGGATTGCCGAGCGTGCCAAGTTTGCGCCGCAGCTGTGTGCCACCGCGTTGATCGTGGCGTTTATCTACCCGTTCTTCGAAGGTCTGGTGTGGAACGGCAACCTTGGCCTGCAAGCCTGGCTGCTCGCAACCTTTGGTGCCAGCTTCCACGACTTTGCCGGTTCCGTGGTGGTTCACGCCATGGGCGGCTGGCTGGCGCTGGCGGCGGTGTTGCTGCTGGGCCCGCGCAATGGGCGTTATCGTGAAGGGCGTCTGGTGGCGTTTGCGCCGTCGAGCATTCCTTTCCTGGCGCTGGGCTCGTGGATTTTGATCGTGGGCTGGTTCGGCTTTAACGTGATGAGCGCCCAAACCCTCAATGGCGTCAGTGGCCTGGTGGCCGTCAATTCGCTGATGGCCATGGTCGGTGGCACCGTGGCTGCCCTGGTAATTGGCCGTAACGATCCTGGGTTTCTGCACAACGGTCCTTTGGCCGGGTTGGTGGCAATCTGCGCCGGTTCCGACCTGATGCACCCGGTGGGCGCGCTGGTCACGGGCGTGGTGGCTGGTGGCTTGTTCGTATGGTGTTTTATCGCTGCCCAGTCGCGCTGGAAGATCGATGACGTGCTGGGCGTGTGGCCATTGCATGGCTTGTGCGGTGTGTGGGGCGGCATTGCCTGCGGTATTTTCGGGCAGGCCGCCCTCGGTGGGCTGGGCGGCGTGAGCCTGATCAGCCAGTTGATCGGCACCGGGTTGGGCGTGGCCGTGGCGTTTGGCGGCGGCTTGCTGGTGTACGGTGTGATCAAGCGTGTGCAAGGGCTGCGCTTGAGCCAGGAGCAGGAGTATTACGGCGCAGACCTGTCGATTCACAAAATCGGCGCGGTCAGTCAGGACTGATCGGCGCGTCTTCGTCAGTGTGTTCCGGTGGGTAGAAACCGTGCAGCAGGCGATAGTGGTTGCGCCGTACTTCGTTCACTCGCGCCTGCACCTGTTGGTCCGGCAGACCCAGCAGGATCAGGGCATGGGAGGCGAGCATCAGGCTCGACTCCAACAGCTCGGGCACCACTTCGCTGGCGCCCGCGGCCTTGAGCTCAGCCAACTGGCTGTCATCGCGGGTGCGCACCAAAATCGGCACGTCAGGGTTGATCTGCCGTGCCTCCTTGAGCACCACCAGCGCGACATCGCTGTTGTCCACCGCGATCACCACCAACCGCGACCGTTCCAGGCCGACGGCGCTGAGCAAAGCGCCACGGCGGCAGTCGCCGTAATGCACGCTGCTGTCCTCGGTGGCGGCTTCCTGCACCCGTTCGGGGTCATCATCCAGGGCGATAAACGCCTGTTGTTCGCGGCGCATAAAGCGCCCGATGGACTGGCCTACCCGGCCATACCCGCAAATCACCACGTGCCTATGCAGTTGGGCGTTGAGCGCGGTGATGTGTTCCAGTTGCACTTGCTGGTTGGGCTTGCGATGCAGGCGCAGGGCGATGGCCGGTGCCGCACGTAACAGCAGTGGTGTCAGCAGCATTGAGCAGAAGGTGGCAGCCAGTAGCAGGCCGTTGAACTCATCGGGAATCAACCGGCTCTGCTGCATTTGCGCCATCAGCGCAAAACAGAATTCGCCGCCCTGGGCCAGTGCCAGGCCGCTGCGCCAGGCCGTTTCGGTGTCGCTGTCACGCCACTTGACCAGCGCCGCGACGACCATGCCTTTGACCAGCATCAACGTGAGCGTCAGGCCGAGGATCAACAGGCTGTGGCTGACGAACAACTGCAGATCGATGAGCATGCCGATGCTGACAAAAAACAGCCCCAGCAGGATGTCGCGAAACGGGCGGATATCGGCTTCGATCTGGTGTCGGTAATGGCTCTCGCCCAGCAGCATGCCGGCCAGGAACGCGCCGAGGGCAGGGGACAGGCCCAGCAGGTGGGTGAGCCAGGCGGTGAGCAAGACAATCACCAGCGCCAGCAGCACAAACAGCTCCGCCGAATGAGACGCGGCGACTTCACGGAACAGGCGCGGCAGCAACCAGCGGCTGGCGAACAACAGGCCCACGAACAGCACCACGGTCTTAGCCAGCGTCAACGGCAGCGCCCAGTACCAGGCGTGGTCGCTGCTGCCGGCAAACACCGGCACCAGTGTCAGCAGCAACACCGCCACGACATCCTGGAACAGCAACACGCCTATCGCATTCTGGCCATGACTGCTGAAGATTTCCCCGAGGCTGGCCAATTCCTTGCTGACAATGGCCGTGGACGATAACGCCAGCCCTGCGCCCAGCAATAACGCGATGCCAGGCGCGAGGCCTAAGCTCATCAACAAAACGCCCAGCAATGCCCCGCACCCCAGCACCTGCAGGCTGCCCAGGCCAAATACCACGCTGCGCAGCGCCAACATTTTCGACAGGGAAAACTCAAGCCCCAGGGAAAACAGCAGGAACACCACGCCCATCTCGGCCAGGTCCGGCAGGTCTTCGTTGTCATTGACCCAGTCCAGCGCGGTGGGCCCCACTGCCAGGCCCACGCACAGGTAGCCCAGCACGGGAGGCAACTGCAGCCGGCGAAACAACGCAATCACCACCAGGGATGAAGCCAGAATAATCAGCAGGTTGGCGAACACAGGCATCTCCGTTGCAGGGTGAGCGGCAAAAAGCCGCGAGAATCGCTGAATCAGTTATAGGCCATGGTGATCTGGGTCAGGCTTTTTGCACCGTAGGAGCGAGCAAGCTCGCTCCTACAAGGGGCTTGTTGGGCTTAGAATGGAGATTCGTTTTGTGACCGAGTCCTTTCATCATGCTTCCTGAATGCCAGCTGTTCGGCACCCTGGGTTGCCATTTGTGTGAGATCGCCGAAGCCGAAGTCATGCCGCTCGTCGAACACGGGCTGTTGGTGGAGTTGGTGGATATCACCGATCCGCAGGACCTGACAGACGTCTACGGCCTGCGGATTCCGGTGCTTCGCCGCACGGACACCGGGGCGGAACTGGACTGGCCGTTCGACACCGAGCAGGTGGTTGCCTTCCTGCGCTGAGATTTATGCGATGGCGGCTTTTCAAATATTCAGTTACTGTATATTCGTACAGCGATTGAATAGAGGGAACGCCCGTGGTGAATGTTGAACAACTTAAAAGCAGCGTCAATCGCATGTCCGCCGATGTGGTGCGTGACGCGGTGAACGAACTGCGCCTCGATGGCTTGGTCACGGAAGGCAAGACGCCGTTTAACAAAGTGCATTTCAACACCTGCTTCGCGGAAATCGAGGCGCTGTTCCAGCGCGCCGGTTATCACAAGCAGCTGGATGTGGTGGGTTATCAGGGCTTGCTCTACGCGCTGTATGACCCAGGCCGTTGGGAAGCGGTGGACGTGCTGCGCTGGCTCAAGGAATTCACCGAGGCGGCGAGCGCCTCGCCGGTGCTGCGGGCTCAACTGGCCAAGGCCTGAGATAGGCCCTAGGCAATCGCGCGCCATGGGCGATAATGCCCGCCTGTTTTCCAGGCTTTGAGCGTCGGCATGTCCACTTTGGTTTTTTCCCCCTCCCAGCACCAAGCCAGCACCCTGTACTTGCCGCCGGGCTCCTGGGTGACAGTGCTCGATTGCCTGTGCGCACACTTCCCGGCCATTGGCCGCGAACAGTGGCTGGACCGCATTGCCCGCGGCCGGGTGCTGGATGTCAATGGCAACCCGATCAGCCTGGGCCTGGGCTACAAGGAAGGCCTGTGCATCTATTACTTTCGCGAAGTGCTCAACGAGAAAGTGATTCCGGTGCAGGAAAACATCCTGTACGCCGATGAACACCTGGTGGTGGCGGACAAACCGCATTTCCTGCCAGTGACACCCGCTGGCGAGTACGTCGAGCACACCTTGTTGCGACGCTTGATCCGGCGCCTGGACAATCCCGCCCTGGTGCCTCTGCACCGCATCGACCGGCATACGGCGGGGTTGGTGCTGTTCTCCGCCAACCCGCACAGCCGTTCGGCCTATCAGCAATTGTTTCCCACACGGCGTATCGACAAATTCTACGAAGCCATCGCACCGGCCTTGCCGCACCTCAGCTTCCCGTTGGTGCACAAAAGCCGTTTGGTGGATGGCGAGCCTTTCTTTCGCATGCAGGAAGGGCCGGGGGCCAGCAACACCGAGACGGCGGTAGAGGTGCGCGAGAAAAACGCTGATCTATGGCGCTACGGCCTGTTCCCGGTGACCGGTAAGAAGCACCAGCTGCGCGTGCATATGACGGCACTGGGGGCAAGCATCTGTAATGACCCGTTTTACCCCGAAGTAATCAAGGATGCCGAGGACGATTACGCCAAGCCACTTAAGCTGCTGGCCCAGGGCGTGCGCTTTATCGACCCGGTGAGCGGTGAACAACGCAGCTTCCGCAGCCAGATCACCCTGGACTGGTAAACCCCAGGAACAACAAGGCCCGCGCTAGGCGGGCCTTGTGTGCAAGCGCTGAAGCTTACAGGTCTTTAACGGTGCGAACCTGATCTTTGTTGATACGGGTGTGCTTGCCGTCCAGTTGTTCGAATTCGTAGAAGCCCGAATCTTCATCGTATTTCGGGGTGTCGACGGCCTGGATTTCGCGACCGTCATTCAGGGTGATCACTGTTGGCGAGGCGCAACCGGCGAGGGTGGCGAGGCCCAGTGCAAGCATGAGAGCGGCGATGGTCCGTTGAGTCATGAGTTTGTCTCCGAGAGAATACTTTTAAATTGCTGACCTTGTGACGTACGGGACGCCGGCAAAGTTCCTTGTGCAGGGTTCATTCTGACATGCCAGCCCCGGGGTGCAACAGCTCGGGCGTATTAAGATTGGCCAGGCGTGGGTCATCGGCCGGGCATTCCACGGCCACCGCGCCCAGTTGCAGCCAGAGCTTGCGCGGGCTGCGCTCACCCGCTTGCCATGCCTCTTCCACCTGGTTTTTCAGGCTTGTGGGAATGATGCACAGCAAGGGTTCCCAGCATTCACCCTGGCGCACCATCACCGGTATCTGCGGGTTGCGTCGTGCGGTCGCACGCAGGTCGGCCAGCAGTCGCGCATCGACCTGCGGCACATCGCAAGGCAATATCAGCAGATGCGCATGGCGTGCGGCGAAGAGTCCCGCACGGATACCGGCCAGCGGGCCGGGGAAGTCCGGGTTGTCGTCACTCACCTGCTGGTCGGCATAGGGCGCGTAGCGTTCATGGTTGCGGTTGCACGAGATGATCAGGTCATCGGTGAGCGGCCGGGCCAACTGGTGCAGGTGGGCGATCAAGGGCTGGCCTTGCCATTCCAGCAGCCCTTTGTCCTGGCCGCCCATGCGTTGGCCGCGACCACCGGCGAGCAATAGGATCGAACACGGCAGTGAGGAAAATTCAAACGTCATGGTGGTTGCGCTGCGGCAGGGAAACAGGGGCCTGTGATATAACACCGGGCTGTTCCTTCGACAACCGGACCGTGCCATGAAAGCCAAGGCCGATGCGCCCTTTGTACCCCTGAATATTGCTGTATTGACCGTCAGCGACACCCGCACCCTGGAGACTGACACCTCCGGCCAGGTCTTCGTCGACCGCCTCACCGCCGCCGGCCACCGCCTGGCCGAGCGCGTGCTGCTCAAGGACGACCTCTACAAGATTCGCGCCCAGGTGGCCCACTGGATCGCTGAAGACGTGGTGCAGGTGGTGCTGATTACCGGCGGCACCGGCTTCACCGGTCGCGACAGTACCCCTGAAGCAGTGAGCTGCCTGCTCGACAAGCAGGTCGATGGTTTTGGCGAGCTGTTCCGCCAGATATCCGTGGCCGATATCGGCACCTCCACCGTACAATCGCGCGCCTTGGCGGGGTTGGCCAACGGCACCCTGGTGTGCTGCCTGCCAGGCTCCACCAATGCCGTGCGCACCGGTTGGGACGGCATCCTCGCCGAGCAGTTGGATAACCGTCACCGCCCGTGCAATTTCGTCCCGCATCTGAAGCAGGCAGAACCTTGTGAATCCCGTGGATAAGCCCGGCAAGACCGGCGCCCTGATGCCGGTGGAGGCAGCCCTGCAACGTTTGCTCGACATGGCCGCCGCCGCGCCGATCCGCGAGGAGGAAGTACTGTCCCTGGCTGAGTGTGATGGCCGGGTATTGGCCCAGGATCTGATCTCCACACTCGACCTGCCACCGTGGCCCAACAGTGCCATGGACGGCTACGCCGTGCGCCTGGCGGACTGGACCGGCGAACCCTTGGTGGTGAGCCAGCGGATTTTCGCCGGCACTGCCCCTGAACCCTTGGCGGCCGGCACCTGCGCACGCATCTTTACCGGCGCGCCGGTGCCCCAAGGCGCTGACTGCGTGCAAATGCAGGAAAACGCCGTGGTGCATGCCGACCAGCGCGTGAGTTTCACCGAGCCATTGCAGATGGGCGACAACATCCGGCCTCAGGGCCAAGAGACCACGGTCGGCGAGACCGTACTCAGTGCCGGTACCCGCCTGGGCCCTATCGAACTCGGTTTGGCCGCGTCTCTTGGACGTGATCGTCTCGAGGTGGTGCGGCGCGTGCGCGTGGCCGTGTTGTCGACCGGCGATGAACTGATCGAGCCAGGGTTGCCGCTCGGCCCTGGGCAGATCTACAACAGCAACCGCCGCGTGCTGTGCAGTTGGCTTGGGCGCATGGGCTGCGAAGTGATTGATGCCGGGATTCTACCGGATGATCTGGAACAGACCCGCGCGCGCCTGGCGGGGCTGGGCAGCGTTGACCTGATCCTCTCGACCGGCGGTGTGTCGGTGGGCGAAGCGGACTTCCTTGGCATTGCCTTGCGGGAAGAGGGTGAGCTGGCGCTGTGGAAACTGGCGATCAAACCGGGCAAGCCGCTGACCTTCGGGCATTTTCGTGGCGTGCCGGTGATCGGCCTGCCGGGAAACCCGGCCTCGACCCTGGTGACCTTTGCGCTGTTGGCGCGCCCGTATCTGCTGCGCCGTCAAGGTGTGCTGCAGGTGCAGCCGCTGCGCTTCGAAGTGCCGGCAGGGTTCGTCTGGCCCAAGCCCGGCAACCGCCGCGAGTACCTGCGCGGGCGGATCGAACAGGGCAAGGCGATCATCTACCGCAACCAAAGCTCCGGGGTGCTGCGCAGTGCGGCGTGGGCTGAAGGCTTTGTGGAGGTAGTGGAAGGCACCACGCTGGCCATCGGCGACCGGGTCAACTTCATTCCTTTGAGCGAAGTCCTGAACTGAACACAGATCAAAAATGTGGGAGCAGGCAAGCCAGCTCCCACAGTTGGATGTGTGGGGAGCTCATGAGCAATCAGTAATCGTCACCCTGCTCAGTGACATCCCGCTCTACTGGCCCTGCTTCCGGGTCGTAGCCGGCCGGGAACTTGCCCTTCAACGTCCAGGCAAACGCAATGATCTCGGCAATCGTGCGGTACAACTCTTCCGGAATGCTGTCCCCCAGTTCCATGCGCGCCAGCAGCTTCACCAACTCGGCGTTTTCATAGATCGGTACTTCATTCTCCCGTGCCAATTTGAGGATGGCTTCGGCCAGGGCGTCGTCGCCTTTGGCCGTCAGGGTGGGGGCCTGTTGGCCGTCGTACTTGAGGGCGATGGCCTGGCGGGGTGGGGCGGCGTTTTTCATGCGGTTTCATCCACCCAGCGTTGCTCCAGTCCGGTTTTTGGCCCACGGGGCGGGGTGCCCAGATGGCAATCCAGGTCGCCGACGTTAAGCCCGGATGACACCAGGCGCTCGCGCAGGCTGCCCAAATGGCTTTCGATCAGGCTGGCGGTGAATGGGCGGCTGGCCCACAGCTGGCTGGACAGTTTGCCTTGAGACAACTGCGCCTGAACCTGCAGTGGCCCCAGCGGCTCCATGTCGAAGGCCAGTTCTACGCGCCAGAGCATCTGTTTCGGGTCTTTTTTATCCTTGCGCTCGGGCTGGTCCTTGTCTGGCGCGGGCTCCTCGCGTTGGAACTTGACCTGCAACGGCACAATGTCTTGCAGGGTGCGCATGGGGATCTCCAACTGCCAGGTCGTTTGCAGGCGGCCATCGGCGGTGATGCCGGTCTGTTCCAGGCTCGACAGTTGATGGCTCTGCAAGCGCGAGATCGCCCCGGCGGCCAGGCGTAGCAGGCTTTCCAAGTCGCCTTCACCTTCCAGTTTTGCCATGAGCCGCTCGGGCAGCGGGAAGCCGGCGGGTATCTGCCGGGCGCCGACCTGGCCGAGGGTGTTCAACGGGCTGCGCACGAAGTGCGGCAACACCTGGGCCAGGGTATTGGCGGCGAGGATCGCATTCAGGTTGGTACTGGCAGGCAAGGCGGGCAAAAGGTCTGCGACCAGGCGTAACAGCGCGCCTTTCATGTCCAGCGGTGGGATTTGCGGGTTCTGCCCGGCAAGCAATTTGGCTTCCAGAAAGGCGCCGCTGTTCTGCACCACCTGGGCCAGTATCTTGGGATTGCTGACCTGTGCCAGATCGGGCAACGCCGCCAGCAAGCGCTCGGCGGCGGCCCGCAGCTCGGCCGATGTGCTGTCGCCACGGGGCAGGTTTTGCAAGGCGGTGAACACCGCATCCAGCGAGCCTTGGCGACTTTGCTGAGTGGCAAGTTGCTGCGTCACGGCCAGTTGGTCCTTCAGGCCGCTTAGCGGTACGAAGTTCAGGGTCTGCGCGTTCTGCACCACGGCGCTGAGCAAGCTGCCCACCCTCAGCGGTTGAGGGCTTTCCAGGGTGAGGGTGGCACCGGCCAGGGCGTTATTGAGCACACTCACCAGCGAGCGATAGATCGCCGGTTGCGCCGTGCCCTGGGGCAGCATCTGCGTGGTCAGCACCTTGGCCTGCAATAACGTACCCACCGGTATTTGGTTAGTGTCGAGGCGGGTGAGGGCGGCCACGTTGGCACTCATGGCTTGCTGCAAGGTAATGGCCAGGTTGCCCGCAGGCGTCTGGCTAACCGCCACATTGCTGCCCAGGGGCAAGGGCTGGGCGCTGCTGGCTTGCACCAGCGTCTGGCGACCGCCGGCGAGGGTCAGTTTGAGCAATAACTGAAAGGCCTCGCCGCCTTGTTTAAGCGCGATGACCTCGGCGTTCACGGTTTTCCCCGGGTCGATCAACCCGGCCTGCGGCTCCAGCAGTTTGAGCAACGCGCCGGCCCCAGGCAGCGGAGTGGGCCCGGGTGCGGAGGTTGGCGGCAGTGGAGGAAGGTTGATCTCGCCGGTCATCGTGCGCATCGTCTCTGGGGAAATTGCCCTCTTTAGAGTAGGACATCGCATGTATAATGCCGTCCGTCTGCAAAGAGAGCGGTAAAAACCTCACAACTATTTGATCCAGCTCTCTAAAATCGGTCGCCAAAGTCGTTATTGTGCATCTCACTATAACGGCCGCTGCACCGCCGACTTGAACCGTAAAGGCCCGCGATCTCTTGACCAGCCCTCTTCTTGAAGCCGTAGCGCTTGCCTGTGAACGCGACCTGCGCCTGCTGTTCGAGCAACTCGACCTGCGGCTTTCGGGGGGCGACATGGTGCAAATCAGTGGCCCCAATGGCAGCGGCAAGACCAGCCTGCTGCGCCTGCTGGCCGGGTTGATGCAGCCGACGGCCGGCGTGGTGCGGCTCAACGGCAAACCGTTGCACGAGCAGCGTAGCGAGCTTGCGCGCAACCTGGTCTGGATCGGCCACGCCGCTGGCATCAAGGACGTACTCACCGCTGAAGAAAACCTCAGTTGGCTCAGCGCCCTGCATCATCCTGCTTCCCGTGACGCCATCTGGCAGGCCCTGGCCGCGGTGGGCCTCAAGGGCTTTGAGGACGTCCCCTGCCACACCCTGTCCGCCGGCCAGCAGCGCCGCGTGGCCCTGGCCCGCTTGTACTTGCCCGGCCCGCCGTTGTGGATTCTCGACGAACCTTTCACGGCCCTCGACAAACAAGGCGTGGCTCAACTCGAAGCACATCTGGCCCAGCACTGCGAGCAAGGTGGCCTGGTGGTGCTCACCACCCACCACACCTTGGCGCGTATGCCCGCTGGCTACCGTGAGCTGGACCTTGGGCGGTGGTCGCTATGAGTGTGTTCGCCCTGTTGGTCGCCCGCGAAGCCCGGCTGTTGTGCCGTCGCCCCGCCGAACTGGCCAACCCGCTGGTGTTCTTTGCCATCGTGATCGCGCTGTTCCCGCTGGCGGTTGGCCCGGAGACTAAACTGTTGCAAACCTTGTCCCCAGGACTGGTGTGGGTCGCCGCACTTTTATCGGTTTTGCTCTCGCTGGACGGGCTGTTTCGCAGTGATTTCGAAGACGGTTCCCTGGAACAGTGGGTCCTTTCGTCGCACCCTTTGCCACTTCTGGTACTGGCCAAGGTGCTGGCACACTGGGTTTTTTCCGGCTTGGCGCTAGTCTTGCTCTCGCCACTGCTTGCCATGATGCTCGGGTTGCCCGTTGAATGCCTGCCGGTGTTGCTCCTGTCCTTGTTACTCGGCACGCCGGTGCTCAGCCTGTTGGGGGCGGTGGGCGCAGCGTTGACCGTCGGCTTGAAACGGGGCGGCCTGTTACTGGCCCTGTTGATTCTGCCTTTGTATATCCCGGTGTTGATCCTGGGCAGCGGCGCTTTGCAAGCCGCGCTTATGGGGATGCCGGCGACCGGTTACCTCTTGTGGCTGGGTAGCCTGACCGCCCTGGCGGTAACCCTGACACCCTTTGCTATAGCCGCCGGCCTGAAAATCAGCGTCGGTGAATAATGAGGTCTGACCCGGCGTCAATAACGCTGAGTCAGTAAAGACCCTGAGCTTTTCGCCACGACGAAAAGCACCGTGATGGAAACAGCAATGAACTGGACCTGGTTTCACAAGCTCGGCTCGCCCAAATGGTTTTATGGCATCAGCGGCAAGCTGCTGCCGTGGTTGAGTATCGCCGCCATCCTGCTGATCGGCATCGGCCTGGTCTGGGGCCTGGCCTTTGCGCCGCCGGACTATCAGCAAGGCAACAGCTTTCGCATCATCTATATCCACGTGCCTGCCGCGATGCTGGCCCAGTCCTGCTACGTGATGCTGGCGGTGTGCGGCATCGTCGGCCTGGTATGGAAGATGAAGCTGGCCGATGTAGCCCTGCAATGCGCCGCGCCCATCGGTGCGTGGATGACCGCCGTGGCGCTGGTGACCGGTGCGATCTGGGGCAAGCCGACCTGGGGCTCATGGTGGGTGTGGGATGCGCGCCTGACCTCGATGCTGATCCTGCTGTTCCTGTATTTCGGCCTGATTGCCCTGGGCAACGCCATCAGCAACCGTGACAGCGCCGCCAAGGCCTGCGCGGTGCTGGCGATTGTCGGCGTGATCAACATCCCGATCATCAAGTACTCGGTGGAGTGGTGGAACACCCTGCACCAGGGCGCCACCTTCACCCTCACCGAGAAACCGGCGATGCCCGTGGAAATGTGGGCGCCGTTGCTGCTGATGGTGCTGGGTTTCTACTGTTTCTTCGGCGCCGTACTGCTGCTGCGCATGCGCCTTGAAGTGCTCAAGCGTGAAGCCCGTACCAGTTGGGTAAAGGCCGAAGTGCAAAGCTGCCTGGGAGCACGTGGATGAGTTTTGCTTCTTTCAGTGATTTTCTCGCCATGGGCCACCACGGCCTGTATGTCTGGACGGCCTATGGCATCTGCCTGGCGGTGCTGGCCCTCAACGTCGCCGCGCCGATCCTGGCCCGCAAGCGTTACCTGCAACAAGAGGCGCGACGTCTGCGCCGGGAGACCGAAAAGTGAATCCGCTGCGTAGAAAGCGTCTGTTGATCATCCTTGCCATCCTGGCCGGCGTCGGCATTGCCGTGACCCTGGCCCTGAGCGCCCTGCAGCAGAACATCAACCTGTTCTACACGCCCACCCAGATCGCCAATGGCGAGGCACCGGTCGATACGCGCATCCGCGCTGGCGGCATGGTGGAGCAGGGCTCGTTGAAGCGTTCCGGCGATTCGTTGGACGTGACCTTCGTGGTCACCGATTTCAACAAGGCCGTGACCATCACCTATCGCGGCATCCTCCCGGACCTGTTCCGTGAAGGCCAGGGCATTGTCGCCCTGGGCAAGCTCAACGCCGACGGCGTGGTGGTGGCTGACGAAGTGCTGGCCAAGCACGATGAAAAATACATGCCGCCCGAGGTCACCAAAGCCTTGAAAGACAGCGGCCAAACCGCGCCCGCCACCCCAGTCAAGGAGGGCTGAGCCATGACGTCCGCACTGTTTATTCCGGAGCTGGGCCAGTTGGCGATGATCCTCGCGCTGTGCTTTGCCGTGGTCCAGGCCGTGGTGCCCTTGCTCGGTGCCTGGCGCGGCGACCGCCTGTGGATGAGCCTGGCGCAGCCTGCCGCCTGGGGCCAGTTTGCCTTCTTGCTGTTCGCCTTTGGTTGCCTGACCTACGCCTTCATGACCGACGATTTTTCCGTCGCCTACGTCGCCAACAATTCCAACAGCGCTTTGCCCTGGTACTACAAGTTCAGCGCCGTGTGGGGCGCCCACGAAGGTTCATTGCTGTTGTGGGCCTTGATCCTCGGCGGCTGGACCTTCGCTGTATCGGTGTTCTCGCGCCAATTGCCGCAAGTGATGCTGGCGCGGGTGCTGGCGGTGATGGGCATGATCAGCATCGGCTTCCTGCTGTTTTTGATCATGACCTCCAACCCGTTCACCCGCATCCTGCCGCAGATCCCGGTGGACGGTCACGACCTCAACCCGTTGCTGCAGGATATCGGCCTGATCGTGCACCCGCCGATGCTCTACATGGGCTATGTGGGCTTTTCTGTGGCCTTCGCGTTCGCCATCGCCGCCTTGCTCGGCGGGCGTCTCGACGCCGCCTGGGCGCGCTGGTCACGGCCATGGACCATCGTCGCCTGGGCCTTCCTCGGTATCGGTATCACCCTGGGCTCGTGGTGGGCCTATTACGAACTTGGCTGGGGCGGCTGGTGGTTCTGGGACCCGGTGGAAAACGCCTCCTTCATGCCGTGGCTGGTGGGTACCGCGCTGATTCACTCCCTGGCCGTCACCGAAAAGCGTGGCGTGTTCAAGAGCTGGACGGTACTGCTCGCCATCGCGGCGTTTTCCCTCAGCCTGCTCGGCACTTTCCTGGTGCGCTCGGGCGTGCTGACCTCGGTGCATGCGTTTGCCTCAGACCCTGAGCGCGGCGTGTTCATCCTGATCTTCCTGCTGTTTGTGGTCGGCGGTTCCCTGACCCTGTTCGCCCTGCGTGCTCCGGTGGTCAAGAGCCACGTCGGTTTCAACCTGTGGTCGCGGGAGACCCTGTTGCTGGGCAATAACCTGGTACTGGTGGTGGCTGCATCGATGATCCTGCTCGGCACCCTCTACCCGCTGGTACTGGATGCCTTGAGCGGCGCCAAGCTGTCCGTGGGGCCGCCGTACTTCAATGCGTTGTTCATCCCGTTGATGGGCCTGTTGATGGTAGTGATGGCGGTCGGCGTGCTGGTGCGCTGGAAAGACACCCCGGTGAAATGGCTGGCGGGCATGCTGATGCCGGTGCTGCTCGGCAGCGTGGCCCTGGCGGTGATCGCCGGGTTTGCCTACGGCGACTTCAATTGGGCGGTACTCGCCACCTTCCTGCTGGCGGCCTGGGTGTTGCTGGCGGGGGCGCGGGACATCGTCGACAAGACGCGCCACAAAGGCCTGATCAAAGGCCTGCCCACTCTGACCCGCAGCTATTGGGGCATGCAGATCGCCCACATTGGTATTGCGGTGTGCGCCCTTGGGGTGGTGCTGTCCAGCCAGAACAGCGCCGAGCGCGACCTGCGCCTGGCGCCGGGCGAGTCCATGGACCTGGCCGGTTACCACTTCATCTTCGAAGGTGCCAAGCACTTTGAAGGGCCGAACTTCACCTCCGACAAAGGCACGGTGCGCGTGGTGCGCAATGGCAAGGAAATCGCCGTGCTGCACCCGGAGAAACGCCTGTACACCGTGCAAAGTTCGATGATGACCGAGGCTGGCATTGACGCAGGTTTCACCCGTGACCTGTATGTGGCCCTCGGTGAACCTCTGGGCGATGGCGCCTGGGCCGTGCGCGTGCATGTCAAACCGTTCGTGCGCTGGATCTGGTTCGGCGGGTTGCTCACCGGGTTCGGCGGGTTGCTCGCAGCGCTGGACCGGCGCTATCGGGTCAAGGTCAAGAGCCGGGTGCGTGAAGCGCTTGGCCTTTCGGGAGCTGCGGTATGAAGCGTTGGTTGATGGTTGTGCCGCTGGCGATGTTCCTGCTGGTGGCGGTGTTCCTGTATCGCGGGTTGTACCTGGACCCGGCCGAGCTGCCTTCGGCGATGATCGGCAAGCCGTTCCCCGCCTTCAACCTGCCAACGGTGCAGGGTGACAAGACCCTGACCCAGGCAGATTTGCAGGGCAAGCCGGCGCTGGTCAACGTGTGGGCCACCTGGTGCATCTCTTGCCGCGTCGAACACCCGGTGCTGAACAAGCTGGCCGAGAAGGGCGTGGTGATCTACGGCATCAACTACAAGGACGACAATGCGGCGGCCGTGAAGTGGTTGGCGGAATTTCATAACCCGTACCAGCTGGATATCCGCGACGAAGACGGCAACCTGGGGTTGAACCTGGGCGTGTACGGCGCGCCGGAAACCTTCTTCATCGATGCCAAGGGTGTGATTCGTGACAAGTTCGTCGGCGTGATCGACGAAACGGTGTGGCGCGAGCAACTGGCCGCCAAGTACCAGGCCCTGGTCGATGAGGCCAAGCCATGAAGCGTTGGTTGACCGCTGCCGTTTTAACCCTGGGCCTGGCCGGCGTGGCCCACGCCGCCATCGACACCTATGAATTCGCCAACGACGCCGAGCGTGAGCGTTTCCGCGACCTGACCCAGGAACTGCGCTGCCCCAAATGCCAGAATCAGGACATCGCCGACTCCAACGCCCCGATCGCCACCGACCTGCGCAGAGAGATTTTCCGCATGCTGGGGGAGGGCAAGGACGACCAGCAGATCATCGACTTCATGGTCGACCGCTACGGTGATTTCGTACGCTACAAACCGGCACTCACCGGCAAGACCGCGCTGCTGTGGTTTGGCCCGGCCGGGCTGTTGCTGGCCGGCGTGGTGGTAATGGCCGTGATCGTGCGTCGGCGCCGTGTCGCACCGATTGATGGCGCCGATGCGCTGTCCCCTGAAGAGCGTAAACGCCTCGACCAATTGCTGGACACCAAGACTGATGATTGATTTCTGGCTCGCAGCCGGTTTGCTGCTACTGATTGCCCTGAGTTTCCTGTTGATCCCTGTGTTGCGTGGCCGTCGTGCCCAGCGTGAAGAGGATCGCACCGCGTTGAACGTGGCGCTGTACCAGGAACGCGTCGCCGAGCTGCAAGCGCAGCAGGACGAAGGTGTGTTGAATACCGCGCAACTTGATACCGGCCGCGCCGAAGCGGCCCGCGAGTTGCTGGCCGACACCGAAGGTGTGGAAAAACCCCGCGAATCGCGGTTAGGCAAACCGCTGCCGTTTTTGGCGGCGTTTCTGGTGCCTGTGCTGGGCGTGGCGCTGTACCTGCATTATGGGGCGAGCGACAAGGTTGAACTGACCCGTGAGTTTTCCCAACCGCCGGTGTCCATGGCCGACATGACCCGCCGCCTGGAACGCGCCGCCGCCGCGCAACCGGATTCGGCAGAAGGTTTGTACTTCCTTGGGCGCGCCTATATGGCCCAGGACCGTGCCGCCGATGCCGCCAAAGTCTTTGAACGTACGGTTGCGTTGGCCGGGCGCCAACCGGAACTGCTCGGCCAATGGGCCCAGGCGCAGTACTTTGCCGACAACAAACAATGGTCGCCTCAGGTTCAGGCGCTGACCGACGAAGCCTTGAAGCTCGACCCCAAGGAAGTCACCAGCCTTGGCCTGTTGGGTATCGCTGCCTTTGAGGGCCAGCGTTATCAGGAAGCCATCGACTACTGGAACCGCCTGCTCGCGCAACTGCCGCCAGAGGACAATTCCCGTGTCGCCTTGCAAGGCGGAATTGACCGCGCAGCAGAGAAGCTCAAGGAGAGCGGTGGCAGCCTGGCTCAGGCGCCCAAGGCGCTGCTGACCGTGCGGGTGGACGTATCTGCCGAGGTGAAAGCCAAGGCCCTGCCAGGCGACAGCGTGTTCATCTTCGCCCGCGCCGTAAACGACCCCCCGGCGCCCTTGGCGGCCAAGCGTGTAACCGTCGACGCATTGCCGGTCACCGTCGAACTGGGCGATGCCGACGCGATGATGCCGCAGTTGAAACTGTCCAACTTCCCCGAAGTCCAACTGGTTGCGCGCATATCCCGGGCCGGCCAACCGACCGCTGGCGAATGGATCGGCCGCAGCCAACCGTTGGCCAGCAGCACCACTGCGCTGCAGCAATTGACCATCGACACTCCGGACCAGTAATTCTGAGGACACACCCATGACCGCATTTGCACGCATCACCCTGCTCAGCCTGGTACTGGGCCTGAGCGCCTGTGCGGTCCACCGCCCACCTGCGGCGCCGACCGGCCCGACTATTCCACCGTCTGGCCCCTCGACCCAGCCGAGCACCAAACCATCTGGCCCGGTGACGCCGCCGCCCAAGCCTCTGCCAAGCAAATCGCCGACCTTCGCCCCACCGCCGGGCGCCGCCAGCCACTGGGACGGCAAGATGCAGGTGTACGTGCTGGATGACCAGCCTGACACCTTCTACCGCCAGCGCACCTACTACCGCTGGAGCAACGGCTGGAGCCGGTCCATCAGCCCCAACGGGCCATGGGAAGAAACCAACGTGCAGGGCGTGCCGCCGGGGCTAAGCAAGCAGTACGCGCAATGACAAAAGGCGACCGTGTTCAGGTCGCCTTTTTTTATTTCCGATTTGAAATGCTCTCCACTGTGGGAGCTGGCTTGCCTGCGATGACTATAGGTATCTACACAACTTTGTAGATTGTAGCCGCCGTTGGGCGGAACCCTAAGTGGCTGTTACCTCAATAACGGATATGTACTCGGTCTGGATCCAACATATTGGTCGGCTGCCAAGCCGCCTTCGCAGGCAAGCCAGCTCCCACATTTGGATCGCAGCGCTTCAGTTGGCCCAGCGTCGGCTGTCAAGCCGTCACGGGAGCAAGCTCCCTCGCATCGCCCTATAGTTGGGCGGCAGCTTGCCTGACAGCCGACACCTGACCAATTGTGGGAGCTGGCTTGCCTGCGATGACGGCCTGCCAGCCGATACCTATCTACCTGACGCCCCGCAATCCAAGTGTGGGAGCGGGCTTGCTCGCGAAGGCGGCCTGACAGTCGATCGGGATGTTGGATCTAACCCGGCGTCCTGTCGGGTTACCCCCGCACTCAAGATGTACTTGGTTCGTCCGCCCGCACCCACTTCACACCGGCGCAGTCTCCTGGCCTTTCAATGTGCGCCTGGCGATGACAATGGCCAGCACCGCCAAGCTGAAGGTGGCCCAGGCCATCAGTTGAGTCCCTCCTACAAATGCCTGTATAGCGTTGCCCATGACTTCACTGGCCTGGTCGTGCGCCAGGGTGGCCGAGATTGCGTGCGCGCCTGCCAAGGTTTCGCTTGCCAGTTGCATTTGCATAGGGCTCAAGAAGTCCGGTAGGTGCAGCGTGCCACGGTAGTACGCCGTCACCAGGCCACCGAGCACGGTGGTGCCGAGTACTACGCCGACTTCATAGGCCGTCTCGCTGATGGCTGACGCGGCGCCGGCTTTGTTGGCTGGGGCGGCCGACAGGATCACGTCGTTAGAGACGGTAGCAATGGCGCCGACGCCAATGTTCAGCAAGGCAAACGCAACCACGATCACCGTCAAACTGCTACCGAGGCTGGCCACCAGCAAAAACGCGCCGGCAGTGAAGGCCAGCAGGATGGGAATCAGGACATTGACCGAGACGCGCTGGGCGACCGGGACGATCAGGATCCCCACCACAATCGCCATGAGCTGGCCCGGTATCAACGCCAGGCTGGCGTTCAAGGGCGACATGCCCAGGACGATTTGCAGCAACTGAGTGGCAAAGAACACGAAGCCGATCATGAAGGCCAGGCTCATCAGGTTAATGGTCACCGAGCCGCTGAACGTCTTGTTGCGAAACAGGCTCAGGTCCATCAAGGGGGTAGGGAGGCGCAACTGACGGCGTACGAATTGCCAGCCGCTCACGATTGCAACGGCCAATACCGCCAGTGCCCAGGCGTCCGGCCCTTCACTGGCGACATGCTTGATGCTGTACACCAGCGCACTGAGGGCGACCATCGAGAGCGCAATGCTGATGACATCCATCGGCCCCGACGCGTCCGGCTCGGACTCAGGCAGCAGCCAGAGGCCGAGGATCAACAGAGGCACCAGCACCGGTACGGCCAGGAGAAAAATCGACCCCCAACTGAAGAACTCCAGCAATATGCCGCCGACCAACGGCCCAAGCGCAGAACCGACGGTCAAGGTGGTTGCCCAGATCGCCACGGCCAGGCGACGCTCTTCCCGGTCCTCGAACACTGAGCGAATCAGCGCCAGCGTTGACGGCATCAACATCGCCCCGAAAACCCCCATGCATGCGCGTCCCACGACCAGCTGCGTGGCGGTGCTGGAATAAGCGGTCATCACCGACACCAGGGTAAACCCCAGTGAGCCGATCAGCAGGAGTTTGCGATGGCCTTTGCGATCCCCCAGGCTACCCATGGAAATGAGCAATCCTGCCAGCATGGGCGGCGGCATGACCTCCGCCACGATGTCCAGGTCTACCGAAGATTGGGCCAAGGCCATGCCGAAGCCGAGAATGGCTGCATGGGGCAATGCCTGACACAGGGCCATCAATTCATTCGGCACATGCACACTCCCTGAACGGCACGCGCCTACTACAATTACGTCGAACGCTATGTTCTAGATCCTTGTTTAAACTGTCAGCTGTAGGATGAAAAACATTCCCATGTAGGAACGTGCTGAGCTTTCTATAGATTGTGAGTAGGGGCGACCATCGAGCATTTGTTTCATGTTGTATCGTTGTTACAAATTTACATACTCACTCAAGTAAGCCCGGAAAGCCTGGTGCACGTGCCGAGCGTGGTGCGCGGTAGGTCACACTCGGGTAATGTGGCCGCCGCCGGCCTGCAAGGGCAGGTTGGCTGGAAATACTTTCCAGCCCTGACGATGGCTTGACGCGCCGAATGCTGACACCGAGGCGCCGGTACAGGTCTGGAGACAAGCGAAGAGGGTGTTTTGATGGCGGGCAGGTTGATCTATCTCATCGGGCCATCGGGGTCGGGCAAGGACAGCCTGCTGGACGCCGCGCGCCCACGCCTGGTCGAGCGTGGGTGTCGCCTGGTGCGGCGGGTAATCACGCGGTCAGCGGAGGCGGTGGGCGAAGCGGCGCAAGGCGTGAGCCCCGAGCAGTTTGCGGCGATGGAGGCCGAGGGTGCATTTGCCTTGAGCTGGCAGGCTAATGGCTTGTCCTACGGCATCTTCAAGGACATCGACGATTGGCTGGCCGCCGGCGACGATGTTTTGGTCAACGGCTCCCGTGCCCACCTGGCGCAGACCCGCGAGCGTTATCCGACCTTGCTGGTATTGCTGCTGACGGTGGACCAAGCGGTGTTGCGCCAACGTCTGATTGCGCGTGGGCGGGAGTCGTTGGCGGATATCGAGCAACGCCTGGCGCGCAATGCGCGGTTCACTGCCGAATTGATCGCAGGTCACGGCGCGGGTTTGTTCGTGTTGGATAATTCCGGCCCATTGGCGCACACCGTTGAACGCTTGCTGTGCTGCCTGGACCACCGGCATTGCGTATGAGCCTGACCCAAGTCCCGGTAGGTTAGGACAACCCCGTCATGTAGTGCCTGATGAGGCCAGGTCTCAGATAAAACCCTGGCACTGAGCTTATTTTTTTCTGATGTGTTTGAGTGGGTTGCTGAATGTTTGAAGTTTAACTGTCGACCCGATTAAATTAACGCTTTGCGCGTTTTTACGTCTGTAGTATCAGGGTTTTAGCGTGATTGATAAGGGGCGGCTGTGCTGCGCTGAATAAACTGTGTGCGGATTTTTTGCGGTCGTGTTTATAGGGTTTTCTTGCAAAGAATTAGCGATGGTGAAGGCGTTTTCAATATGGGAGCTTTATCGGGCTGACTACGGAACAGTCGGCATCGATAACTCCTGTACATGGACGATTCATTTCACTGTTCAGAGTAGTAAAGTGCCATGCATATCCCAGTTAGACAGTCTTTCCAGTCGCATCCCCCTGAGACATTGAACTCCAATTTTTCACCTGATGAGAAGCAAGTTATTCGTTGGGCCAATAATAAAAAATCTTTCACCACGGACCAGGCGGCGAAACATATTACGCGCAGTAATGCGAAGTTTAAGGACAGTAATAGAGATGGAAAAGTTGTGGTGGGGGTTAACTTTTCCGGGGGGTTCAATGCGGCGCAGAAAGAGCGAGCCAGGCAAGCCCTTCAATACTGGGCGGATATCGCCAATATCGAATTTGTTGAAAATGGCTCAAACACCGATGGCAAGATCACTATCAAGGGGACTGGCGGATCGGGAGGCTGGGCAACCTTTCCGTTCGGTCAGCATGCAAAAGTCCAGGCCAATATAGGCACTTCGGGTGGGCAGAACCCGATCATGGGCAGCCACTTTCTGGGTTTGTTGATCCATGAACTGGGGCATACCCTGGGGCTCAGTCATCCAGGTGAATACAATGGCCAAGGCTTCAACTACGAGCGCAGTGCCGAATATGCACAGGACACCAAGGCACGCAGTGTCATGAGCTATTGGGCCGAGACCCATCAACCGGGGCACAAGTTTGCCGGCCGCAGCCCGGCGGCACCGATGATGGACGATGTCGCGGCAGCACAGCGGCTCTATGGCGCCAATACGAAGACCCGCAATACCGACACTACCTATGGCTTCAATTCCAATGCCGGTCGCGAGGTCTACAGCCTCAAGCAGGGGAGTGACAAGCCGATTTTTACCGTCTGGGATGGCGGCGGTAACGATACGCTCGATTTCTCCGGGTTTACCCAGAACCAAACCATCAACCTCAAGGCTGAGGCGTTTTCGGACGTGGGAGGCTTGCGCGGGAACGTATCGATTGCCAAGGGCGTCATTGTCGAAAATGCCATCGGCGGTGCCGGCAACGATACCTTGACGGGAAACGAGGGCAACAATCGCCTTACGGGCGGCAAGGGTGCCGATAAGTTGCACGGCGGTGCAGGGGCAGACACGTTTGTGTATCACCGCATCGGCGATTCGACACCGCAGAACCCAGACGTTATTCAGGACTTCCAAAGCGGGCTCGACAAGATCGACCTCACCGGCGTTCTCCAGGAGGCAGGGATCAAGTCGTTGAATTTCGTTGATAAATTCGGCACAAAAGCGGGAGATGCCGTGCTCGGTCATGACTCGAAGACTGGCCGTTCCACGTTGGCTGTGGATACAACGGGGAACGGCACGGCGGATCTGATGATCGCCAGCCAAAGCCAGATCAAGCAGACGGATGTGATCTGGAACGGTGAGGCGCCGACTGTCACACCGACGCCTGGGCCCACTGTTGTCCCTGTGTCGGAACCCGTTCCGAGTCCCGTTCCCAGTCCCATTTCGGAGCCGACTGACTCCAAGCCTGATCCCAAGCCTGACCCTGACCCACAGCCAGAGCCGAGGCCAAGCCCCGGCCCGGCGCCCCGGCCGGGGAGAAGGTTTATCCAGAAAGTTTTTTCATCGTTCAAGGGGTTTGTAAATAAGGTGCGGTCGATATTCCGGTGAGTCCGGTGGCTATTGGCTAGTCCCTTGATCAGCCCAGAGCATGCCATCGCAGCGTCTGACCAACAACACGCGTACCTTTCACCGCCTTGAGCTTGCAGCTTTTCCTGACGGTGATTGCCTGGGAATGCCAGCCCCTGCAACCCAACGATTGCGCTTGCACCTTTGTGCCGTAGCGCCGCTCTCCCGGTTACCTCTGTCCAGGCTTGGACGCGCGCATCACCGCGTTCAAGCCTGCCTGCCGTACGTTTTCTCCCTTCAGCCGTGTCCTTTGCAGCGGGCTATCAGCGCTCGGTGATCGTTCTGCTTCGTCGCTTCATAGGGCGCCTGCAAGGCTCTGCTCAACCGTCGAACACTCCCGTTGAGGCACACACTGGCCGTATTGCAGTGTGTTTTCATGTTTCAGTTTTGGAGCGTCAGCCGGATCGGTTGTTGCAGTACATTCAATGACCGTCCTCGGCCAGACTAAAGCCGTTGTATGAGCACTGCAGGTTTTTTCTTTCAATACGAACTCTGCTATTCGTCTGTGCATTGGGTTGTTGTGTAGGACGGGTTAAAAGTTGCCAGTCGGGTATAGGTTTTTGGGCGATTGGGGTGTTGTCTGATTGTGAATAACGCTTTGCAATAAAAATTATGTAAAGTGTGTTTGTGAGGTTTAATGTTCATGCAAAACAAAGAGTTATCATGTTTGCGGTTAAAGTGCTATCTGTTCTGGAGTTTCGGAAGTTTTCAAGTATAAGATTAAAGTGTTTTTAAATTTTAGAGTGTGTCGAGTTGAATTATTTCACCGCTGGTGTACGGCAGGGGAGTGTGCGAATTTAACGCTGTGCCGATAACTACTGCTGCTCTTGGTGGGCGGGAATCGGTATCTCGAACGTGCTGATGTTACAGCCTCGAGTCTGATTTTTATGAGGACGTTGGTTTATGAGAGTGCCAGGACCATCCACACCTAATATTGTTATACCCAAGGAACCAGCTCTTAATAGCAGTATCAGCCCAGAAAGCCCTGCCGGGGCCTATACACGCAATAGTAAAAAGCCGATGTTTACTACGGAACAGGCGGGAAAACACATCACCCGCAACGGTTTCAAGGTTCATGATAATAATGGTGACGGCAAAATTACCTTGTCCGTTCGCGTCTCCAAGGGCTTTACCCCGCAGCAGGCAGAGCAGGTCAGGCAGGCACTGCAATCCTGGCAGGATGTCGCTAACGTTACATTTACTGAAAAACCGCAACATTCAGACGGTCATGTTGATATCAGTGAAATGCCCGGAACACCGGGGGGAGTGGCCTCACTGCCTGATAAGTTCATGACTCGAACCTTCGTAAATATTGGAACGGCGAATGCGGGGGCGAACCCTCCACTGGGTCATTATTTTCGCGGAGTGCTTATCCATGAAATAGGTCATTCAATCGGCCTGGAACACCCGGGGCGTTATGATGGTTTTGGTAACTATGGGCGTGACGCAGTCTATGCAGGGGATACTCGAGCGCGTTCGGTGATGAGTTACTATTCAGAAAAAAACCAGCCAGGCCACGACTTCAAATTGTTGAACCCTTCTGCGCCGATGATGGATGACATCTCGGCTGTCCAGAAACTGTATGGGCCGAATACCAATACGCGCAATACCGATACAACCTATGGGTTTAATTCCAATACGAACCGTGAAGCGCTTAGTTTGAAGTCGCCAAATGACAACCCTGTTTTTTGTGTGTGGGATGGTGGTGGGAAAGACACGTTGGATTTCTCTGGGTATTCACAGCCTCAGAAAATCAATCTCAATGCCGAGTCTTTTTCGGATGTCGGTGCGTTGAAGGGTAATGTCTCCATAGCCAAGGGCGTCACACTGGAAAACGCGGTGGGCGGCAAGGGAGATGACGCTCTCATAGGTAACCAGGTCGCCAATCGTCTCAAAGGGGGCGGTGGAGCAGACCGGTTGTCAGGGGGAGGGGGGGCAGACACTTTTGTCTATGACCATGCCAATGATTCCACGCCGGATAACCCCGATGTAATTCTGGATTTTGAAAGTGGTGCAGACAAAATTGACGTCTCCGGGGCTTTGAAAAGGGCCAATCTCAGTGCGCTTAAATTCGTTGATCGCTTAACGGGTCAACCCGGCCAGGCTGTGATGAGTTACAGCGAGGGCAGTAATGAGGGAAGTCTGGCCCTGGACCTGACGGGCAACGGCAAGGCTGACCTGTTCGTAAAAAGCATCGGCCGGATAAACGCGGGTGATGTCGTGGCACACGGCGATACCCCTACGCCAAACCCTGAACCGAAAGACCCCAAGCCTGCGCCGCGGCCTCAATTCGACGAGCCCAAAACCAAGCCTGAGCCCAAACCGAAGGAGCCAAAGCCTGAGGAGCCCAGGCCAAGTCCAGACCGCTGTGAGCCGAAGCCACAGCCAGACCCTTGTGAGCCGAAGCCAAGTCCAGACCGCTGTGAGCCGAAGCCACAGCCAGACCCTTGTGAGCCGAAGCCAAGTCCGGACCGCTGTGAGCCGAAGCCACAGCCAGACCCTTGTGAGCCGAAGCCAAGTCCGGACCGCTGTGAGCCGAAGCCACGGCCAGAGCCTTGTGAGCCGACGCCACGTCCAGACCTGTGTGAGCCAAAGCCGCGCCCGTCCCCGCGTGAACCCAGGCCACGGCCTGAGACCCGCGAGCCGACGCCACGTCCAGACCCGTGGGAGCCAACGCCACGCCCGAAGCCGCGTGACCCTCGGCCACGCCCGGAGACCCGCGAGCCGACGCCACGTCCAGCCCCGTGGAAGCCCACGCCACGCCCGCACCCGCGTGACCCTTGGCCACGCCCGGAGACCCGCGAACCGACGCCACGTCCAGACCCGTGTGAGCCCATGCCGCGCCCGAACCCGCGTGAGCCCCGGCCATGGCCGGTGACCCGCGAGCCGACGCCTCGTCCAGATCCCTGTGATCGGCAACCGGATCCTTGCGAGCCGAGAGCTGCCAGTCGAAACGATCAGTCGGCGTATTCAGCGCGGTCTTGGAACGGGCGCCATTCACCGGCAGCCGCACGCTGAATACGTTCAAGTAGCGTGCTGCTTTTATAAGTAAAAAAGTCGCGCTGATTGCTCGATTTAAATCGAGTCTGTTGCAAAATCAAATCATGTATTACGCAGTGTATAAGTGCAAACAATCAGCAATGGCTTGATGTTCGTCAGTAAAGCGGGTGCTGTGATACTTATATAAAGATTGGTTTGTCGGGTAATTAATTTTCTTGGGTTGTGAATGGTTGAATGGGTGGGCGGTTATGCACGGACTGGCCGTAGCGGCTCGGAAGGGGAGGTTGATCGACTTAAAGATTTGAATGGCTATTAATGAAGTTGGATGTCTAGGAATTCACCGGTGACTTACGTGTGAAGTGTTGTGTTGTTGTTTTTAACTAACTGAGAAACGTGATTATGATCAATGCAAATACACCCGCTGCAAATTATTATGTGCCCACACCGAACGCGGCCCCTCAGCCGTCTCAGGTGCTACGTTCTGGCAATCCAGCTGAAAGTGAGGCTGCCAGTTTCCTTCATCGCGACGCGAACTTAGCAGCCGACAAACAAGCCTCAACAAACTCTCAATTGCTTAATCTTTCTGCTCCGCTGATAGGGGCACGCACTCATCAGCAGCGAATGTATGGATTGAGTCTAAACTCGGGGCTGCTTCGACTTGGAGACATCCATTCCGGCAACGTGGTGACGGCCCGTTGCTATCCGATGGCAGAGGAAAATACCAAACCCACTCCTGAGCCCCGGCCAAACGGCGGTACCAAGCCGGCAGCCGATCAGCCCCAGCCAAACGGCGGTACCAAGGGGGCAACAGATCAGTCTCAGCCAAACGGCGGTACCAAGCCGGCAGCCGATCAGCCCCGGCCAAACGGCGGTACCAAGCCGGCAGCCGATCAGCCTCGGCCAAGTGGCTACACCACGCCAGTAAGTGATAGGCCCAAGCCCAACATCGACACCACGCCAGTCGGTGGTAAGCCCAAACCCAGCGTCGACACCCTGCCAGTCGTTGATAAGCCCAAACCCAGCGTCGACACCCTGCCAGTCGTTGATAAGCCCAAGCCCAACGTCGACACCCTGCCAGTCGTTGATAAGCCCAAGCCCAACGTCGGCACCCTGCCAGTCGTTGATAAGCCCAAGCCCAACATCGACACCATGTCAGTCGTTGATAAGCCCAAGCCCAACGTCGACACCCTGCCAGTCGTTGATAAGCCCAAGCCCAACATCGACACCCTGCCAGTCGTTGATAAGCCCAAGCCCAACATCGACACCCTGCCAGTCGTTGATAAACCCAAGCAACCCCGACACCAGAACCGATGACACCACCTATGGATTCAACTCGAATACTGGCAAGGCGGAAACGACCCTGACGTCCGCGGCCGATAAGCCAGACTTCAACGTATGGGATGAGCGTGGGAACGATACCTTTGATTTCTCTGGCTTCAAGCAGGATCAAATCATCAACTTGCGCGGTGGTTCGTTTTCCAGCGTGGGGGGGCTGAAGGAAAACGTCAGGATCGGCGAGAAGACGGTGATCGAAAATGCTGTGGGGGGCCATGGTAACGATCGCATCATCGGTAACAGTGCGGATAATGTGCTCACCGGTGGCGCGGGGGCCGATACGTTGGTGGGCGGCGGCGGTTGGAACACCTTCAAGTTCAACGCCTTTAGCGATTCAACCCGTGCCAATGCCGACTTGTTGTTGGACTTCAACACGGGGCAGGACAAGATCGACCTGTCGCAAATGGTGCTCGACGGCAAGGTAGCGTTGAACTTCGTCGAGAACTATACGGGGGCGGCAGGCGACACCATCATCAAGTTTAATCCGCAAACGGGACGTTACTTGCTGGCGGTCGACCTGGATGGCGATGGCAAGACCGACTTCCTGATCAAAAGCACCCGAATGATCAGTCCAGAAGATGTCATCGGGCTCAACATCAAAGAGGGCAGTTATCTCTAATGCCTTGATCGCGCGCCTTTGACGGGCGCCACTGCTGGAAGCAAGGCGGGGGCGGGACTTACTCACGTGTTGATTAAGTCCCGCCCTTTTGTGCGTTTTGAAGTGGCGCACGGGCTCGTCAGGACGCTTGGACGGTGGCCAACGCGGCTTTACGTGCAACGCTCATGAAACGCAACAACGCAACCAGCGCAAATGCACTGCCCACCAGCATGACGGCCAACCAGCCGCCATGTTCATACACGCTGCTGGCAATCGCTGAACCGAACGCACCGCCGATAAAAATGCTGGTCATGTACAGCGCGTTCAGGCGGCTGCGGCTGTTGGCATCGAGGGCGTAGATGGCGCGCTGGCCGAGGACCATATTCATCTGCACGCAGAAGTCCAGAACCACACCGGTGACTGCCAGGCCGATCACGCTGTAAAGCGGGTGTACCAACGCCGGCAGGAAACTCAACGCGCCAAACAGCATCGCCAGCAACGAGGCGCGGTGGGTATGGCCGGCGTCGGCCAGGCGACCGGCCATGGGCGCGGCGATGGCGCCAAGTGCACCGACCAGGGCAAACAGTGCGATCTCGCTTTGGCTCAGGCCGTGGTTACGCGCCAGTTCCAGTGGTACGGCAGTCCAGAACAGGCTGAAGGCGGCGAACATGCAACCCTGGTAGAACGCCCGCTGGCGCAACAGCGGTTGTTCACGCAACAGGGTGCCCAGGGAGCGCAGCAACTGGCCGTAGCTGGCACTGTGATCGGGCTGGCGCTTGGGGATTGTCAGCATCAGCACCACGCTGATGAACGCCATCAGTGCGGCGGCCGCCATGAACATCGCACGCCAGCCGAAGTGATCGGCCACCACGCTCGACACTGGCCGTGCCAGCAGGATGCCCAGCAGCAGGCCGCCCATGATGCTGCCGACCACCCGGCCCCGGGACTCGGCCGGCGCCAGGTGTGCGGCCAGCGGAATCAGGATCTGCACCGAGACGGAACTGAAGCCGATCAGCAGCGACACCAGCAGGAACAGGTTTGGCTGTTCGATAAACGCCGCACCCAGCAGGCTGGCGATCGCCACGACGGTGGTGGCGATCATCAGCTTGCGGTTTTCCAGCAGGTCGCCCAGAGGCACCAGGAAAAACAGGCCCAGGGCATAGCCGATTTGCGTGAGGGACACGATCAGGCTGGCCATTGCCGGCGTCAGGCCAATGTCCGGGGCAATCAGCTCGATGATCGGTTGCGCGTAGTAGATGTTGGCGACAATGGCGCCGCAGCAAAACGCGAACAGCATGACCATGCCCCGGGTCATGGTGCCTGCAGCGTGAGAGGTTGTGTTCATGGTGTACTCATAAAGGCGAAGGACGATGGCGTGAGAGAGTAAAGACAAGGCTCGCAAGTGAGTAGGCTGCTTGTGGTGATATCACTTATGCGGGCTGATGATACATTCAGACACATCTGCCCTACGCAAAAAAGTGGGAGCTGGCTTGCCTGCGATGGCGGTGCACCAGTCACCAGAAATATGACTGATAGATCGCTTTCGCAGGCAAGCCAGCTCCCACAGGTTTGACCGAGTTGATTCAGTCAGATGGATTATTGGCCAGAGTAGATCTGGTCAAACACCCCGCCATCATTGAAATGGGTCTTTTGCACTGTGCGCCAGTCGCCGAAGGTCTTCTCCACCGACAGGAAGTCCACCTTGGGGAACCGGTCGGTGTACTTGGCCAGCACCTTAGGGTCCCGTGGGCGCAGGTAATTGTTCGCCGCAATTTCCTGGCCTTCGGGCGACCACAGATACTTGAGGTAGTCCTCAGCCACCGCACGGGTGCCTTTTTTCTCGACCACTTTATCCACCACCGACACCGGCGGTTCGGCTTCGGCGGAGACGCTTGGGTAGACCACTTCGAACTGATCACGGCCAAACTCACGGGCGATCATTTCCGCTTCGTTTTCAAAGGTCACCAACACGTCGCCAATCTGGTTGGTCATGAAGGTGGTGGTGGCGGCGCGGCCACCGGTGTCCAGCACAGGCGCTTGCTTGAATAACTTTCCAACGAAGGTCTTGGCCTTGTCTTCATCGCCGCCGTTCTTCAACACGTAGCCCCAGGCCGACAGGTAGGTGTAGCGGCCGTTGCCCGAGGTCTTCGGGTTGGGCACGATCACTTGCACGCCATCCTTGAGCAGGTCGGGCCAGTCTTTCAACGCCTTGGGGTTGCCTTTGCGCACGATAAAGACTGTGGCTGAGGTGAATGGCGCACTGTTATTCGGCAGGCGTGTCACCCAGTTGTCCGGCACCAGCTTGCCGTTATCGACCAGGGCATTGATGTCGGTGGCCATGTTCATGGTGATCACGTCGGCGGGCAGGCCGTCGATCACCGAGCGCGCCTGTTTGCTGGAGCCGCCGAAGGACATCTGCAACGTCAGCTTGTCGTCCGGGTGCTCGGCTGCCCAATGCTTCTGGAAGGCGGCGTTGTAGTCCTTGTAGAAATCGCGCATCACGTCGTAGGAGACGTTGAGCAGGGTGGTCGCTGCCTGGGCGGAGCCCGCCAGGGCCAGGCCGGCGGCCAGTAGGGAGGCGCTGAGGATTTTTTTCACTGCTCATTCCTTGTTGTTCGAGAAGAGGGAGGCAATTTGCCAGCGACTATAGCCGGGCCTTCATAGAGCTTTAAAGATTAAAAAGAACTTTGCTTATTCCAGTTTGCGAAACAGATTGCTGCCACAGCGCGCACAAAACGCGGCGTTGGGTTCATGGCTGTCCTTCTTGCACACTGGGCAGTCGGTATGCAGCTGTTCGCCGCGCATGGCACTGGCCAGTTCAGCGGTAAAAATACCCGTCGGCACGGCGATGATCGAGTAACCGGTGATCATCACCAGCGATGAAATAACCTGGCCCAGGGGCGTCTTGGGCACGATATCGCCGAAGCCCACGGTGGTCAGGGTGACGATCGCCCAGTAGATGCCCTTGGGGATACTGGTAAAGCCATGTTCCGGGCCTTCGATCACGTACATCAACGTGCCGAACACCGTCACCAGGGTGCACACGCTGACCAGGAACACCACGATCTTCTGCTTGCTGCCGCGCAGCGCCGCCATCAGGTAGTTGGCCTGCTTGAGATACGGGCTGAGCTTGAGCACGCGGAAGATGCGCAGCATGCGGATGATGCGGATGATCAGCAGATACTGGGCGTCGCTGTAGTACAGCGCGAGGATGCCGGGGACGATGGCGAGCAGGTCCACCAAGCCATAAAAGCTGAAGGCATAGCGTAGCGGCTTGGGCGAGCAATACAGGCGCAGGCCGTACTCGATGGCGAAGATCAGCGTGAAGCCCCACTCGATATAGGCCAGCAGGTCGGCGTAGTTCTGATGGATTGTGTCGATGCTGTCGAGCATCACGATCACCAGGCTGGCGAGGATGATCAGCAGCAGGATGCCGTCAAAGCGCCGCCCGGCGACGGTGTCGCTTTGGAACACCATGATGTAGAGGCGCTGGCGCCAGTCGTTGTTGCTGTCCATAAACCCTGCCTGAAACGAATATCGAGCAAGCCTAGGGCGATTCGTACGGGCTGTCCATGTGAGGCTTGTGCAGCATTCGCTGACCGGCGCGCACCAGCCAGCACGCGAGGATAAACGGCGCGGTCAGCGCGGGCAGGTGCAGGGCGGCGAAGCCTGGGGTGAGCAGGATGGCCAGGCCGATACCCAGCAGCGGCAACCAAGGCTGGCGACGCGACGAGCACAGGGCCAGGGCGGCCAGCGCGGGGTTATAGCTGTGCAGGCCGAGCAGAGCGCCAGTGGCGTCGTTCAACCACAGGCCGGCCAGCATGCCGAGAGTGGCGCCGCCCAAGGCCCACGCGACGGCGCGACGGTCGGCCAGCAGCAAGCCCAAGGCGATCAGCACACCCGCCAGGGGCTGGTCCAGCAGCATGATTTGCCCAAGGCCGGTGAAGGGCGCGGCCAGTATAGCGACAGTGTCGGGCTCGCTCAGCGCAAGGGTGTTCTGCGGGACCTGGCCGAGCAGCAACCAGCCCAGCCCAACAAAGGGCGCGGTGTACGCTGGCAAATCCAGGGGTTGGGTCGCGTGTTTCAACCAGTGCCGGGTGAGGATGGCACTCAAGCCGCCGCACGCCAGGATCAGCGGCGGCACCAGCGCCGACCAGGCAAAGTGCTGGCTGATCAACAGGCCCAGCAATACGCCGTTGTAGCTATACAGCCCGGCCTGGCGCTCGGCCTTGGGATACCCCCGGCGCTGGGCCGTGAGCAACCCCGCGACACCTCCCAGCAAGGCACCGCCGAGCAACGCCGGGGCGCCGATCAGGATCGCCAGCAGGCACAGCAGGCCGCACAGCGGGTGGCGCTGCAGGAAGATTTGGCTGAAGCCGTTGAGCAGGGCTTCGGCCCAGTCGGGGCAGGTTGGGTTGTGCATTTGGGTTGAGTCAATAAGACCGAGTTGCCCTCCTCGCAGGCAAGCCAGCTCCCACATTTGATTGATGTTCGACATGCAAACTCGATCAAATGTGGGAGCCGGGCTTGCCCGCGATGAGGCCCTGACAGGCGCTAAATCAGCGTCTCTATACGCAGCGAATTGGTGGACCCCGGCTGCCCGAACGGCACCCCTGCGGTAATCACCAAGGTATCGCCACGCTGCGCCATGCCCTGGGCCTGGGCAATTTCCAGCGCGGTGGAACACACCTCATCCACCTGGCGCAGCCGATCATTGACTACCGAGTGCACGCCCCACGCCACGCTCAGGCGTCGCGCCGTGGACAGGTTGGGCGTGAGGTTGAGAATCGGCGCCACGGGCCGTTCCCGCGCCGCCCGCAAGCTGGAACTGCCAGACTCGCTGTAGTTCACCAGCACCGCTACCGGCAGGATGCTGCTGATGCGGCGGATCGCGCAGCTGATGGCGTCCGACACCGTGGCATCTGCCTTGGGCCGGCTGACATCCAACTGTGCCTGGTAGTCTGGGCCGTTTTCCACCTGGCGGATGATCTTGCTCATCATCTGCACCGCTTCCAGCGGGTACTCGCCCGAGGCGGTTTCCGCCGACAGCATCACCGCGTCCGCACCTTCAGCCACCGCATTGGCGACATCGGTGACTTCGGCGCGGGTGGGTGCTGGCGAGAAGCGCATGGATTCGAGCATCTGCGTGGCCACCACCACCGGCTTACCCAGTTGGCGGCAGGTGCTGATGATGTCTTTCTGGATCTGCGGCACGCTCTCGGCCGGTACTTCCACGCCCAAATCACCCCGGGCCACCATGATCGCGTCGCTCAGTTCGGCGATTTCGCGCAGCCGTTGCACCGCTGACGGCTTTTCGATCTTGGCCATCAAAAACGCCTTATCACCAATCAGCTCGCGGGCTTCGCGGATGTCTTCCGGGCGCTGCACAAACGACAGCGCCACCCAGTCCACACCCAGCTCCAGGCCGAAGCTCAGGTCGCGGCGGTCCTTGGCGGTGAGTGGGCTCAGTTCCAACAGCGCTTGTGGGACGTTCACACCTTTACGGTCAGACAGTTCGCCGCCATTGAGCACGGTGGTGTCGATGGCGTCGGCATGCTTGGTGACCACGCGCAGGCGCAGCTTGCCGTCGTCGAGCAGCAGGTCCATGCCCGGCTCCAGGGCCGCGATGATTTCCGGGTGGGGCAGGTTGACCCGGCGTTGGTCCCCCAAAGTTTCATCCAGGTCCAGGCGCAGGGCCTGGCCGCGTACGAGCTGCACCTTGCCTTCGGCAAAGCGTCCCACCCGCAGCTTCGGCCCTTGCAGGTCCATGAGGATGCCGAGCGGGTAGTTGAGCTGGCGCTCGACCTGGCGAATCCACTGGTAGCGCTGGGCATGGTCGGCGTGGTCACCGTGGCTGAAGTTGAGGCGGAAGATATTTACCCCGGCCTCCACCAGCTCGCGGATGTCATCGATACCGTCGGTGGCCGGGCCCAGAGTGGCGAGGATTTTGACCTTCTTGTCAGGCGTCATGGTTGGCAGTCTCAAGGATCAGGATGGCGCGGAAGTCGTTGACGTTGGTGCGCGTCGGCTCGGTGACGATCAAGTCGCCCAGGGCGGCGAAATAGCCGTAGCCGTTGTTGTTGTCCAGCTCATCACTGGCCGACAGGCCCAGGGCTTCGGCACGGCGGTAGCTGCAGGGGGTCGTGATCGCGCCGGCGTTGTCTTCTGAACCGTCGATGCCATCGGTATCGCCGGCCAGGGCGTACACGCCGGGCAGGCCCTTGAGGCTGTCGGTGAGGCTCAAGAGGAATTCCGCGTTGCGTCCGCCACGGCCGTCGCCGCGTACGGTGACGGTGGTTTCGCCCCCCGAAAGGATCACGCACGGCGCCGCCAGTGGCTGGCCGTGCTGCACGATCTGGCGGGCGATGCCGGCGTGTACCTTGGCCACATCGCGGGCTTCGCCTTCCAGATCACCGAGGATCAGCGGGCTGAAACCGGCCTGGCGCACTTTTACTGCTACCGCTTCCAGGGATTGCTGCGGGCGGGCGATCAATTGGAAGTGGCTGCGGGCAAGCACCGGGTCGCCGGGCTTGACGGTTTCCGAGGTCGGGTTCTGCAACCAACTGCGCACCGAAGCGGGGGCGTCGATGTGGTAACGCTTGAGGATCGCCAGGGCCTGTTGTGAGGTGCTCGGGTCACCGACGGTCGGGCCCGAGGCAATCACCGTGGCCTGGTCGCCCGGTACATCGGAGATCGCGTAGGTGTACACCGTGGCCGGCCACGCAGCCTTGGCCAAGCGACCGCCCTTGATCGCCGAGAGGTGCTTGCGCACGCAATTCATCTCGCCAATGGTGGCGCCGGATTTAAGCAGGGCTTTGTTGATGGCTTGCTTGTCCGCCAGGGTGATGCCCTCGGCGGGCAGGGCGAGTAGAGCCGAGCCACCGCCGGAGAGCAGGAAGATCACGCGGTCGTCTTCACCCAGATGGCTGATCAGTTCCAGCACGCGCTGGGCCACGGCCAGGCCGGCCGCATCCGGCACCGGATGGGCGGCTTCGACCACTTCGATTTTTTTGCATGGCGCGCCATGGCCGTAGCGGGTGACCACCAGGCCCGAGACCTCGCCCTGCCAACAGTCTTCGACGACCAGTGCCATGGCGGCTGCGGCTTTGCCGGCTCCGATCACGATCACACGGCCACTGCGGTCGGCAGGCAGGTAGGGTTCAAGGACTTGCCGGGGGTGGGCGGCGTCGATGGCTGTGGCAAACAGCTCGCGAAGCAGGTGTTGCGGATCGACCGACATAAGCGGGCTCCCGGGGGATTCTTGTTATTAGAGGTGCAGCGATCGTTCCCACGCTCTGCGATCGTTCCCACGCTCTGCGTGGGAATGCAGTCCGGGACGCTCTGCGCCCAAAGCGTGACGCGGAGCGTCACAAGAGGCATTCCCACGCGGAGCGTGGGAACGATCAGCGGTGTGGGTTATTTTTCGCGAATCGAGAAGTTCGCCATATGCTCCAGGCCCTTGATCAGCGCCGAGTGGTCCCAGTTGCCGCCGCCAATTGCCGTGCAGGTGCTGAACACTTGCTGGGTGCCGGCGGTGTTCGGCAGGTTGATCCCCAGTTCCTTGGCACCGGCCAGCGCCAGGTTCAGGTCCTTCTGGTGCAGGTTGATGCGGAAACCCGGATCGAAGGTGCCCTTGATCATGCGCTCGCCGTGCACTTCCAGGATCTTCGACGATGCAAAGCCACCCATCAGCGCTTCACGCACTTTGGCCGGGTCGGCGCCGTTTTTGGAGGCGAACAACAACGCTTCGGCCACCGCCTGGATGTTCAGCGCGACGATGATCTGGTTGGCCACCTTGGCGGTCTGGCCATCGCCATTGCCGCCTACCAGGGTGATGTTTTTGCCCATGCTCTGGAACAGCGGCAACGCGCGTTCGAACGTGTGCGGTTCGCCGCCGACCATGATGCTCAAGGTGCCGGCCTTGGCACCGACTTCACCACCGGACACCGGTGCGTCCAGGTACTGCGCGCCGGCCTGGTTGACCTTGGCGGCGAATGCTTTGGTCGCAGTAGGGGAGATCGAGCTCATGTCGATCACCACCTTGTTCGGTGACAGGCCCGCAGCCACGCCGTCGGCGCGAAACAGCACGTCATCGACTTGAGGGGTGTCGGGCACCATGACGATGATGAACTCGGCTTCCTGGGCCACTTGTTGCGGGTTGGCCAGCGCCACGGCGCCGGCGCTGATCAGTTCAGCCGGAGCCTTGCCGTGATGTTCGGAGAGAAACAGTTGATGGCCTGCTTTCTGCAGGTTGGCGGCCATGGGTTGGCCCATGATGCCGGTGCCGATGAATCCGATTTTAGCCATGATCAAAATCCTCGTTTAATGTGGGAGCTGGCTTGCCTGCGATGGCATCACCTGGGTATGCCTGATACAGCGAGGTGTCCGCATCGCTGGCAAGCCAGCTCCCACAGTGTTTTGTGTTGTGTCAGTTGTCAGATGGCGTTATGGGTTTTGAGCCAGCCCAAACCCGCCTCGGTAGTGGTCAACGGCTTGTACTCACAGCCGACCCAACCCGCGTAACCAATGCGGTCCAGATGCTCGAACAGGAAGCGGTAGTTGATCTCACCGGTACCTGGCTCGTTGCGCCCTGGGTTGTCCGCCAGTTGGATGTGGTTGATCTCGCCCAGGTGCGCCGCCATGGTCCGCGCCAGGTCGCCTTCCATGATTTGCATGTGGTAGATGTCGTATTGCAGGAACAGGTTGGCGCTGCCCACTTGCTCGCGAATCGACAGGGCCTGCGCCGTGTTGTTGAGGTAGAAGCCCGGAATGTCGCGGGTGTTGATCATCTCCATCACCAGCTTGATACCCGCCGCCTGCAGCTTCTCGGCGGCGTACTTGAGGTTGGCGACGAAGGTCTTTTCTACGGTCTCGTCATCAACGCCTTGTGGCCGGATACCCGCCAGGCAGTTGACCTGGGTGTTGCCCAAGACCTGGGCATAGGCGATCGCCAGTTTGACCCCGGCACGGAACTCCTCGACCCGGTCCGGGTGGCAAGCCAGGCCGCGCTCGCCCTTGGCCCAGTCACCGGCTGGCAGGTTGAACAGCACCTGGGTCAGGCCGTTGGCGTCCAGCTGCGCCTTGATATCGGCAGAGCTGAATTCATACGGGAACAGGTACTCCACGCCCTGGAAACCGGCATCGGCAGCCGCTTTGAAGCGGGCAAGGAAATCCTGTTCGGTAAACAACATGGACAGGTTGGCAGCAAAGCGCGGCATAGGGTTCTCCTTAATCGAGCAGGGAAATGGCAGTCGGCGCATCGTTGCCGACCAGGGCCAGATCTTCGAATTCATTGACGGCGTTGATCTCGGTGCCCATGGAAATATTGGTCACCCGTTCCAGAATAATCTCAACGATCACGGGCACCTTGAATTCTTCGATCATCTCTTGGGCGCGGCGCAAGGCAGGTTGGATCTGGCCTGGCTCGAACACACGCAGAGCCTTGCAGCCCAAGCCCTCGGCAACCGCCACATGGTCGACGCCGTAGCCGTTGAGTTCGGGGGCGTTGAGGTTGTCGAAGGACAGCTGCACGCAGTAGTCCATCTCGAACCCACGCTGGGCCTGACGGATCAGGCCCAGGTAAGAGTTGTTCACTACCACATGGATGTACGGCAGCTTGAACTGCGCGCCCACCGCCAGTTCTTCGATCATGAACTGGAAGTCATAGTCGCCCGACAAGGCCACCACTTTGCGGCTCGGGTCGGCCTTGACCACGCCCAGCGCTGCGGGAATGGTCCAGCCCAATGGGCCGGCCTGCCCGCAGTTGATCCAGTGGCGGGGCTTGTACACATGCAAGAATTGCGCGCCGGCAATCTGCGACAGGCCGATGGTGCTGACGTAGCAGGTGTCTTTTCCGAACACCTGGTTCATCTCTTCGTACACGCGTTGCGGCTTGACCGGCACATTGTCGAAGTGAGTCTTGCGGTGCAGGGTGGCCTTGCGCTGTTGGCAGTCATGCAACCAGGCACTGCGGTCCTTGAGCTTGCCGGCGGCTTTCCACTCGCGGGCCACTTCAATGAACATCGTCAGCGCGGAGCCGGCGTCAGAAACGATGCCAAGGTCCGGCGTGAACACGCGGCCAATCTGGGTCGGTTCGATGTCGACGTGAATGAATTTACGGCCCTCGGTGTACACCTCGACCGAACCGGTGTGACGGTTGGCCCAGCGGTTGCCGATGCCCAGCACCACGTCCGACTTGAGCATCGTCGCGTTGCCGTAGCGGTGCGAGGTTTGCAGGCCGACCATGCCCACCATCAGCGGGTGGTCGTCCGGGATCGTGCCCCAGCCCATCAGGGTCGGGATCACCGGGATGCCGGTCAGCTCAGCGAACTCCACCAGCAGCTCGCTGGCGTCGGCGTTGATCACGCCACCACCGCTCACCAGCAATGGGCGTTCGGCTGCGTCGAGCAGAGCCAGGGCTTTTTCCACTTGCACACGGGTCGCCAGCGGCTTGGCCAGGGGCAGCGGCTGGTAGGCGTCGATGTCGAATTCGATCTCGGCCATCTGTACGTCGAACGGCAGGTCGATCAACACCGGGCCAGGGCGGCCGGAGCGCATTTCATAAAAGGCCTTCTGGAACGCGTAAGGCACTTGGCCGGGTTCCAGCACCGTGGTTGCCCACTTGGTCACTGGCTTGACGATGCTGGTGATGTCCACGGCCTGGAAGTCTTCCTTGTGCATCCGGGCGCGGGGGGCTTGGCCGGTAATGCACAGGATCGGGATCGAGTCGGCCGAGGCGCTATACAGGCCGGTGACCATGTCGGTACCCGCCGGGCCCGATGTGCCGATGCACACGCCGATATTGCCGGCCTTGGTGCGGGTGTAGCCCTCGGCCATGTGCGAGGCGCCTTCAACGTGGCGAGCAAGGACGTGATCGATGCCACCCACCTTCTGCAAGGCCGAATACAGCGGGTTGATCGCGGCGCCTGGGATACCGAAGGCGGTATCCACACCTTCACGGCGCATCACCAGGACGGCGGCTTCGATTGCTCTCATTTTGCTCATGGTTTTGGTGCCTCTTGCGTTTTGTAATTGTATACAAGTGGTGTCTGTCCAAAGTGTATTCACGGCGAGCGGCGTTGGTCAATGCCTTTCGTAAACTGACCTTTGCGTTCGTCGGAAGCGCTTTTTTCGACGTATGGAGCCTTTGTTGGAAAATATTGTATACAAAAACAAATATCATTGTGTTCTATTTGTATCATCGAGCATCTGATCAAACAGACCTCACCGCGTTACCCATAACAAGATAAGGACGGCACCTATGAGCGCTTTAACCTTGAAACTCGCCACCCAACTGGCCACCCAGGCCCTTACTGCAGGCCGCACCATTTCGGCTGCGCCACTGACCATCGCCGTGCTCGACAGCGGCGGCCATCTGGTCACCCTGCAACGCGAAGACGGCGCCAGCCTGCTACGCCCGCAAATCGCCATCGGCAAAGCCTGGGGCGCCATTGCCCTGGGCAAGGGTTCACGTTTGCTGGCACTGGACGCCCAACAGCGCCCGGCGTTTATCGCGGCGTTGAACAGTCTGGGTCACGGCAGCGTCGTGCCGGCACCGGGTGGGGTGTTGATTCGGGATCAGAGTGGCATGGTGCTCGGCGCAATTGGGATCAGCGGGGACACGTCCGATATTGACGAGCAGTGTGCGATCACGGCGATAGAGGGGGTGGGGTTGATGGCGGATGCGGGGGTGTCGGCTTGAATCGTTCTGACTGTGAGTAAGCTATCGCAGGCAAGCCAGCTCCCACATTGGCGGTGTTCACAAATCCAACTGTGTGAATCCAATCAGTGTGGGAGCTGGCTTGCCTGCGATGCAGTCGACTCGGTCTACAGTCAAACCCAAATAGCATCCCACAGCGGATAGTCGCCAAACTTCTTTACCAGCCCAGCCCTGAGTGGATTAGCTACGATGTAGCGTGCAATCCCCTCAAGGCTTTCCTCTCGACGCACGGCATGATCATGAAAGCCCGGCTGCCAGAGGCGACCTTGGCGGCCAGCCACCGCATTCACAATTCGGGTGCTCTTGGACTTCACTTGTCGCATCAAGTCGGCAAGCGAACCTTTCTCCAGAGCAACAAGCCAATGGAAATGATCAGGCATTACTACCCAGGCCAATGAGGTTGCGAGCCCTTTATATTGAACGATTCTGAATTGGTGTACGACCAGACGGCCAAGTCTGAAGTCGCTGAAGATGGGCTCACGTTCAAGGGTGTTGGTGGTGAGCAGGTAAATGCGGTTGGATTCGTTATAGCGGCCGATGCGCAGGCGTTTTGAAGCAGGTAGATCAGGCATTCCTTGGCCTCTCTTCAGATGGTGTTCTGAGAGGCTAGACTGAGGGGCGAAGGCTGATCGGCAGGCTTTTAGCAGGATGTGTCTGGATGGGCGCTATCGCGGGCAAGCCCGCTCCCACAGGGGATTATGACCAATTTACATTTTGTGTCCCGCGCAAATCCGTGTGGGAGCTGGCTTGCCTGCGATAGCCTCTGCGCGGTCTATCAATCCGGCTCACACCCCTTGAGCACCAACCGAATGATCGTCTGCGCCGCCGCCTCATAATCGGCCTCATCCAGCTTGGCCTTGCCGGTTACCGCCGAGATCTGCCAGTCGAAATCGGCATAGGTCTGGGTGGCTGCCCAGATGCTGAACATCAGGTGGTTGGGGTCAATTGCTGCGATCAGGCCACGGTCAACCCAGCTCTGGATGCAGTCGATATTATGCTTGGCCTGGGCATTGAGCTGTTCAACCTGGTCGGTGCTCAGGTGTGGGGCGCCGTGCATGATTTCGCTGGCGAACACCTTGGAGGCAAACGGCAGGTCGCGGGAGATGCGGATTTTGGAGCGGATGTAGTTGCTCAATACTTCCTTGGGCTCGCCTTCGGGGTTGAACGGCGTGGAGGCGGCCAGGATCGGCTCGATAATGCTTTCGAGCACCTCGCGGTAAAGGTTGTCCTTGGATTTGAAGTAGTAATAGACGTTGGGCTTGGGCAGCCCGGCCTTGGCGGCGATGTCGCTGGTTTTGGTCGCGGCGAAGCCCTTGTCGGCAAACTCCTCGCTCGCCGCCCGCAGGATTTTTTCTTTGTTGCGCTCGCGAATGCTGCTCATAAACCAGACGTTTCCTTGCCATGACAGGCGGTTGCGCATGGTAGCACCGGCCATCCGCAAGCCTCAACAATCTGCCCGCAACGCCTTGCGCCGCGCTATGCTCGCGCCATCTCTCTCTAACGGAAGTTCGGTTCATGGCAGGAAGCAGCTTGTTGGTGTTGATCGACGATATCGCGGCGGTACTCGATGACGTCGCGCTGATGACAAAAATGGCCGCCAAGAAGACATCGGGCGTGCTGGGCGATGACCTTGCACTGAACGCCCAGCAGGTCTCCGGCGTGCGGGCTGAGCGGGAAATTCCCGTGGTGTGGGCGGTGGCCAAGGGCTCGTTTATCAACAAGTTGATCCTGGTGCCGACGGCCCTGTTGATCAGCGCCTTTGCTCCGTGGGCGGTGATACCACTGTTGATGCTTGGCGGTGCCTATCTGTGTTTCGAGGGCTTCGAAAAACTCGCGCACAAATTCCTGCACAGCAAGGCTGAAGATCAAGCCGAACACGCGCAGTTGGCTGAAGCGGTGGCCGATCCGGCAACCGATCTGGTGGCGTTCGAGAAAGACAAGATCAAGGGTGCCATCCGCACCGACTTCATTCTGTCCGCCGAAATCATTGCCATCACCCTCGGCATTGTCGCCGACGCGCAGCTCACACAGCAGGTGATTGTGCTGTCGGGTATCGCCATTGTCATGACCATCGGCGTATATGGATTGGTGGCTGGTATCGTCAAGCTCGACGACCTGGGGCTGTGGCTGACGCAGAAGCCGGGCCAGGTGGCACGCAGTATAGGCGGCGCGATTCTGAGTGCGGCGCCGTACATGATGAAGAGCTTGTCGGTGATCGGCACGGCGGCGATGTTTATGGTCGGTGGTGGCATTCTCACCCATGGCGTGCCCGTGGTGCACCACTGGATCGAGACGGTGAGCCAAAGCACAGGGGCGCTGGCGTGGCTGATGCCGACGTTGCTGAATGCGGTGGCGGGGATTATTGCCGGTGGGGTGGTTCTGGTATTGCTCACCTTAGTGACCAAGCTCTGGGTTGTTTTAAAATCCAAACCATAACGTGCCCATGCTTTCTCAAAACAAGCAGTGCCAGGCGGCGCTGCTTGTTTTTCAGCTAACAGCGCTTCACTTAATGAAAGACATCGTAACCGTGATCGGCAAAGTTCAGTAGAAGCCTTGCCTCGGAACCCTCGGTCGTCAGATGCTCAGTGGTCAGCCTGTTATAGTACAAGCGAGGCAAGGCGCTGCTCATCCCGTTAATCATTTGGTCGCCCACTGTCGAATTGTTTCCTCCTAGGCTATCGATATATTCAAGCACTCGCTCCGCATTCGCGGCGATATCAGCGCGCTCACTGTCGCTGAGGCTGGGATCGTTCCAATTGCCTCCAACCTTATCGTAGAAATCGTCGATCCTGTGTTCTTCAAGCCGCGCTGCATAGGGGTTTGTGAATGGATCCAGGTGAGCGGACGTCGGCATTTTATCGGCGGGCAATGGTGTAAGCAGATTGTCGAACAAGGGGTTTTTGGTGATTTCGTCTACGGTCCGATAATCGCCAGCTGCCCGGCCGGTGTTTTCGGTTGGGGCTTGCAGTTTCGGCATACCAAACTGTTGTGCAATGGCGTCTATCGAGCCAGCCGCCAAATTCAAGGTGTTCGGAATGAACATGATGTGTCCTTTTGAAGAAGTTTAATCAGGAATACCTCGGCGGCCTTGGGTGAGCCGCCGGGTCAGTACCTGTGTGTAAACTTTCATTCAAGAGGTTCCACTGTTTTCGCCGTCTGGCGGTGATCAGTGGCTCAAAGTGTGACGATAGATGGCGTTTACAGGATTGAGGCCAAGGCCATTGCGATGACCTTGGCTTTGGTCAATGACGTTTACTCGGCAATCTGCAATTTGCGCGATTCCGTATAGATATACCGCACCTTCTCATACTCGAACGGCGAGTTCATCTGGCCGTAGCGGAAGCTGGTCTGGTAGCGCTTGTCCACGGCGCGCAGGGCCCAGACTTCCGGATGGTTGGAGCTGACTTCGGATACGTTGAGGAAGTTGATCTGCGATTCGGCGCTGTAGTCCACCAGCAAGCCGGTGGTGTCACGCAGGTTCGACGGGCCAAAGATCGGCAACACCACATAGGCGCCGCCCGGTACGCCGTAGAAGCCCAGAGTCTGGCCGAAGTCTTCGCTCTGGCGCGGCAGGCCCATGGCGGTAGCCGGGTCCCACAGGCCGGCGATGCCAATGGTGGTATTGACCAGCAGGCGCCCGGTGGTTTCCAGCGAGCGGTGGCCCTTGAGCTGCAACAAGCTGTTCATCAGGTTGGGCACATCGCCCAGATTGTTGAAGAAGTTGCTCACGCCGGTGCGCAGGAAGCTCGGCGTGACGTAGCGGTAACCGTTTACTACCGGCAGGAATACCCACTGGTCGAAGCGATAGTTGAAGTGGTACACGCGGCGGTTCCACGACTCCAGTGGGTCGTAGACGTTAAGCGCGGTGAGCGTGGAGCGTTCGAACTCACGCTGGTCCAAGCCTGGGTTGAACTTGAGCTTGGTCAGCGGCTCCTTGAAGCCGTCGGCATCGACCTTGACGGGTTCTTGGGCCTTGCTGTTGTCGGCATTGGCCACGCCTGCGCACATCAGTGCGGCGAGCAGCAGAAGATATTTAGCCACGGAAGAACTCCAGCATGGCGTCGGCGTTGACGCGGTAATTGAGGTTGCCGCAATGGCCGCCCAGCGGGTAGACGGTCAAGCGATCGCCGAAGGTTTTACGCAGGAAGCCCAGGTCGCCAGGGCCGAGGATTACATCGTCGGCGTTATGCATCACGGCAATTTTCGGGCTGTCGCGCAGGTAGTCCTTGAGGGCGTAGAGGCTGACCTGGTCGATCAGTTGCAGCAGGCTGCCGCCATCGGAACGCGCGCGCCACATCGGGATCACTTGTTCGGTGAGGTAGCAGTCGAAGTCACACTGCAGGGCACGCTTGAGGAACGGCGTGAGGCTGGTGCCTTCGGTGATCGGGTATTTGGGTGGAATGATCAGGCCGCGGCGGTTGATCAAGTCCGAAGTGAACGCAATGTCAGCGGCCGAGAAGCGGAACGAGGTGCCGATCAGCATGGCCATCTGTTCATTGCTCAGGTGCTGCTTGGACTGCTGGAAGTCATAGAGCAAGGCATCGTTGAGGTCGATGTAGCCTTTCTGCTGGAAGTAACGCGTCAGTTTGCTCAGCACCAACTCATAGAAGGTGGTGCTGTTGTTGATGCCCTTAACCTCGGTCTGTACCAGCTTGTCGAGGTTGGTGATCGAGGTGTAGAGGTTGACCGGCGGGTTGAGCAGCAGCACTTTCTTGAAGTTGAAGCTACGGCGGGTCTCATCCAGCTTGCTGACAAACGCCGCATCCAGGGCGCCCAGGCTGTAACCGGTGAGGTAGAAATCAGTCACTGGCAACGAGGCGTTCTGCGCGCGTACGGCTTGCATCACGCGGTACATGTCTTCGGCGTCTTCCTGGGTGATGCCCGGGGTGGCGAAGCGCGAAGCGGCGCTGATGAAATCGAAGCTGGTTGGCGAGGAGAGCTGCACCACATGGTAGCCGGCCTGGTAATACAGCTTTTTCAGGTATTCATTGATGCTGCTATCAAAGCGTGCACCGGTGCCGGCGATCAGGAAGATCAAAGGCGCAGCACGGTCCTGCTTGGCAATGCGGTAAGTGAGTTTCTTCACCGCCCAGAAATTGTCCGGCAGGCTGAACTCGCGCTCGGGGCGCATCGTCAGGGTGTAGTCGGACTGGTTGATCTCGTCATCTGTCGGCAGGGTTGGCCGCAGATCGGGAGGCGTGGTGGCGATGGTTGCTTCGAACGGGTTGGTCAAAGGGTAGCCATAGCTGGCTTGGTCGATATCGACGGCCAGTGCTGACGCACTCAAAAATAGGCTGCCCAGCAAGGCAGCACAGCGCAAGGAACGGAGCATGACTTAATCCCTAAGAGGAACGGGCTGAATGAAGTTCGCAGGCTATGACCACCGCCTTGTCACCGAAGTGCCAGCACTCGGCACGAAAAGTCGGAAAAAACGTCGGAATCGGGGTAATAGTAGCGAGACGATACACTTTGCCATGCTTTGTTGAACAGATATCTGTGCGAACACCTTGCTAACGGCCGCCGTGGGATTAAGCTGGGCGCCGTTTTTGCCTATCGGAGTGCCCCATGTCCCGTCGTTTGCCGTTGATTCTGCTGCTTATTGCCTTGCCGTTATGGCTGGCCGCCAGTTATGCCGCACGCTACGGCTTCATGGAGGATGGGCAGTGGGTTGGCATCTGTGCTGATGAGGCCAGTCGCTGGGAATGCCAGGTGCGTTCGAACCTGGGTTTGATGATCCATTTCAAGCTGCTGGGGTGGGCGGCGTTGATCACCTCGGTGCTGGGCTTTTTTGTACCGGGGCGTGCGGGATGGGCGTTGGCGGTGGTGGGCTTGGTGTTCGGGCTGCCGGCGCTGGCGTTGTACAACACGACGTTTGCGGTGTTTGCGGTGGTGATTGCGGGGTTGCGGTTGGTCAGGAAGCCGCGCGGCGCCTGATGTGGCCTCAGCGCAGGCAAGCCAGCTCCCACATTTGACCGTGCTCACAGATAGAAATGTGTGAACCCACTCAACTGTGGGAGCTGGCTTGCCTGCGATAGCGGTGTTACGCCTTGCGCACTCGCAAGCAACGCCACAAAGCCGCAACCATCAGCACGCTGACCACTGCCCAACCCCAGGCCTGCTGGTTCAACAGCCCTTCACGGTACAACTGCGGCGCAACGCCGGTACCGATGATAAAGGCCAGCAACGCAATCTCCCGACGTGGTCCGGTCACCGGGCGTACCAGGTACACCAGGGCCGGCAACACCAGCGCCGCGCTTGGGAAGCTGCGATAGCGCGGGTCAAACACCAGCGCTAGCATCATCACCGCACCGGCAAACCCGGCGATTGCCATCAGCCAGCCCGCGCGTTGCTCCAGCCAGCTGAACCCGCGCTCACGCCAGCCTTCCCGTGCGCTGAGGGCGAGTGCGGCGTGGGCCAGCACCAGCAAGTTCAACATCACCAGCAAGCCTGCCCATACCCATTCATCGCTGAAGCGCGCGGTAACGCGGGTCAGTTCGGCCCAACTGCCGATGGAGCACGCTGCGACGGCCCCTAGCAACGGCAGTATTAATGCAGAGCGAGTGCTGCGAACGCGGCCGCCGAGCACCAGGGTGCCAAGCAGGATGAGCCCGCCGACGCCCAGCCACAGCCGCCAGTAGGGCACATTGGTCACCGGGCCGGCGAGGATACCTTTGTCCTGACGGTCTGCATCGAACAGCCCCCAGTAACCACCCACAGCCCCTTCACTCGCACGTTTCCATGGCTGGTCAAAGGCTTCGATCAGGTTGTAGCGCCAGCCATTGGCTTCGGCCATGGCCACGAAGCCGCGCATGAACCTGGCCTCATTGACCCGGCTGGGCACGGCGGTTTCGCGCTGTCGGCCTTCGCTGGGCCAGCCGGTTTCGCCGATCACGATGTCCTTGGGCGCGAATTTATGGCCGAAGGTCTGGCGCACATCGCCCACGTGCTTGAGCGCCTGGTCGATGCCGGACGGCTCATCTTCCCAATACGGCAACAGGTGAATGGTCAGGAAGTCCACCGCCGGCTCGATTTCCGGGTGTTGCAACCAGAACTCCCAGACATCGGCATAGGTGACGGGCTGCTTGATCTGGCTTTTAACCTGATGGATCAGCGCCACCAGTTGCTTGGCAGTAACTTCCTTGCGCAGCAGGGCTTCGTTGCCGACGATCACCGAGGTCACTACATCCGGGCTAGCGTTGGCCGCCGCGATCAACTCGTTGATCTCTTTTTCGGTCGCCACAGGGTCGCTGCTGACCCAGGCCCCGGCCATCACTTTCAACCCATGCTTGCGCGCCATGTCCGGCAGGGCCTCCAGGCCGGTCATGGAATAGGTGCGAATGCATTCAAAGCGCGTAGCCAGTAGCGCCAGGTCGGCGTCCATGCGCTCGGGGCGCAGCGTGAACGGTTGGTCGAATGGGGACTGGTCTTTGTCGAACGGTGTGTAGGACGCACATTGCAGCTTATGGCTGGCGCTGGCGACGTCTGGCAACACCACGGGCCGGCCGAGGCCGTACCAGTAGCCGACAAGGGCAAGCACGCCGAGGATCAAGGCGAAGAAATAGGGCAGGGCAGGGAAGCGGGCAGTCGCGGGCATGGTCGGCTTATCTGGGGGAGCAAAGGCGCGCATCTTACCCGGATTTGCCGCAGCCCAGTGCGGCTGCATAATTTTGACATGCAAACTTCGGGCGGGATTCTGGCGATAACGCCTACAAAGCGTCCTGCTGGCGATGTGATGTCGTTTCCTGCTCAACCAAGGTCGCTGACAGAGCAGGGCAAATGCCTACGCAGGTTGAAGATAAAACTGTCAGTACTCCACTGATGCCTCAGCAACCGGATCGATGCGCGTGAAGGGGGCGCGGTGCACCCTATAACAACAGTTTGACGTCGCTCGGCATCCGTCGGGCGCAGCACTTTCGGGGAAGTACTATGAAGATGCGACGACTCTTGGGCGCAGCTGCCACTCTGGTAGTTGCGATGGGCTCCACACTGGCCAGTGCCGACAGCAAGACCCTGAGCATCGGCTACGTGGACGGCTGGTCCGACAGCGTGGCCACCACTCATGTGGCGGCAGAGGTGATCAAGCAAAAACTCGGCTACGACGTAAAACTGCAAGCGGTTGCCACCGGGATCATGTGGCAGGGCGTTGCCACTGGCAAACTCGATGCCATGCTCTCCGCCTGGCTGCCGGTGACCCACGGGGAATACTGGACCAAGAACAAGGACAAGGTGGTCGACTACGGCCCCAACTTCAAGGACGCCAAGATCGGCCTGATCGTGCCGGAGTACGTCAAGGCCAAGTCCATCGAAGACCTCAAGACCGACACCACCTTCAAGAACAAGATCGTCGGCATCGACGCCGGTTCAGGCGTAATGCTCAAGACCGACGAAGCCATCAAGCAATATGGCCTGGACTACAAACTGCAAGCCAGCTCGGGTGCGGCGATGATTGCCGAACTGACCCGCGCCGAAGACAAGCAGGAGTCGATTGCGGTCACCGGTTGGGTACCGCACTGGATGTTCGCCAAGTGGAAACTGCGTTTCCTGGACGACCCAAAAGGAATTTATGGTGCTGCGGAAACCGTCAACAGCATCGGCAGCAAGGGCCTGGAGAAGAAAGCGCCGGAAGTCGCAGCCTTCCTGAAGAAATTCCAGTGGGCCTCCAAGGATGAAATCGGTGAAGTCATGCTGGCGATTCAAGAAGGCGCCAAGCCGGACGCCGCGGCCAAGGACTGGGTAGCCAAGCACCCCGAGCGCGTTGCCGAATGGACCGCTAAATAAAAGCCACCGATGCAACCCTGTGGGAGGGGGCTTGCTCCCGAAAGCGGTGTGCCAGTCACAGATTTTTGACTGGCACACCGCTTTCGGGAGCAAGCCCCCTCCCACATTCGTTTTGCACTGACTCAAATCTTCCTGCGCCCCAGCAATCCCTCGCTACACTCGATCTACTACTAAGGTCGTCTGGAACCCATTGCGCAGCCGCATACAGTGGATACGTTCCAAAATAATAAAAAGCTGTGCTGCGAGGATAAAAACAATGAACGACAGCATTTACCTCTCGATTCAAAACAGCCCGCGTTTCAAGGAGCTGGTCAGGAAAAGGGAAAGGTTCGCCTGGATTCTTTCGGCGATCATGCTAGGGCTTTACTCCGCTTTCATCCTGTTGATCGCCTACGGGCCACAAGTGCTGGGGGCCAAGATCAGCCCCGGTTCCTCGATTACCTGGGGCATCCCCCTGGGCGTCGGGCTGATTGTGTCGGCCTTCATTCTCACCGGCATCTACGTGCGTCGGGCCAACGGCGAATTTGACGACCTGAACAATGCGATTCTCAAGGAGGCTGCGCAATGATCCGGCGTCTATTGGCTCTATTCGGTGCTTCGCTGTTGGCTCCGGCCGTTTGGGCGGCGGACGCATTGACCGGTGAAGTGCACAAGCAACCGCTGAACATCTCGGCCATTGTGATGTTCGTCGCGTTTGTCGGCGCCACCCTGTGCATCACTTATTGGGCGTCCAAGCGCAACAAGTCAGCGGCGGACTACTATGCGGCGGGCGGCAAGATCACCGGTTTCCAGAACGGTCTGGCGATTGCCGGTGACTACATGTCGGCGGCGTCCTTCCTGGGGATTTCCGCGCTGGTGTTCACCTCCGGCTATGACGGCTTGATCTACTCGATCGGCTTCCTTGTGGGCTGGCCGATCATTCTGTTCCTGATCGCCGAGCGCTTGCGTAACCTGGGCAAATACACCTTTGCCGACGTGGCGTCCTATCGCCTGGGGCAAACCCAGATCCGCAGCCTGTCGGCGTGTGGCTCGCTGGTGGTGGTGGCGTTCTACCTGATCGCGCAGATGGTCGGCGCGGGCAAGCTGATCCAGCTGCTGTTTGGCCTTGATTACCATGTGGCGGTGATCCTGGTGGGTATCCTGATGTGCCTGTACGTGCTGTTCGGCGGCATGTTGGCGACCACCTGGGTGCAGATCATCAAGGCGGTGCTGTTGCTGTCCGGTGCCTCGTTCATGGCGCTGATGGTGATGAAGCACGTCAACTTCGATTTCAACATGCTGTTCTCCGAGGCGATCAAGGTTCACCCCAAAGGTGAGGCGATCATGAGCCCCGGCGGCCTGGTGAAAGACCCGATCTCGGCATTCTCCCTGGGCCTGGCACTGATGTTCGGTACCGCTGGCCTGCCGCACATCCTGATGCGCTTTTTCACGGTAAGCGACGCCAAGGAAGCGCGTAAGAGCGTGCTGTACGCAACCGGCTTCATCGGCTACTTCTATATCCTGACCTTTATCATCGGCTTCGGCGCGATCCTTTTGGTCAGCACCAACCCGGCGTTCAAGGATGCAGCGGGCGCCTTGCTCGGCGGTAACAACATGGCGGCGGTGCACCTGGCCAACGCGGTGGGTGGCAGTATCTTCCTGGGCTTCATCTCGGCCGTGGCGTTTGCCACCATCCTGGCGGTGGTTGCCGGCTTGACCCTGGCGGGTGCTTCGGCGGTGTCCCATGACCTGTATGCCAGCGTGATCAAGAAGGGCAAGGCCAACGAGAAAGATGAGATTCGCGTGTCGAAGATCACTACCGTAGCCTTGGGTGTATTGGCCATCGGCCTGGGTATCCTGTTCGAAAGCCAGAACATCGCGTTCATGGTCGGCCTGGCGTTCTCCATCGCCGCCAGCTGTAACTTCCCGGTGCTGCTGCTTTCCATGTACTGGAAAAACCTCACCACCCGTGGTGCCATGATTGGCGGCTGGCTGGGCTTGATCAGCGCCGTGGGCCTGATGATCCTCGGTCCGACCATCTGGGTGTCGATCCTGCACCATGAAAAGGCGATCTTCCCGTACGAGTACCCGGCGCTGTTCTCGATGATCATCGCGTTCGTCGGCATCTGGTTCTTCTCCATCACCGACAAGTCGGCGGCGGCGGAGAAAGAGCGTGCGCTGTACTTCCCACAGTTTGTGCGTTCGCAGACTGGCCTGGGGGCGAGTGGGGCGGTTAATCACTAAGTCGTCAGCTGCATAAGAGATACCCCGGTCGCAAGGCCGGGGTATTTTTTTGCCTGGGCTGGCCTCATCGCGGGCAAGCCCGGCTCCCACACTGGGTCGTGTCCTTTTGTTGGAATGCGGTCCAATGTGGGAGCTGGCTTGCCTGCGATGACGGTAGATCAGGCCACACCAACAAAAACGGCCTCCACTAAGGGAGGCCGTTCTCAATGCAGCTAAGCAGTTGAATGCTTACTTGCGGTCTTCCAGCTTGGTGATGTCACGCGACTCGTAGCCGGTGTACAGCTGGCGCGGGCGGCCAATCTTGTACGGGCTGGAGAGCATTTCTTTCCAGTGGGAGATCCAGCCCACGGTCCGCGCCAGGGCGAAGATCACGGTGAACATGCTGGTTGGAATGCCGATCGCCTTGAGGATGATCCCCGAGTAGAAGTCGACGTTCGGGTACAGAGAACGTTCGATGAAGTACGGGTCGGTCAGGGCGATCTCTTCCAGGCGCATGGCCAGTTCGAGTTGCGGATCGTTCTTGATGCCCAGTTCCTTCAACACTTCGTCGCAGGTCTGCTTCATGACAGTAGCGCGCGGGTCGCGGTTCTTGTAGACCCGGTGACCGAAGCCCATCAACTTGAACGGATCGTTCTTGTCCTTGGCCTTGGCGATGAAGGTGTCGATGTTGGACACATCGCCGATTTCATCGAGCATGGTCAATACGGCTTCGTTCGCACCGCCGTGGGCAGGGCCCCACAGTGCGGCGATACCGGCGGCAATACAGGCGAACGGGTTGGCACCCGAAGAGCCCGCCAGGCGCACGGTAGAGGTGGAAGCGTTCTGCTCATGGTCGGCGTGGAGGATGAAGATCCGGTCCATGGCCTTGGCGAGCACCGGGCTGATCGGTTTGATCTCGCACGGGGTGTTGAACATCATGTGCAGGAAGTTTTCCGCGTACGTCAGGTCGTTGCGCGGGTACATCATGGGTTGGCCCATGGAGTACTTGTAAACCATTGCGGCCAGGGTAGGCATCTTGGCAACCAGGCGGATCGCGGAAATTTCGCGATGCTGCGGGTTATTGATGTCCAGGGAGTCGTGATAGAAGGCCGACAGGGCGCCTACTACACCGCACATGACGGCCATCGGGTGGGCGTCGCGACGGAAGCCGTTGAAGAAGGTCTTCAACTGCTCGTGAACCATGGTGTGGTTCTTCACGGTGCTGACGAACTGGGCTTTCTGCTCGGCTGTTGGCAATTCGCCATTTAGCAGCAGGTAGCAGGTTTCCAGGTAGTCCGACTTTTCAGCCAGTTGCTCGATCGGGTAGCCGCGATGAAGCAGAATGCCATTATCACCATCGATATAGGTGATCTTCGACTCGCAGGACGCGGTCGACATGAAGCCTGGGTCGAAAGTAAAACGGCCCGTGGCCGTCAGGCCCCGTACGTCGATAACATCGGGACCAACGGTGCCGGTTAAAATGGGCAGCTCGACGGGGGCTGCGCCCTCGATGATCAACTGCGCTTTTTTGTCAGCCATGTGGCCTCCTATTTATGCTTCAAATCATCAGACAGACCCCCCACGCAGGGCCCGCACCACTATATTGATATAAATCCAGATGTCAATTTGCCTAAAGTCTTGCGCCAGAAGGCTTTAACCGTACTTTTTCGTCGAAATTGACTGCCATTTACGCCTTTTATCCCGCCAGCGCAATCAGCTATTAGGGTGAGGTGTGCGCGTTGTCATTAGTAACCTAACTGTCTATACTCGGCCACCGACCGCCAAGGGCTTTTGGGCTTGCTTTCATTGGGGGTCGCACTCCCTGGGTGGTGCTTACCTGACCAGTCGCACTCCCCAACAACTTTGCCCTGATTGTTAGGGGCTCTTCAGTGTGAAAAAAAGCCGTGAATAGCCAACGACCTGTAAACCTAGACCTAAGGACCATCAAACTCCCCATCACCGGCGTTACGTCGTTCCTGCACCGTGTTTCCGGCATCATCCTATTCCTGGGCTTGGGCATCATGCTTTATGCATTGAGCAAATCCCTGGGTTCCGAGGAAGGATACGCCGAGGTGAAGGCATGCTTGACCAGCCCGCTGGCCAAGTTCGTAGCATGGGGCCTCCTGTCCTCTCTTCTGTATCACCTGGTAGCCGGTGTGCGCCACTTGATCATGGACATGGGCATCGGTGAGACGCTGGAAGGCGGCCGCCTGGGCTCGAAAATCATCGTCGCCATTTCCGTGGTGCTGATCGTTCTGGCAGGAGTTTGGATATGGTAACCAGCGTAACGAATCTGTCGCGTTCGGGCCTCTATGACTGGATGGCACAGCGTGTGTCTGCGGTCGTTCTCGCGGCTTATTTCATTTTCCTGATCGGATACCTCGTCGCAAACCCGGGCATCGGCTATGAGCAATGGCACGGCCTGTTTTCCCACAATGCGATGCGAATCTTCAGTCTGCTGGCCCTTGTAGCCCTGGGCGCTCACGCCTGGGTTGGCATGTGGACCATCGCGACTGACTACCTGACGCCGATGGCGCTGGGCAAGTCCGCGACTGCAGTACGTTTCCTCTTCCAGGCAGTATGCGGCGTCGCGATGTTCGCTTACTTCGTCTGGGGTGTGCAGATTCTTTGGGGTATCTGATTCATGGCTAACATTCCAACTATTTCATTCGACGCCATCATTATTGGTGGCGGCGGTGCTGGCATGCGCGCTGCGCTGCAGCTGGCCCAGGGCGGTCACAAGACGGCCGTGATCACCAAGGTGTTCCCGACGCGTTCCCACACCGTATCGGCCCAGGGTGGTATCACCTGCGCCATCGCCTCCGCCGACCCTAACGATGACTGGCGCTGGCACATGTACGATACCGTCAAGGGTTCCGACTATATCGGTGACCAGGACGCTATCGAATACATGTGTCAGGAAGGCCCGGCCGCGGTGTTCGAGCTGGACCACATGGGTCTGCCGTTCTCCCGTACCGAGCAAGGCCGTATCTACCAGCGTCCATTCGGTGGCCAGTCCAAGGATTACGGTAAAGGCGGCCAAGCTGCCCGTACTTGCGCTGCGTCCGACCGTACCGGTCACGCGCTGCTGCATACCCTTTACCAAGGCAACCTGAAAGCCGGTACCACGTTCCTGAACGAGTACTACGCGGTTGATCTGGTGAAGAACGGCAAGGGCGAGTTCGTCGGTGTGATCGCCATCTGCATCGAAACCGGTGAAACCACCTACATCCGCGCCAAGGCGACTGTGTTGGCGACCGGTGGTGCAGGTCGTATCTACGCTTCTACCACCAATGCCCTGATCAACACCGGCGACGGCGTCGGCATGGCCCTGCGTGCTGGCGTACCGGTACAAGACATCGAAATGTGGCAGTTCCACCCGACCGGCATCGCCGGCGCCGGTGTGCTGGTGACCGAAGGTTGCCGTGGTGAAGGTGGTTACCTGATCAACAAGCACGGCGAGCGTTTCATGGAGCGTTATGCTCCGAACGCCAAAGACTTGGCTGGCCGTGACGTTGTGGCACGTTCGATGGTTAAAGAGATCATCGCCGGTAACGGCTGTGGCCCGAATGGCGACCACGTACTGCTCAAGCTCGATCACCTGGGTGAAGAAGTGCTGCACAGCCGCCTGCCTGGTATCTGCGAGCTGTCCAAGACCTTCGCCCACGTTGACCCGGTAGTTGCTCCGGTTCCGGTGGTTCCAACTTGCCACTATATGATGGGCGGCGTGCCGACCAACATTCACGGCCAGGCAATCACCCAGAACGCCGACGGCCAGGACGAGATCATCCATGGTCTGTTCGCAGTAGGTGAAGTGGCTTGCGTATCGGTTCACGGTGCCAACCGCCTGGGCGGCAACTCGCTGCTCGACCTGGTGGTATTCGGCCGTGCGGCCGGCCTGCACCTTGAGAAGGCGCTGACTGACGGTATCGAATACGATGACGCCACCGACGCCAACATCGAAGCGGCCCTGGCGCGTCTGAACGCTCTGAACGAGCGCACGGATGGCGAAGACGTGGCAACCCTGCGTCGCGAGCTGCAAAGCTGCATGCAGAACTACTTCGGTGTGTTCCGTACCGGCGAATACATGCAGAAGGGCATCGCCCAGCTGGCTGACCTGCGCAAGCGCATCGCCAACGTCAAAATCAACGATAAGAGCCAGGCGTTCAACACTGCTCGTATCGAAGCCCTTGAGCTGCAAAACCTGCTGGAAGTGGCTGAAGCGACGGCGATCGCCGCCGAGGTTCGTAAAGAATCCCGTGGTGCTCACGCTCGTGAAGACTTTGAAGATCGCGACGACGAAAACTGGTTGTGCCACACCCTGTACTTCCCGGGTGACAAGCGCGTAACCAAGCGTGCCGTGAACTTCTCGCCGAAGACGGTGCCGACGTTTGAACCGAAGATTCGGACTTACTAAGGGTGGCTGCCATGTTGAAAGTCAGTGTTTATCGCTACAACCCTGATCAGGACGCCGCGCCGTTCATGCAGGAGTTCCAGGTCGATACCGGTGGTAAAGACCTGATGGTGCTGGATGTACTGGCACTGATCAAAGAGCAGGACGAGGGTTTCTCCTATCGTCGCTCTTGCCGTGAAGGTGTGTGCGGTTCCGACGGCATGAACATCAACGGCAAAAACGGCCTGGCGTGCATCACGCCGCTGTCCGCCGTGGTCAAAGGCAACAAGCTGATTGTTCGTCCACTGCCAGGTTTGCCGGTTATCCGTGACCTGGTCGTCGATATGAGCATCTTCTACAAGCAATACGAGAAAGTTAAGCCGTTCCTGCAGAACGACACGCCGGCTCCGGCCATCGAGCGTCTGCAGTCCCCGGAAGAACGTGAAAAACTCGATGGCCTGTACGAGTGCATCCTGTGCGCTTGCTGCTCGACATCCTGCCCGTCCTTCTGGTGGAACCCGGACAAGTTCCTGGGTCCAGCTGCGCTGCTGCAAGCCTACCGCTTCCTGGCAGACAGCCGCGACACCAAGACGTCCGAGCGTCTGGCTTCGTTGGATGACCCGTTCAGCGTATTCCGCTGCCGCGGGATCATGAACTGCGTCAACGTATGTCCTAAAGGCCTGAACCCGACTAAGGCCATTGGTCACATCCGTAACATGCTGCTGCAGAGCGGCGTGTAACTGACGTTGTAGTAAAAGCAGGACCGTTGTGCCCGTAAATGCTGCGGCGCAGGCTTCAACCGGCGCCGTAGTTTTAACTTGAGCAGCGACTTACAAAGCCGCGGCTCTTATTTTGAAGAAATGAGACAAGCAGGGGCATTCGGGTTGGTACCCGAACTATCAGCGTGATCCTAAGTGGCTTGTTTTGGTCGCTGCACTTGGCCTTTTGCAAGCAAACTCGGTGTTTTCGCCGGTGGTGTCCCCAAATCGAGGGTGACCAAGCATGCAAGAAAGCGTGATGCAGCGCATGTGGAACAGCGGCTATCTTTCAGGTGGTAACGCTGCCTATGTGGAAGAGCTTTATGAGCTCTACCTGCACGACCCTAACGCTGTGCCAGAAGAATGGCGCACCAAATTTCAGACGTTGTCTTCAGACGGCAACGCTGCCACCGATGTATCGCACGCAACAATTCGCGATCAGTTCGTGCTGCTGGCAAAGAACCAGCGCCGCGCCCAACCGGTTTCCGCCGGCAGCGTGAGCAGTGAGCATGAGAAGAAGCAAGTTGAAGTACTGCGACTGATCCAGGCCTACCGTATGCGTGGCCACCAGGCAGCCCAGCTTGACCCGCTGGGGCTGTGGCAGCGTCCTGCACCTGCAGACCTGTCGATCAATCATTACGGCTTGACCAATGCCGATCTTGATACGACCTTCCGTGCCGGCGACCTGTTCATCGGCAAAGAGGAAGCGAGCCTACGCGAAATTCACGAAGCGTTGCAGCAGACATATTGCCGCACCATCGGCGCTGAATTTACGCACATCACCGATTCCGAGCAGCGCCAGTGGTTCCAGCACCGCCTGGAAGGCGTGCGTGGCCGTCCGGTATTGTCCGCCGATGTGCGCGGCCACCTGCTGGAGCGCGTGACCGCGGCCGAAGGCCTCGAGAAATACCTGGGCACCAAATACCCAGGCACCAAACGTTTCGGCCTGGAAGGCGGCGAAAGCCTGATTCCGATGCTCGACGAACTGATCCAGCGTTCCGGTTCCTATGGCACCAAGGAAATCGTGATCGGCATGGCTCACCGTGGTCGCCTGAACGTGTTGGTCAACACCTTCGGCAAGAACCCGCGTGAGCTGTTCGACGAGTTCGAAGGCAAGAAGAAGGTCGAGCTGGGTTCCGGTGACGTTAAATACCACCAGGGCTTCTCGTCCAACGTGATGACCACCGGCGGTGAAGTTCACCTGGCCATGGCATTCAACCCCTCCCACCTGGAAATCGTTTCGCCAGTGGTCGAGGGTTCGGTACGTGCTCGCCAGGATCGTCGTAACGATTCCACCGGTGAGAAGGTTCTGCCGATTTCCATCCACGGTGACGCGGCATTCGCCGGTCAAGGCGTGGTCCTGGAAACGTTCCAGATGTCGCAGACTCGCGGCTTCAAGACCGGTGGTACCGTTCACATCGTCATCAACAACCAGGTGGGCTTCACCATCAGCAACCCGTTGGACGCGCGTTCCACCGAGTACGCCACCGACGTTGCCAAGATGATCCAGGCGCCGATCCTCCATGTGAATGGCGATGATCCGGAAGCCGTGCTGTTCGTCACCCAGCTGGCTGTCGACTACCGCATGCAGTTCAAGCGTGACGTGGTCATCGACCTGGTTTGCTACCGCCGTCGCGGTCACAACGAAGCGGACGAGCCAAGCGGCACCCAGCCGTTGATGTACCAGCAGATCACCAAGCAGCGCACCACCCGTGAGCTGTACGCCGAAAGCCTGACCAAGGCCGGCGTGGTTGACGATGCGCGTGTTCAGGCGAAAGTCGACGAATACCGCAACGCGCTGGATAACGGCCTGCATGTAGTGAAAAGCCTGGTCAAGGAGCCGAACAAAGAGCTGTTCGTTGACTGGCGCCCATACCTGGGTCACACCTGGACTGCACGTCACGATACCTCGTTCGATTTGAAGACGTTGCAGGAACTGTCCGCCAAGCTGCTGGAAATTCCCGAAGGCTTCGTCGTACAGCGCCAGGTTGCGAAGATCTACGAAGACCGTCAGAAGATGCAAGCCGGTGGCCTGCCGATCAACTGGGGTTACGCCGAAACCATGGCGTACGCGACCCTGGCGTTCGAAGGTCACCCGATCCGCATGACCGGCCAGGACATCGGCCGCGGTACGTTCTCGCACCGTCATGCTGTATTGCACAACCAGAAAGACGCGGGCACCTACATCCCGTTGCAGAACCTGTACGAAGGCCAGCCACGTTTCGACCTGTACGATTCGTTCCTGTCCGAAGAAGCCGTACTGGCGTTCGAATACGGTTACTCGACCACCACGCCGAACGCGCTGGTGATCTGGGAAGCCCAGTTCGGCGACTTCGCCAACGGTGCCCAGGTGGTTATCGACCAGTTCATCACCAGCGGCGAGCACAAGTGGGGCCGTCTGTGCGGTCTGACCATGCTGCTGCCACACGGTTATGAAGGTCAGGGCCCTGAGCACTCCTCGGCCCGTCTGGAGCGTTACCTGCAATTGTGCGCCGAGCACAACATTCAGGTGTGCGTGCCGACGACCCCGGCGCAGATCTACCACTTGCTGCGTCGCCAGGTGATCCGTCCGCTGCGCAAGCCGCTGGTGGTACTGACGCCGAAGTCGCTGTTGCGTCACAAGCTGGCCGTTTCGACCTTGGAAGATCTGGCCCAAGGTTCGTTCCAGACCGTGATTCCAGAGATCGATACGCTGGACGCCGCCAAGGTCACTCGCCTGATCCTGTGCAGCGGCAAGGTCTACTACGATCTGTTGGAAAAACGCCGTGCCGAAGGCCGCGAAGACATCGCCATCGTGCGTATCGAGCAGCTTTATCCGTTCCCGGAAGATGACCTCATGGAGATCATCGCGCCTTACACCAACCTCACGAACGTAGTGTGGTGTCAGGAAGAACCGATGAACCAGGGCGCCTGGTACAGCAGCCAGCATCATCTGCGTCGCAGCATCGGCAACCACAACAAGGCTTTGGTCCTTGAGTACGCCGGCCGTGATGCTTCTGCTGCACCTGCCTGTGGTTACGCGTCGATGCACGCCGAGCAGCAGGAAAAACTGCTGCAAGATGCTTTCACTGTTTAACGCCTTCGCGCTGACTGAAACCGAATTTTAAGGACCTACAGATAATGGCTATCGAAATCAAAGCCCCGTCATTCCCGGAATCGGTTGCCGATGGCACCGTTGCCACCTGGCACAAGAAACCAGGCGAGGCCGTCAAGCGTGACGACCTGATCGTCGACATCGAGACCGACAAAGTCGTTCTGGAAGTGTTGGCCGAAGCTGACGGCGTGCTGGGCGCAATCGTTGCTGAAGAGGGCGCTACCGTTCTGTCGAACCAGGTACTGGGCTCGATCGAAGAGGGCAGCGCTGCTGCCGCTGCTCCTGCTCCTGCCGCTGCTGCACCGGCTGCTTCTGCGCCTGCCGCACCGGCTGCGGGTGGCGAAGATCCAATCGCTGCACCGGCTGCGCGTCAACTGGCTGAGGAAAACGGCATCAACCTGGCTTCCATCAAGGGCACCGGCAAAGATGGCCGTGTGACCAAGGAAGACGTGGTTGCCGCAGTTGAAGCCAAGAAGAACGCTCCGGCTGCCGCACCTGCCAAGGCTGCAGCGCCTGCTGCCGCTGCGCCTGTGTTTGCCGCTGGCGACCGCACCGAGAAGCGCGTACCGATGACTCGTGTACGTGCCACCGTGGCCAAGCGCCTGGTTGAAGCTCAGTCGAACATGGCGATGCTGACCACCTTCAACGAAGTCGACATGACCGAAGTCATGGCCCTGCGTTCGAAGTACAAGGACCTGTTTGAGAAGTCCCACAACGGTGTGCGCCTGGGCTTCATGTCGTTCTTCGTGAAAGCGGCCACCGAAGCGCTGAAGCGCTTCCCGGCAGTCAACGCTTCGATCGACGGCGGCGACATCGTTTACCACGGCTACTCGGATATCGGCGTTGCCGTCTCCAGCGACCGCGGCCTGGTGGTTCCAGTCCTGCGTAACGCCGAGCTGATGAGCCTGGCCGAAATCGAAGGCGGCATCGCTGGCTTCGGCAAGAAAGCCCGTGACGGCAAGCTGACCATCGACGAGATGACCGGCGGTACCTTCACCATCACCAACGGTGGTACCTTCGGTTCGATGATGTCGACGCCGATCGTCAACCCACCGCAGGCCGCGATCCTGGGCATGCACAACATCATCCAGCGTCCGATGGCCATCAACGGCCAAGTCGTGATCCGCCCAATGATGTACCTGGCACTGTCTTACGATCACCGCCTGATCGACGGTAAAGAAGCCGTGACGTTCCTGGTGACCATCAAGAACCTGCTGGAAGACCCGGCTCGCCTGCTCCTGGACATCTGATAGAAGCAGTTGCACGTTGCGAGCTACAAGCTGTAGGAAAAAGCAGCTTGGCTTGCAACGTGTGACTAGAAGCTTGTCGCAAATAGAGGATCTATTTTCATGACACAGAAATTTGACGTTGTAGTGATTGGTGCAGGCCCTGGCGGCTATGTTGCCGCCATCAAGGCTGCGCAACTGGGCCTGTCCACTGCTTGCATCGAAAAATACACCGACAAGGAAGGCAAACTGGCGCTGGGCGGTACTTGCCTGAACGTGGGTTGCATTCCGTCCAAGGCGCTGCTGGACAGCTCCTGGAAATTCCACGAAGCCCAAGACGGCTTTGCGATCCACGGCATCAACCATGCTGGCGTGACCATGGACGTACCCGCAATGGTCGGCCGTAAAGCCAACATCGTCAAAGGCCTGACTTCCGGCGTTGCCACCTTGTTCAAGGCCAACGGCGTGACTTCCATTCAAGGCCACGGCAAGCTGCTGGCCGGCAAGAAAGTTGAAGTCACCAAGCCAGACGGTTCGGTTGAAGTCATCGAAGCCGAAAACGTGATCCTGGCACCCGGCTCGCGTCCAATCGACATTCCGCCTGCTCCTGTTGATAACAACGTGATCGTTGATTCGACCGGCGCCCTGGAATTCCAAGCTGTGCCTAAGCGTCTGGGCGTCATCGGCGCTGGCGTGATCGGTTTGGAACTGGGTTCGGTATGGTCCCGCCTGGGTGCTCAAGTCACCGTGCTGGAAGCCCTGGATACATTCCTGCTGGCTGCCGACACCGCGGTGTCCAAGGAAGCGCTGAAAACCCTGACCAAACAAGGTCTGGACATCAAGCTCGGCGCCCGTGTTACCGGTTCCAAGGTCAACGGCGAAGAAGTCGTAGTGACCTACACCGATAAAGACGGCGAGCAGACCATCACTTTCGACAAGCTGATCGTCGCCGTGGGCCGCCGCCCAGTGACCAACGACTTGCTGGCTTCCGACAGCGGCGTGAACATCGACGAGCGTGGTTTCATCCACGTTGACGATCATTGCGCCACCACCGTGCCTGGCGTCTATGCCATTGGCGACGTGGTTCGTGGCATGATGCTGGCCCACAAGGCTTCCGAAGAGGGCATCATGGTCGTTGAGCGCATCAAGGGTCACAAGACCCAGATGAACTACGACCTGATCCCATCGGTTATCTACACCCACCCGGAAATTGCATGGGTCGGCAAGAACGAACAGCAGTTGAAAGCTGAAGGCGTTGAAGTTAACGTCGGCACCTTCCCGTTTGCCGCTTCTGGCCGTGCCATGGCAGCCAACGACACCGGTGGTTTTGTCAAAGTCATCGCTGATGCCAAGACTGACCGCGTATTGGGCGTCCACGTGATTGGCCCAAGCGCTGCAGAACTGGTTCAGCAAGGCGCGATCGGCATGGAATTCGGCACCAGTGCCGAGGACTTGGGCATGATGGTCTTCTCCCATCCGACCCTGTCCGAAGCGCTGCACGAAGCTGCGTTGGCAGTGAATGGCGGCGCCATCCACATTGCCAACAAGAAGAAGCGCTAAGCGAGATAATAAGAAACCACGGCGGAGTTGCCCGTCGTGAGCCTTGCGCGCAAGACTCACCGCGGAATATCCGCTGGACGCAGCCTTGCGCAGCTTTACGGGCCATAAGCCCCGCAAGTTGCGCGAGCAGCAGTCACAGGTGGCGCGGCACTCATAATGAGCGCAGCGCCGAATGCGCAGTACCTAACGAAGACGGTAAAAAGCATGAATCTTCACGAGTATCAGGGTAAGCAGCTGTTCGCTGAATACGGCCTGCCAGTTTCCAAGGGCTACGCAGTAGACACCCCGGAAGCAGCAGCAGAAGCTTGCGACAAAATCGGCGGCAGCGAGTGGGTTGTCAAAGCCCAGGTCCACGCCGGTGGTCGCGGTAAAGCGGGCGGCGTCAAGCTGGTTCGCAGCAAAGAAGACGCCAAGGCCTTCGCACAGCAGTGGCTGGGCAAGCGTCTGGTGACTTACCAGACTGATGCCAATGGCCAACCAGTCACCAAGATCCTGGTTGAATCGTGCACTGATATCGCTAAAGAGCTGTACCTGGGCGCTGTCGTTGACCGTTCGAGCCGTCGCATCGTGTTCATGGCTTCCACCGAAGGTGGCGTGGACATCGAGAAAATTGCTCACGAAACCCCAGAAAAAATTCTGAAGGCCACTATCGATCCACTGGTTGGCGCTCAGCCATTCCAGGGTCGTGAACTGGCTTTCCAGTTGGGCCTGGAAGGCAAGCAAGTTGCCCAGTTCGCCAAGATCTTCGTAGGTCTGGCCAAACTGTTCCAGGATCACGATCTGGCCCTGCTGGAAGTGAACCCGCTGGTGATCAAGGCTGACGGCGATCTGCACTGCCTTGATGCCAAGATCAACATCGACGCCAACGCCATGTACCGTCAGCCTAAGCTGAAGACTTTCCACGATCCGTCGCAAGACGATCCGCGCGAAGCGCACGCTGCCAAGTTCGAACTGAACTACGTAGCCTTGGAAGGCAACATCGGCTGCATGGTCAACGGTGCCGGCCTGGCCATGGGTACCATGGACATCGTCAACCTGCATGGCGGCAAGCCAGCCAACTTCCTCGACGTAGGTGGTGGCGCTACCAAGGAACGCGTTACCGAAGCGTTCAAGATCATCCTGTCCGACTCCAACGTCGCTGCAGTACTGGTCAACATCTTCGGCGGCATCGTTCGTTGCGACATGATTGCCGAAGGCATCATCGGTGCAGTGAAAGAAGTCGGCGTTAAAATCCCGGTTGTTGTTCGCCTTGAAGGTAACAACGCTGAACTGGGCGCTAAAGTACTGGCAGAAAGCGGTTTGAACATCATCGCGGCTACCAGCCTGACCGACGCTGCTCAACAAGTTGTCAAAGCTGCGGAGGGCAAGTAATGAGCGTCCTGATCAATAAAGACACCAAAGTTATCTGCCAGGGTATTACCGGTTCGCAAGGTAGTTTCCACACCCAGCAAGCCATCGAATACGGCACCCAGATGGTTGGCGGCGTAACTCCAGGCAAAGGCGGCACCGAGCACCTGGGCCTGCCCGTGTTCAACACCGTGAAAGAAGCAGTAGAAGCCACTGGCGCCACCGCCAGCGTGATCTACGTTCCAGCTCCTTTCTGCAAGGACTCGATCCTGGAAGCGGCATTCGGCGGCATCAAGCTGATCGTCTGCATCACCGAAGGCATTCCTACCCTGGACATGCTGGACGCTAAAGTTAAGTGCGACGAACTGGGCGTAGTCCTGATCGGCCCTAACTGCCCAGGCGTGATCACCCCAGGCGAATGCAAGATCGGCATCATGCCAGGTCACATTCACTTGCCAGGTAAAGTCGGTATCGTTTCCCGTTCCGGCACCCTGACCTATGAAGCTGTCAAGCAGACCACTGACGCCGGTTTCGGTCAGTCGACTTGCGTCGGCATCGGCGGTGACCCGATCCCAGGCTCCAACTTCATCGACATCCTGAAGCTGTTCCAGGAAGACCCGAAGACCGAAGCGATCGTAATGATCGGTGAGATCGGCGGTTCGGCTGAAGAAGAAGCGGCTGCCTACATCAAGGCACACGTGACCAAGCCGGTTGTTTCCTACATCGCTGGTGTGACTGCCCCTGCGGGCAAGCGCATGGGCCATGCTGGCGCAATCATCTCTGGCGGCAAAGGCACTGCAGACGAGAAATTCGCTGCACTGCAAGACGCAGGCGTTAAAACCGTGCGTTCGCTGGCAGACATCGGCAAGGCCCTGGCCGAGCTGACCGGTTGGGCTGTCAAGTAAGCCTCGCGCTTAGCTGACGCTTCACCACACAAAGGCCACCTTCGGGTGGCCTTTGTGCTTTCTGGGTATACCCAGATTTGGGGATGTACTCGGTTCAATGTGGGAGCTGGCTTGCCTGCGATGCAGACACCTCGGCGCATCAGCCATGCCCAGTCGATGCCATCGCAGGCAAGCCAGCGCCCACAGGGTTCTGTATTGCCCAATTAAGTATGAAAACGCGACATTGAAATGTCGCTTATCGGACAGTCCGCCCCGCAACAGTGCGTTTGTCAGCCTAATTCTGTACTCTAGCCGCCTCTTTATGCGTCCGCGTCCCAAAAGGAAGCTGCGCGCTAGACCGGTCGGTCCCCACAAGGGCCGGCAGCATTTCCCTCATCCATAGGGAAGCCCTCTCTAAATTCCGATTCAGTAGTGTGGTATTTCCTCAAATGAAAGTGTTGAAAAGCCAGGATATCCTGGCGCTGGGCTTTATGACCTTTGCCCTGTTCGTGGGCGCCGGCAACATCATCTTCCCGCCTATCGTTGGTTTGCAGTCCGGGCCGCATGTCTGGATGGCGGCGCTGGGCTTTCTGATCACCGCGGTCGGTTTGCCGGTGGTCACTGTGATCGCCCTGGCCAAGGTCGGTGGTGGCATGGATGCGCTGAGCAGCCCGATTGGCAAGATCGCCGGTGGCCTGCTGGCGGCAGCGGCCTACCTGGCAGTGGGCCCGCTGTTTGCGACCCCGCGCACCGCAACAGTATCGTTTGAAGTGGGCCTGGCGCCCTTGACCGGTGAGAGCCCGTTGGCACTGTTCCTCTACAGCTCGGTGTATTTCCTGGTGGTGTTCTTTGTCTCCCTGTACCCGGGTCGACTGCTGGACACCGTGGGCCGTTTCCTGGCGCCGCTGAAAATCATCGCCCTGGCTATTCTCGGCATCGCTGCGTTTGCCTTGCCCGCCGGTGAGGTGGGGGTTGCCACGCCGGAATACGTTGCCGCGCCGTTCTCCCAAGGCTTTATCAATGGTTACCTGACCATGGATACCCTGGGCGCCCTGGTGTTCGGCATCGTGATCGTCAACGCGATTCGCTCCCGTGGCGTCGAGTCACCCAAGCTGATCACCCGCTACGCGATCATTGCCGGGCTGATTGCCGGCGTGGGCCTGGCACTGGTGTACGTTAGCCTGTTCCGCCTGGGTTCGGGCAGCCATGCCGTGGCCGCGGGTGCCAGCAATGGCGCGGCGGTACTGCACGCCTATGTGCAATACACGTTCGGCTCCCTGGGCAGTGGTTTCCTCGCCGTGCTGATTTCCCTGGCATGCCTGGTGACCGCCGTGGGCCTGACCTGTGCCTGCGCCGAGTACTTCAGCAAGATCCTGCCGCTGTCCTACAAGACCCTGGTGGTGATCCTGGCACTGTTCTCGCTGTTTGTGTCCAACCTGGGCTTGACCAAACTCATTGCCTTCTCTATCCCGGTGCTGACCGCGATCTACCCGCCATGCATCGTGTTGGTGGCCTTGAGCTTCTGCAAAGGGTTCTGGCAGGAACAGGGCCGTATTGTCGGCCCGGTGATGCTGGTGTCGTTCATCTTTGGCTGCATCGACGCACTCAAGGGTGCGGGCCTGGCGGGTTGGATGCCTACGCAACTGGTAAACCTGCCGTTGAGCGAACAAGGCCTGGCGTGGCTGGTGCCGTCGGTGATGACGCTGGTCGTGGCCGTGGTGATTGACCGTATGCTGGGCAAGCGCAGCGAAGCCATCGCGTAACGCGCAGTTGAGCTCTACTGAAATGCCCCGTATCAAACGATACGGGGCATTTTTTTTGAGTCGCTGGCAGTGTCTTTTTTTTGGGAATGGCGTCAAAAATCTCAAGTTGAAAACACTGGTCGGTGTGGGAGCTGGCTTGCCTGCGATGGCGGCACATCGGTTGTGCGCGGTGGTGACTGCAAAGACGCTATCGCAGGCAAGCCAGCTCCCACATTTGGACTGTGTCGGCCCTATCATCCTGTGTACAAGGACCTGCATGTCGTTCGTTGAAGTCAATTGGATCCATTTGATCGCCGCACTCTGGTTTGTCATCTGCTGGGGCGGCTACACCCGTTACGCAACGTGGAAAGCCCGGGACACGGCGTGCCTGGCCAGTGTGTTGCACCTGTACCGTGAAGACTGGATGCGCCGCATGCTGCTGCGCGACAACCGTATCGCCGACGCCAGTGTGATCGGTAACCTGGAGCGCAATGCCTCGTTCTTTGCCTCCAGCACCTTGATCATCCTCGCCGGTATTCTCACGGTGCTGGGGGCTTCGGAACGCGCAGTGTCACTGCTGGCGGACATTCCCATGGTGCAGCAGGCATCCCAGGGCATGTCGGAGATCAAATTGCTGTGCCTGGCACTGGTGTTCGTCTATGCCTTTTTCACCTTCAGCTGGTGCATGCGCCAGTACAACTTCGCGGCGGTGCTGGTGGGCTCGGCGCCCATGATCGGTGAACGGCACGTGTCAGAGCAGGAGCGCAAGGCGTTTGCTTTGCGGGCGGCTCGAGTGATTTCGATGGCGGCCAACCAGTTCAACTTTGGCCTGCGCGCCTATTACTTCGGCATGACCATGCTGGCCTGGTTTGTCAGCCCCTGGTTGTTCATGTTGATGAGTAGCGGGGTGGTGCTGGTGCTGTACCGCCGCGAGTTCCATTCCGATGTATTGCAGGTGATGGTGTATACCCCGACCGATATGCCGGGAGCCGACGTTGTAAAAGACGGCGCACAGTAGCGCTGCAAGCAAATCGCAGACAAAGAAAAGCCCGCTTTAATCAGCGGGCTTTCTTTTGCTGCAATACTGCTTTAAACCCTGCGATTACTGCTTGGCAGGTTCTGCAGGTGCGGCAGGTGCAGCTTCTTTTGCAGCAGCTTCGTTCGATTCGGCCTGAGCTTTGGCAGCTTCAGCGTTTTCTTTCGCAGCGTCGTTCACTTTATCCTGTGCTTTAGCCATGTCTTGCTGTGCTTGCTCAGAGTGTGCAGCGGCATCTTGGGCTTTGTCTTCGGATTTCTTGTCGCAGGCAGCCAGACCGAGAGCAGCGGCCAGCATCATGGAAATAGCTAATGTCTTACGCATGGGGTGTTTCTCCTTATTGAAGATATCTACTGGCCTTTCGAACCCAAGGGGCCAGCATTAGTTCCTTATGTCCCACAGATATATAGCATGTTTCGTACAGGAACTTTACCCAGTCATTCCAATCCGCCGAATTCACACTAATAAGAGTCTAAAAACAATGACCGAAAACCCTTTGTTAGAGCGTGCCGTGCGCTTCGTTTCGGCCCTGCGCCATTGCCATGTGCTGGGCGTGACGGTGCATGAAGCCAGCGAGGAGGGCATGACCCTCGTACTGCCTTATGGCCCGCATATCGTCGGTGACCCCCTGAGCGGGGTGATCCACGGCGGCGCCCTGACCTCATTGATGGACACCGCTTGCGGCATGGCAACCCTGTGCGTACTGCCCGAGTTCGAGGTGTGCCCCACCCTGGACCTGCGTATCGACTACATGCATCCCGCCGAACCCCATAAGCCGGTGTATGGCTTCGCGCAATGCTACCGGGTGACCACCGACGTGATCTTCACCCGTGGCGTTGCCTATCAGGATGACCCGCAACAACCTATCGCCCATGTGGTGGGCACATTCATGCGCATGGGCAAGCGCCTCAAAGGTACCCAAGGCTTGGGCACTGTCGTCAAGGGAGAGCAGGCATGACGCATCGGTTCAAGACCCGTCTGGAGCAAGCCCTCGATCGTGGCGACTGTGACGCGCTGCTCGAGTTGGTGCCTTATGCCAGGTTGATCGGCATCGAATGCACCCGGCTGGGGGATGAGTTGCTGTTTCGCCTGCCGGCCAGCAAGGACAATATTGGTAACCCCATATTGCCGGCGTTGCATGGCGGGGTGATCGCCGGCTTCATGGAGTTGGCAGCCGCCCTGCATCTGATGGTGTTCACGGGCGCTCCGGGCCTGCCGAAAATCATCGACTTCTCCCTGGATTACCTGCGCGCCGGCCAGTTTCGTGACACCTATGCCAAGTGCCAGGTATGGCGCCAGGGCCGGCGCGTGGCCAACGTGGCGATTACCGCCTGGCAGAGCACACCGGCCGAACCGATTGCCACCGCCCGCGCACATTTCAAGATTGAGGAATTGGCCCGCCCTTGAAATCCTGGCCTGAGCCCCCAACTTTGATGACAACCCGCCGCCAACCCTTTCGGGGGCGGCCACTGCCATCCAATTGGAGTTTGATGACCATGAGTGTGGAAACTCAAAAGGAAACCCTGGGCTTCCAGACCGAGGTGAAGCAACTGCTGCACCTCATGATCCATTCGCTGTATTCCAACAAGGAAATTTTCCTTCGCGAATTGATCTCGAACGCCTCTGACGCTGTCGATAAATTACGTTTCGAAGCCCTGTCCAAGCCCGAGTTGCTGGAAGGCGGCGCGGAACTCAAGATCCGTGTGAGCTACGACAAAGACGCCAAGACCGTCACCCTCGAAGACAACGGTATCGGCATGAGCCGTGACGATGCGATCACCCACCTGGGGACCATCGCCAAGTCCGGCACCGCAGATTTCATGAAGAACCTGTCGGGCGACCAGAAAAAAGACTCTCACCTGATCGGCCAATTCGGCGTGGGCTTCTATTCGGCCTTCATCGTCGCCGACAAGGTTGAAGTCTTCAGCCGCCGCGCCGGCCTTGACGCCAGCGAAGGCGTGCACTGGGCTTCCAAAGGCGAGGGCGAATTTGAAATCGCCACGATCGACAAGGCTGACCGCGGCACCCGCATCGTGCTGCACTTGAAAGCCGGTGAAGACGAATTCGCCGATGGCTGGCGTCTGCGCAACATCATCAAGAAGTACTCCGACCACATCGCGTTGCCGATCGAGTTGCCCAAGGAACAGACCGTTGCCGAAGGCGAAGAAGCCCCGGCGGTAGAGTGGGAAACCGTCAACCGCGCCAGCGCCCTGTGGACCCGTCCGCGTACCGAGATCAAGGACGAGGAATACCAGGAGTTCTACAAGCACATCGGCCACGACTACGAGAACCCGCTGAGCTGGAGCCACAACAAGGTTGAAGGCAAGCTCGAATACAGCTCGCTGCTCTACGTACCGGCCCGTGCTCCGTTCGACCTGTACCAGCGTGAAGCGCCAAAAGGCCTGAAGCTCTACGTGCAGCGCGTGTTCGTAATGGACCAGGCGGAATCCTTCCTGCCGCTGTACCTGCGCTTTATCAAAGGTGTGGTCGACTCCAACGACCTGTCGCTGAACGTGTCGCGGGAAATCCTGCAGAAAGACCCGATCATCGACTCCATGAAGTCGGCGCTCACCAAGCGCGTACTCGACATGCTGGAAAAGCTGGCGAAGAACGAGCCTGAGCAATACAAGAGCTTCTGGAAAAACTTCGGCCAGGTCATGAAAGAAGGCCCGGCGGAAGATTTTGCCAACAAGGAAAAAATCGCCGGTTTGCTGCGTTTTGCCTCGACTCAGGGTGAAGACGGCGAGCAGGTTGTGTCCCTGGCTGACTACCTGGCACGTGCCAAGGAAGGTCAGGACAAGATCTACTACCTGACCGGCGAAACCTACGCCCAGGTCAAGAACAGCCCGCACCTGGAAGTCTTCCGCAAGAAAGGCATCGAAGTGCTGCTGCTGACCGACCGTATCGATGAGTGGCTGATGAGCTACCTCACCGAGTTCGACGGCAAAACCTTCGTCGACGTGGCCCGTGGTGACCTGGACCTGGGGAACCTGGACTCCGAAGAAGAGAAGAAGGAAGCCGAAGAAGTCGCCAAGTCCAAAGAGGGCCTGGTTGAGCGCATCAAGGCTTCCCTGGGCGAAGCGGTGAGTGAAGTGCGGGTTTCCCACCGCCTGACCGACTCTCCTGCGATCCTGGCCATCGGCGAGCAGGACCTGGGCATGCAGATGCGCCAGATCCTGGAAGCCAGCGGCCAGAAAGTGCCGGATTCCAAGCCGATCTTCGAATTCAACCCGTCTCACCCGCTGATCGAGAAACTCGATGGCGAGCAGAGCGAAGAGCGGTTTGGTGACCTGTCGCACATCCTCTTCGACCAGGCCGCCCTGGCAGCCGGCGACAGCTTGAAGGACCCGGCCGCGTATGTGCGCCGACTGAACAAGCTGTTGGTTGAATTGTCGGTTTAACACCGTTGTAGAAAAACCCGCTTCGGCGGGTTTTTTCGTTTGTGCGCACCTCAACTGGAGTGAATCATGAGCCAAGTCACTGTACGTTCCGTGGTCTATCAGATTGATGGCCAGTCTTATGAAAGCCGTCTGGCGTTCGATGCCAGCCACAAGGGCCCGTTGCCGGGACTGCTGATGGCGCCGAACTGGATGGGCGTGAGTGGGGGGGCCGAAGAGATCGCGAAGGCCGTTGCCGGTAAAGGCTACGTGGTGTTGATTGCCGACCTCTACGGGCAAAACATACGTCCTTCAAATGGCGATGAAGCGGGCGCGGCGATGATGCCGTTGAAGAATGATCGCCCGTTGCTGAACAAGCGCATGCAAGCAGCGTTAGAGCAACTGCAAGGCCAGACTGAGGCAGCAGTGGACACCTCGAAACTGGCCACCTTCGGCTTCTGCTTTGGCGGTTGCTGCTCCCTGGAGCTGGCCCGTACCGGCGCGCCGCTGAAGGCTGCCGTGTCGTTCCATGGCACCCTGGATACACCGAACCCGGCGGATGCGAAGAACATCAAGGGGTCAGTGCTGGTGCTGCATGGCGCCTCGGACCCGTTGGTGCCCAAAGAGCAACTGCCGGCGTTCGAAGATGAAATGAACGCGGCGGGTGTGGATTGGCAGTTGCTGAGCTACGGCGGTGCGGTGCATTCCTTCACCGACCCCCATGCCAATGTGCCAGGCAAGATGATGTACGACGCCAAGACCGCTGCACGGGCTTTCCAGTCGATGCATAACTTGTTGGATGAAGTGTTCAAGGGCTGATTTCTCAGCGCCTGATCGGACGCCATCGCAGGCAAGCCAGCTCCTACATTCTAAAATGTGTATACCCATCAAATGTGGGAGCTGGCTTGCCTGCGATAGCTATTTCACAGGCAACTCGATTCTTTCTGACTCCCCCGGCACGGTGGGCCAATCCCCGGCCGCCCAACGCTGTCTCGCCTGCTCGATCACCGCCGGATCACTCGCCACAAAATTCCAGTTGATCCGCCGTGGCCCATCCAGCGGCGCCCCGCCAAATACCATCAGGTGGCAATCACTCTCGGCATACAGGGTCATCTCCTGCCCAGTCGGCAATACCACCAAGCTGTTGACCTCCAGGGCTTCACCGTCCAACTGCACCTCACCCTCCAGCACATACACCGCACGTTCCTCATGTTCATCAGGAATCAACAGGGTGGTGGCGGTTTGCATCTGTACCTCGGCATACAGCGTCGGCGACAGTACCGGCACCGGTGACCTGAGGCAAAAACCATCACCGGCGATCAAACGCACCTGCACGCCGAGGTTATCGCTTTTCGGCAAGCTCGCCGCAGGGTGATGGCTGTAGTGTCCCGGCCCGGTCTCGTGGTCCTTGGGCGAGGCCAGCCATACCTGCAGGCCATGCAGGTTGAAGCCACTGGCCTTGACCGCTTCAGGTGTGCGCTCGACGTGGGCAATCGCGCTGCCGGCGGTCATCCAGCTGACATCGCCGGCTTGCACCACCTGGTCCGAGCCAAGGCTGTCCTTATGCTGCAAGACGCCTTCAAACAGGTAAGTAAGGGTGGACAGGCCGATATGGGGATGCTGGCGGATATTCATGCCGTTACCCGGTGCGTAGCGGGTCGGCAGCATGTGGTCGAAAAACACAAAGGGCCCGACGCTGCGGCATTCACGCGAGGGCAGGGGCCGCAGGATAGGCTGGCCTTCTACATCTTCGGGGCGAGGGCGAATCACGGTGAGAGTGGTCATGGGCATCCCAGTCTGAGCGGGTTAGATGCTTTGAGCATAACCCGCTCGATGGGAAGGTGGGGCTATTGGCTGAAGGCACCTTCCGACAATTTTGTCTCGATAGTGACTTCGGCAGTGGTCATCAGCTTATGTACCGGGCATTTATCGGCGACGCGGTGCAGTTCATCGCGCTGGGCGTCGGTGAGTACGCCCTTGAGGGTCAGCTTGACGTTGAGCTTGTATTTACCCTTTTGCTCTTCGGCGCTGTCGTGAGTGACCTCCACGGTCACGCCGGTCAGCGGGATAGCTTTTTTCTGCGCGTAGAGCCTCACGGTCAAAGCTTTGCACGACGCCAGCGCAGCATCGAAATAATCGTGGGGGGAGGGCGCCGAATCGTCACCGCCCAGGCTCTTGGGCAGGTCGGTAAACAGCTCGTGATTATTGATATTCACGCTGTGACGAAAGTTTTCAGCGTTCAGCGTATTGACGGTAACAGGCATGGCAAACCTCATAAGGGCGCAGGATGAAGGTCATGCAGTTATAGAGCATGCTGGCACTCCAGTGTTCCGGTTTTTTCCATGCTGAACCCTGAAGGCTGGCGCAAGGTCTACCCGTATCAGCCCATATTGAGGTTTTACCGTGTCTGGAACCCGCCTGAGTCTTGCCTTGTTGCTTGCCATCAGCAGCCTTTCCGCGCAGGCTCGTGACTATGCCTACAGCGACGCGCACCTGCATTACGTGGATTTCTTTCAGGAGAGCGCCGGCATGGACAAGCTGCTCAAGGCCATGGCGGACAACCGCATTGAGCACGTCATGATTTCCGGGATTCCCGTGGCCAAGAAATGGCACGAAGACGAGCCCAAGCGTCCGCGCTATTACGCCGGTGACGACGCCGATGCTTATTGGTACAGCGCCACGGATGTGATCGTCGCGGCGGCAGTGAATAAACTTTCTCCTGCGCAACGCCAGCACTTTCACCCGTTCCTCGCCGGTTTCAATCCCAACGACAAGAACTCCGCCGCCCACATCCAGCGCATGCTCGACCTCAACCCTGGGCTGTGGCAGGGCATCGGTGAAGTGTTTACCCGCCATGATGACCTCACCGCGCTGACTTCCGGCGACACGCCGCGTGCCAATAACGAAGCCATGACGCGCATCTACCACCTGGCGGCCGAAAACGACCTGCCGGTGATGCTGCATTCCAACATTACCTCCAAACGTGAGCGCAACCCACTGTACCTGGCGGAAGTCGAGCAGCCGTTACGCAACCACCCGCACACGCGTTTTATCTGGGCCCATGCCGGTACCAGCAAGGAAATCCACCGTCATCAGGTGCAGATGGACTTTTTGTTGCCTACCCTGACGCGCCTGCTTGAGGCGTACCCCAACCTGTATATCGACCTGTCCTGGAGCATGCTCACACCCTATCTGCTGGATGACGCCGGCAAGCCACGGCCGCAATGGGTTGCGCTGGTGGAGCGCTTCCCGGATCGCTTCATGCTCGGCTCCGATGTTGTGGGGCGCTTCAATAAGTTGGGCAAAGAGATGCGCCGTTTCGATCCTTTCCTCGATGCGTTGCCCGAAGACGTTGCCCACAAGGTTGCGCGCGACAACTTCCTGGCCATCCTGCCCAAGCCGCATCGCGATGGCGACGCGCGTTGATATCGCGTTTTGATCTTATGCTCATGACCTCAGGTGCCGATAACGTCCAAGAGACCCGCTGCAGGTGGATGCAGTACTTTTGGAAGGAACCCTGGCATGAATATCCGCAGTTTGAATATCGCCCCTCGCGCCGGCCTGGGCTTTGGTGTGCTGGCGTTGATGGTGTTCGTCTTGGGCGGCTTTGCCCTGTTGCAGATGGCCAATATGCGCCAGCAGTCGGACCAGGTGGAGACCAACTGGCTGCCCAGCGTGATGGCGGTGGGGGAGATGAACCAGGATGTGTTGCGCATTCGGGCGCTGACGTTGCGCTTGCTGGTCAACCGCGACCCCCAGGCGGTTGCGCAGAACGAGCAGAAAATCGCCGAGATCAAAACCGGTTTGCACCACGCTGAAGGCGTGTACGAGGCATTGATCGTCTTGCCTGAGGAGCGGGTGCTGTTTGATCGCTTCAAGGTCGAGGAGCAGCAGTACCTGCAACGCCAGGAGCAAGTGGTGGGCTTATCCAAGGCCAATCGGCTGGAGGAGGCCATTGCGGTGGTCAATGGCGAAATGAATCAGATGGCCGACCAGATGGCCGTGACGCTGCGTGAGTTGGTCAATCTGAACAAGTCCAGCGCCAACGAGGCCGCCCGGCTGGCACAGCAGGTGTTCAGCCAGTCGCGGGTCTGGGTGATGGTCATGATTGGCGTCACGGCGTTGATCACGATTGGCCTGGCGGTGTGGCTGACACGCAGCATCGTGCTGCCGTTGGCACAGTCGTTGAAAGTGGCCCAGGGCGTTGCCAGTGGCGACTTGACGGGCGACATCAGGCTCAGTGGCAGCGACGAGCCAGCGCGCTTGCAACAGGCGCTCAAGCGTATGCAGGAGAGCTTGCGCGACACTATCCGGCGCATATCAGAATCATCGAACCAATTGGCGTCGGCTTCCGAAGAGCTCAGTTGCGTCACCGAGGATGCGACCCGTGGCTTGCACCAGCAGAACCAGGAAATCGAACAGGCGGCCACGGCCGTCAATCAGATGACGGTGGCGGTGGAGGAGGTGGCGAGCAATGCCGTGGCCACGTCCCAGGCGTCTCGCGAATCCGACCGTATTGCCCAGCAAGGGCGTGAACAGGTGCAGCAGACGGTGGTCTCGATTGAAGCCCTCGCCACCGATGTGACCGCCAATGTGACCCAGGTCGAAGCGCTGGCGCTAAAGGTCTATGGCATCAGCACAGTGCTGGATGTGATTCGCTCGATTGCCGAGCAAACCAACTTGCTGGCACTGAACGCGGCGATTGAAGCGGCGCGAGCAGGGGATGCCGGGCGCGGGTTTGCGGTGGTAGCCGATGAGGTGCGGGCCTTGGCTCATCGCACACAACAGTCGACCCAGGAAATCGAGCAGATGATCAGCGGGATTCAGCAGGGCACCGACCAGGCTGTCAGCTCGATGCAACAGAGCAACACACGGGCGCGCTCCACACTGGAGATCGCCAAATCGGCGGGCATGGCCCTGGAAGAGATTGCCTCGGCATTCACCTTGATCAACGAACGCAACCTGGTGATTGCCAGTGCCTCGGAGCAGCAGGCGGCGGTGGCGCGGGAGGTGGATCGTAACCTGATGAATATCCGCGACCTGGCACATCAGACCTCTACCGGCGCTAATCAGACCAGCGCAGCGAGCCAGGAGTTGTCGCGGTTGGCGGTGGATCTGAATTCGATGGTGGCGCGGTTTTCGGTGTAGGGCGGGGAACCGGGTTGGCCCAATCGCAGGCAAGCCAGCTCCCACACTGGACCGCGTTTCTTCAAGGTGAGCACGGTCGAATGTGGGAGCTGGCTTGCCTGCGATGAAGGCGACGCGGTTTCAAATCAAACGCAAAAAAAAGCCCCGAACCAGTCGGGGCTTTTTCATGTGATCAACCTGCGGGGCTTACTTGCCCTGCCAGCGCTTGAGTACCAAGGTGGCATTGGTGCCACCAAAACCAAAGCTGTTGCTCATCACGGTGTCGATCTTGGCGTTTTCAACGGTCTTGGTCAGGATCGGCATATCGGCCACAACCGGATCAATCTCGTCGATGTTGGCCGAGCCGGCCATGAAGTTGCCTTCCATCATCAGCAGGCAATAGATCGCTTCGTGAACGCCAGCGGCGCCCAGGGAGTGACCCGACAGGCTCTTGGTGGAGCTGATTTTTGGAGCCTTGTCGCCAAATACCGCACGCACGCCTTCCATTTCCTTGGCATCGCCGACCGGGGTCGAGGTGCCGTGGGTGTTCAGGTAGTCGATTGGGGTGTCGACGGTGGACATTGCCATCTGCATGCAGCGGATGGCGCCTTCACCGCTTGGCGCAACCATGTCGTAGCCGTCGGACGTCGCGCCATAGCCAACGATTTCCGCGTAGATCTTCGCGCCACGGGCCAGGGCGTGTTCCAGCTCCTCGACCACCACCATGCCACCACCGCCGGCGATGACGAAACCGTCACGCTTGGCGTCGTAAGCGCGGGAGGCTTTTTCTGGGGTTTCGTTGTACTGGGTGGACAATGCACCCATGGCGTCGAACAGGAACGACTGGCTCCAATGCTCTTCTTCACCGCCGCCGGCAAATACGATGTCCTGCTTGCCCAGTTGGATCTGCTCAACGGCAGTCCCGATGCAGTGGGCGCTGGTGGCGCATGCGGAGGAGATCGAGTAGTTCACGCCCTTGATCTGGAATGGCGTAGCCAGGCAAGCGGAAACGGTGCTGCCCATGGTCCGCGTGACACGGTAAGGGCCGACGCGCTTCACGCCTTTTTCGCGCAGGATATCCAGCGCTTCCATCTGGTTGAGGGTCGATGCGCCGCCGGAGCCGGCGATCAGGCCGGTGCGTACGTTCGAAACCTGGTCTTCGCTCAAGCCGGAGTCCGCGATCGCGTCTTTCATGGCCAGGTAGGCGTAGGCGGCAGCGTGGCCGACGAAGCGATAGATCTTGCGATCGATCAGTTCTTCGAGGGGCAGGTCAATGGAGCCGGAAACCTGGCTACGCAGACCCATTTCGGCATATTCCGGGTTGAAGCGGATGCCAGGGCGACTTGCACGCAGGTTAGCGGTGACGGTCTCTTTGTCATTGCCCAGGCAAGAAACGATGCCCAGACCAGTGATAACGACGCGGCGCATGCGGATAACCCTTAAAAGTTGTCAGTGGAAGTAAATACGCCGACCCGAAGGCCTTCGGCAGTATAGATCTCGCGACCGTCGACAGTCACCGAACCGTCGGCGATGGCCAGGTTCAGCTTGCCCTTGAGGACGCGCTTGATTTGAATGTTGTAGGTGACTTTCTTGGCGCTCGGCAGTACCTGGCCAAAGAACTTCACTTCGCCCGAACCCAGGGCGCGACCGCGGCCCGGCAGGCCTTGCCAGCCCAGGTAGAAACCGACCAGCTGCCACATGGCATCAAGGCCCAGGCAGCCTGGCATCACAGGGTCGCCTTCGAAGTGGCAAGCGAAGAACCACAGGTCAGGGGTGATATCCAGCTCGGCGACCAATTCACCTTTGCCGTACTTGCCACCCTCTTCGCTGATATGGGTGATGCGATCCACCATCAGCATGTTCGGGGCGGGCAGTTGCGCGTTACCTGGGCCGAACAGCTCACCGCGACTGCAGCGCAGCAGGTCTTCCCGAGTAAAGGCGTTTTGTTTGGTCATGCGAGCTCCTCAATAATCCCATGCGGCTGGGTTGGGCAAATCTTCCCGAACCGAATGAAGCGTTCATGCCTCATAGCGGCAGCCTACACATAGACTATTGCGTTGTAGTGAAAGTCACAGCGGCAAGGCACTGAATGTACACTTGTTCACTGAAATTTTAAACCGGGCCTGTTTATCAGCCCGTTCGGGTGCCTAAGACTGCCCCACTTTCGTCTTTCACGCCAGTCGCAGTTGGCTGATGGCGCGGCGCTATTGCACCCAGCGCTGCAGGATTTGCTGCAAATCCGTGCGTTTGAACGGCTTGGCCAGGTAATCGTTCATTCCGGCTGCCAGGCAGGCTTCGCGATCGCCCTGCAAGGCGTTGGCCGTCAGGGCGATGATCGGCAGATCGGCGCAGCCGGGCAGTTGGCGAATCTGCCGCGTGGCCTCGTAGCCATCAATCAGGGGCAGGCGGCAATCCATCAGGATGGCGGTGAAAATCAAGCTCTCGGCGCTGCGGATCGCCTCGGCGCCGTCCGTGGCCAGGCTGACTTCGAAGCCCAGGCTGCGCAGCATCGCTTCGACCACGGTGCGGTTGACCGGGTTGTCCTCCACCAACAGTACGTGGCGCCCATCGCCCGCGCTGGCTTTGCCAAGCGCATCAGGAGCGGCGACCGGCACATGCTGCTGGTCAATGGCCAGCGGAATCTCCAAGGTGAACACTGAGCCTCGACCTTCTTCGCTCTGGGCGCGCAAGGTGCCGCCCATACGTTCGGCCAGGGTGCGCGCAATCGGCAGGCCCAGGCCCGTGCCACCGTAACGCCTGGAAATGGAGCTGTCGGCCTGCTGGAAGGCATCGAACATCAAATCCAGGCGTTCGGCAGAAATACCGATGCCGCTGTCGCGCACGGTGCAGGTGAACCACAGCAACTCATGGTCCAGGGTTTGCCAGTGGGGCTCGACGGTCACGCTGCCATGTTCGGTAAATTTCAATGCATTGCCGATCAGGTTCACCAGAATCTGACGGATCCGCGTCGGGTCGCCGCGCACCCGCAGGGCTTCCAGGCCCATGGGGATGGGCAACTCCAGGCTCAGCCCGCGCTGTTGGGCACTGTGCTGGAACGCTTGGGCGCAGCTGCTGATCAGGTCCGCCAGGTTGAACGGAATATGCTCCAGCTCCAGTGCGGCGCGTTCAATGCGTGAGAAGTCGAGGATGTCATTGATCACCTTGAGCAAGTGCTCGGTAGACTCCGAAGCCAGCGCCGCATACTCGGTCTGCTCCTCGGTCATCTCGGTGGTTTCCAGCAGTTGCAGCATGCCCAGCACGCCATTCATGGGCGTGCGCAGTTCATGGCTCATCATCGCCAGGAAATCCGACTTGGCGTTGTTCGCCCGCTCGGCTTCTTCACGGGTCTGGATCAACTGGGCCATGGCTTGTTGCTGCTCGCGACTGGCCTGGTGAAGGCCCTCGGCCAGGTTGTTGATATGCCGCGAGAGGTCGCCCAGTTCCGAGTCATCGACGATGGGCAGTGGCGTCTTGTAATCGCCTTGCTGGATGGCCTTGACCGCATGCCCCATGGCGCTGATCGGCTTTGACAGGCTCGCCGACAAGCGCCGCGCCAGCAGGAAGGTAAACAGCAGGGCGAACAAGGCCAGGATCCCGGCCTTGAACAGGATCTCCTGCTGGCGCTGGCTGAACGCATCATTGGACATGCCCACGATCACCCGCCCCAGGTAGTCCGCGCGGGGGGCCTTGGGTTCGTTGAGGTTGTCCTGGAAAAAGTCATTGTTGAGCTGGATGTGTTGCAGGCGGATCGGTGCCTGGAACACCTTCACCGACAGCGAGCGATCATGTCGCTCGGACGGCTGCTCCACGTACACCAGGATGTTCTCGGCGCTGTCCTGGATCTCCAGGAAGCGTACATGGGGCGTGGCCAGGGTTGCACGCAGCAGGGATTCAAGCACGTCGTTGTTGCCGGAAATCACGCCGTACTCAGTGGCGGGCGCCAGCTGGTTGGCGATCAATTGACCGGTGTGGTCCAGTTCCTGGCGCAAATCCTGGATGCGCACAAAGGTGAAGAAGGTGATGAGCAGCAGGGTCAACAGCAGCGCGGGGCCCAGGGTAATGAGCTGGGTGCGGGTGTTGATATCCCAACGACGACGCAAGGTCATGGACGTTGTTCTCCTTCGGCCAAGCGGGCGGCAACGGCGACTTCATCGACCTGTTCGATGCCCAGTGAGCGTGCGACTTGCGGGTTGCCCACGACTTTGAAGTGTTCAGGGTAGAGCGTGTGCGGCCAATTGGCCGGCGGCTGGTCCAGCAGATGGTCCAGCACGGCGAGCCAGTCGGCCTGATCGCTGTAGGTGCTGGCCAGGCTGCCGGCCCGCACAAAGCCGGCATTGGGCCCCACCAACGGCAGTTGTCGGGCGTAACTGCTCAGCAACAGGTTTTTTACGGTTTTGGGGTTGTACAGGTTCGGATCGTCCAGGCCCAGTAGCACGTCGCTGTTCTTGAACAGGTTTTGCAACGGGCGGCTGTCACTGGTGTTGTCCCAGAGCTGGGGCACGATTTCCAGGCCGATGGGCTTGGCGGCCTGCATCAGTTCGCGCAGCAGGAACTCACTGCCGGCATCGTAAAGCACGCCAACGCGCTGGGCCTGGGGCAGGATATGGGCGATCAGGCGCAACTGACGCTCCAGCGGCGGGTCGCTCCAGAGCAGGCTGATTTTCGCCGGGTGCGTGTTGCCCAGGCGTTGCCGGGCCTGGAGGCGGCTGATGCGCAACACCAGAGCGGGCGGCCCCTGGGCATCCTGCAGGCGCCAGTCGAGGCCGGGCAGGTCGAGGAGGATCAAACGGGTGCTGGCGGGCAAGTCCCTGGGCGCCGGCAACTCGTTGAGGGGGGTAAAGCTGACCTGGTCGTTGGGGCGCTGTTGGGCAAGTGCCTGAGTAAAGGCGCGCACACCGGCACCGTCCTCGGCGGCCGTGAGCAGGATGCTGGCACTCCAGGCCGGCGCTGCCAGCAGCAGGCACGCCAGCAGCAGGCCGCGGCGCCACAATCGTGAAACCAGGAGGCGTGTCATCCGTGACTGATCGGCCATGTCAGAAGTCCAGCTCGGCGCTGAAGTAGAGAACGTGGCGATGGTCGTAGTTGTTGTCCGCCCAGGTGGTGGGTTGGTTATCCAGGCGTTGTTGCAACATGCCCGCCAGCTCCACGTTGGTTTTGCCTACGGCAATGCGCTTGGCCACCCGCAGGTCGACCCGCTGGAAGCGATATTGGTTGAGTGCGTCGTCGCCATAGTAGAACAAGGCGCTGGACCACCCCTGGCCCCATTCACGCAGCCAACCGGCCGAGCCGCTGTTACGCGCGGTTTGCGCTTTGTCCAGCGGGTTGCTGGAGGTGGCGTCTACATAAGCATAGGTCAGGCGCAGGCGGTCGGCGCTACTCACGCGCCAGTCGAACTGTGACTCGGCACCGGTGAAGCGCGAGCTGTTGGCGTTACTGGCGATGTACTGGTTGTTGCGCAGCGGCGAGCTGATCATGTCGGTGATTTCGTCATAGAACAGCTTCACGTCGACATTCAGCCCCAGCTCGGCAAAGAAGCCGTTGTAGCCCAGCTCGCGTGAGCGCATCAACTCTTTGTCGAGGTTGCCGGGGCCGCGCGTCACGACAAAATATTGCCCGGCGTTTTGCCCGTAGGTCGGGGAGCTGAGATTGGTGACACGGTAGCTCCAGTTGACGTTGTTCTCGAACATGTCCGGCGAGCGGATCGCCTCGGAGTAAACCGCGCGCAAGCCGTGGCGGGGGTTGATCAGGTAATTGACCGCCACACGCGGCGTCAGCGAGTTGCCGCTCAGGTGCGTGTCTTCGTACATGGCGCCACCTTGCAGTAGCCAGTGTTCGCTGGCGCGCCATTCCAGATGCCCGAACAGACGCCAGGTGGTGTCGTCCAGGGTGCCATTGAAGTAGGTCTCGGAGTCGGCGCGGTCGTAGCGGTAATTCATGCCGCTGACCAGGCGCAGGCTGTCGGAGAGGCTGAGCGTGTCCTGAATCTCCACGTCGTAGCGGCTTTCACGGGCGCTCTGGTCGATATCGCCGCACACGCTCTGGTTGGCGCCGTTGCGCCACTGGCCCAGCACCTGATTGGCCAAGGCCTGTTCGGCGGCGCTGCCGGGTGGTGCGGAGCCTTGGCTGTAGGTGTCCATGTGCCGCGCCAGCTGTTCGGCATAGTTGGGGTTGAGCTGCCATAGCTGGGTCAGCTCCGGGCTGAACGAGACCTTGGCGTCACAGGCTTTCCAGATTTGCTTGCGGTCCCATTGCTGTGCCGAACCTTGGATATACAGGCTGTGGTCGGGGTTGAAGTCGAAGTTCCAGCGCAGGGAGCCCGCATAGTCTTTGGCGGTGGCGTCGGAATTGCTACCGCCTTCGGTAATCCCGGCAAACACCGGGGTGTAGGTATAAGGGCGCTGGTTCGTGCCTTCCTTGACGTTCAGTTGCCAATCGAGGCTTTGTTGCCCATTCAAGGTCTGGCTCACCGCCAGGCTGAAACGGTTGAGACGGCGCCCGTCACGGCGGTCGGCGCCGGCTGCGTCGCTGTCAAAACCATCGTCCTGTTGCCCGGACAGGGACAAGCGCAAATCGCCGGTCTCCCAGCCCACACCCTGGCTGGCATAGAAGTCATTGATGCCACGTTCGCCACGGACCACCTTTATCCGTGAACCCTGGCTGTTGGCCGGCGAGCGGGTGAGGATATTCACCACCGCCATCAGTGCATTGGCGCCGTAGCTGACGGTGTTGGGGCCGCGAAAGACCTCGATGCGCTCGATATCCTCCATGGCCACCGGGATATCGCTCCAGTCCACCGTGGCCAGGCCAGCGCGGTAGACCGAGCGCCCGTCGATCAACACCTGCATGCGCCGGGCATCACTGGCGCTGGTGCCGTGGTAGTTCACCGAGGCCTGGTTGCCGCTGGTGTAGCCGACCATCATCCCGGGAACCAGCCGCAGCAGTTCCGAGATGTCCCGGGCACCACTGGCCTTGATCAGCTCGCTGTCGATCACCGTCATGCTGCCGGGCACGGCGGCGGCCGATTGCTTGAGGCGCGTGGCGGTCAAGACCTGGGGCAGCGGCTGGCTGTCGAGGAACAGGTCGTCGGCCTGTGCGCAGGTAGCGCACACCAGCATCAATAACAGTGATGAGCGAGGAGGAGGGCCTAGATACACGGCACGGCCTTGTTAATTGCGGATAGCCGACCATGTTAACCGAGGCGCGGCTATTTGCCAGTCGTCGGACTTGCATTTACTTCGCACACCCGTGGCATTTTCTGACAAAACCGCGAATTGATAGGGGGGCTGGCCGCAAGCCGGGCGCCCCGTATAATGCCGCCATCGCCACTGGTATGGATTAACGGATTGCATATGACTGAACAGCGCCCTATTGCGGTCCTGGGAGGCGGAAGTTTTGGTACCGCCGTGGCTAACCTGCTGGCCGAGAACGGCCACGCGGTGCGTCAGTGGATGCGCGACCCCGAGCAGGCCGAAGCCATTCGCGTGCATCGCGAAAACCCCCGTTACCTTAAAGGTATCAAGATTCATCCTGCCGTCGAACCGGTGACCGACCTGCTGGACACCCTCACGGCTTGCGACCTGTGCTTCGTCGCGCTGCCTTCCAGCGCCTTGCGTTCGGTATTGGCGCCCCACGCCGAACGCCTGGCTGGCAAGTTGTTGGTCAGCCTGACCAAGGGCATCGAAGCCCACACCTTCAAGTTGATGAGTGAAATCCTCACCGAAATCGCCCCTCAGGCGCGCATTGGCGTGCTGTCCGGGCCAAACCTTGCGCGGGAAGTCGCCGAGCACGCGTTGACCGCCACCGTGGTCGCCAGTGAAGACGAGGCCTTGTGCGAGCGCGTCCAGGCGGTGCTGCATGGCCGTACTTTCCGGGTCTACGCCAGCGCTGATCGCTTCGGCGTCGAATTGGGCGGCGCCTTGAAAAACGTCTACGCGATCATCGCCGGCATGGCCGTGGCCCTGGGCATGGGCGAAAACACCAAGAGCATGCTGATCACCCGTGCCCTGGCCGAGATGACGCGTTTTGCGGTGAACCAGGGCGCCAACCCCATGACCTTCCTCGGCCTGGCGGGCGTGGGTGACTTGATCGTCACCTGCTCATCGCCTAAAAGCCGCAACTATCAGGTTGGATTTGCCCTGGGCCAAGGGCTGAGCCTGGAGGAGGCGGTGACGCGCCTGGGTGAAGTGGCCGAAGGGGTCAACACCCTCAAGGTTTTGAAGGCCAAGGCCCAGGAAGTGGGCGTGTACATGCCGCTGGTCGCCGGGCTGCACGCGATCCTGTTCGAAGGGCGCACCTTGAACCAGGTCATCGAGTTACTGATGCGGGCCGAGCCCAAGACCGATGTCGACTTCATTTCCACCAGTGGTTTTAACTGAGGAGCGCGTCATGAACGATCCCAAAGCTGCCCCCCCATACGAGTCGATTGTCTTGCGCATCCTGTGGATGCTGGTGTTTGCGCTGGTGTGGCAGGTGGCGCAATTCCTGCTCGGCGCGTTGGTGGTGGTGCAATTGATTTACCGGCTGGTCTACGGAGCGCCGAACCTGGGCCTGATGAACTTTGGCGACAGCCTCAGCCAGTTCCTGGCGCAGATTGGCCGCTTCGGCAGCTTCCACACCGAGCAAAAGCCCTGGCCGTTCGCCGATTGGCCAACCCCACGTGCGCCCGAAGGCGAAGCGGCCCACAGCGTACCGCCGGCACCGCACCCGGTGCGTGATGAAGAGCCGAAGCTATGAAGGTATGGATTCTGCGTCACGGTGAAGCTGAAGGGCACGCACCCACGGACGCCGAGCGCAACCTTACCGAGCATGGGCGTGCCGAAGTCTTGCGCAGTGCTGCGCACCTGATTGGCCAGCCCTTGGGCGCCATCATTGCCAGCCCTTATGTAAGGGCGCAACAGACGGCGCAGTTGGTGCGCGATGTGCTGGGGTTTCAGCCCGAAATCCGTACTGTGCCGTGGCTGACGCCCGATGGGGATGTTCAGCGAGTGCTGGAGAAACTCGACAGCGATGACGACGTGCTGTTGGTCAGCCACCAACCGCTGGTGGGCAGCCTGATCAGTTTTTTGCAGCATGGGCATCAGCGTCAGCCACAGCCGATGTACACGGCCAGCCTGGCGGAGCTTGAGGGTGATTTTCCATTGGCGGGGTTGATGAGTCTGGTGGGTGTGAAGAATCCCTAGGCATCGTGCGACGCTGTGGCGAGGGCGCTTGCCTGCGCGACAGCCTGCCGCCGACGCCTATCTCGCTGACACCCCGCAATCCAAATGTGGGAGCTGGCTTGCCTGCGATGACGGCTTGACAGCCGACGCCTATCTACATGACACCCCGCAATCCAAATGTGGGAGCTGGCTTGCCTGCGATGACGACCTGACAGGCGACACCGTTATACCGAGTACATATCCATTCCTGCGGTAACGGCCACTTAGAGTTCCGCCCTGACTTTTGGAAAAGGACCCGGAATTCCGGCCAGCGTGGTTCGACGGGGCGCCTGAGATCAAGATCAAGAGCAGATCAAGAGCGGCTCGCTTCGCATCGTGGTTAGCGACAAGCCATTTCCTTTACCTGTGCTATACCGTCAACCAAGCAAGTGCTTGGTCGGCTGTATCTCGGATCACAAAGGAGCGCGTCCCATGCCTGTCGCTTTTCGTTTGCCGTTGCAGGTCTTCTTCGAGCGTGAAGCGCGGCACCCGCGCAAAGTCTTCCTCGTTCAGCCCATCGGCGGCGGTGAGGTGCAGGCCCTCACCTGGGGCGATGTCGGCCACCAGGTCCGTTGCGCTGCGCACTGGCTGCGCGCGCGGGAGTTGCCCCAGGGTTCGCACATTGCCTTGATTTCAAAAAACTGCGCCCACTGGATCATCGCCGACCTGGCGATCTGGATGGCCGGGCATGTGTCGGTGCCGCTTTATCCCAACCTCACCGCGGACTCAGTCGCCCATGTGCTGACTCACTCGCAGGCGCGGTTGGCGCTGATCGGCAAGCTTGATGATTGGTCGGCGATGGCGCCTGGCATCCCTGCGGGTGTCCCGACTATCAGCCTGCCGCTGTGTCCTGACGGGGCTTTCGATTTCAACTGGGCGAACCTGCAAGCCTGCTCGCCGATTCAGGACAACCCGCTACCGGATGCCGACAGCCTGGCTACCATCATCTACACCTCCGGCACGACCGGCCTGCCCAAAGGGGTGATGCACAGTTTCGGCGCCTTGGGGTGTGCTGCCACGCGCGGTACTGAGTTGTTTGGCCTGGGAGAGGATGACCGGTTGCTGTCGTACCTGCCGCTGTGCCATGTGGCGGAGCGAATGTTTGTGGAAATGGCGTCGATCTATACCGGGCAAACCGTTTTTTTTGCTGGGAGCCTGGAGACCTTCCTGACCGATTTGCGCAGGGCGCGGCCGACGGCCTTGTTTGGCGTGCCGCGCATCTGGACCAAATTCCAACTGGGCGTCTACGCCAAAATCCCGGAAAAAAGGCTCGATATGCTGTTAAGCCTGCCTTTTATCGGCAAGCGCGTCGGCCATAAAGTCCTCGCCGGTCTGGGGCTGGATGCGCTGCGTATCGCTCTTTCCGGCGCGGCGCCGGTGCCCGAGGCGTTGCTGCGTTGGTATCAGCGCCTGGGCCTGGATGTGCTGGAGGTGTATGGCATGACCGAAAACTGCGGCTATTCCCATGTGTGTCGCCCAGGTGGGCAAACGCTTGGTTGGATCGGCCAGCCCTGCCCAGGCGTGCAAGTGCGTATCGACCCGTCAGGCGAAGTGCAGGTACACAGTGGCGCGACCATGTTGGGCTACTTCAAGGACCCGCAGAAAACCGCGGATACGCTCACCGCAGATGGCTTCCTGCGCACGGGTGACAAGGGCGAGCAGGACGCGGACGGTCGCCTGCGCCTGACCGGACGCCTCAAGGAAATTTTCAAGACCAGCAAAGGCAAATACGTGGCCCCGGCGCCGATTGAAAACCGCCTGGCCGAACATGCACGTATTGAACAGGTGTGTGTGGTCGGCGAGGGGCTCAGCGCGCCGATAGGGCTGTGCGTCTTGTCGGCACCCGGCGAGGACCGCCAAGCCCTCGGCAGTGGTCTTGAACGCTGGCTGGCACAGGTGAACGCGGGCCTGGACAAGCACGAACGCATGGGGCAATTGGTGGTGGTGAAAGACCACTGGGCGGTGGAAAACGGTTTTCTCACGCCGACCTTGAAGATCAAACGCAACGTGATCGAGTCGACGTACGGGCCACAATTGCAAGCATGGAGCGCGCGCGCCGAAACCGTTCTGTGGCAGGATTAGGGTCGTAATAAAACCAACAAGGACAACCGTATGAGCCTGTGGCGTACCCAACCGAATATCGAACACCTCAACGCGATCCAGAAAAACACCATCGGTGAAATGCTGGATATTCGTTTCGAAAGCTTCGACGACGAATCCCTTACCGCCAGTATGGTGGTCGACCACCGCACCCATCAGCCCTACGGCCTGCTGCACGGCGGGGCCTCGGTGGTGCTGGCCGAAAGTGTCGGCTCCATGGCCGCCTACTTGTGCATTGATGCAAGCAAGTTCTATTGCGTGGGCCTGGAGGTCAACGCCAACCATCTGCGCGGTGTGCGCAGCGGTCGGGTGACGGCGGTGGCCAAGGCTATTCATATCGGGCGCACTACCCAAGTGTGGGACATCCGTTTGAGCAGCGACGAGGGCAAGGCCAGTTGTGTCTCGCGCCTGACCATGGCCGTGGTGCCGCTGGGTGAACAACCGCCGGCGCGATAGGCGTGGCGTGAGTGTCATCATTCCTGGCAGTTACAGTCATTGCTGTAGAGGCCGGGCATGGTGACAATCCCCCTCTGTTTTTGTTGATGGAACCTGTATGTCGCAGCACGTGTTTTTTACCCACGCCAATGGCTTCCCTTCGGCCACTTACGGCAAGCTGTTTGCCGCCCTGGCCCCGGAATATGCGGTGGCACATCTGCCGCAGCACGGTCACGACCCCAGGTTCCCGGTGGATGATAACTGGCAGAACCTGGTGGACGAACTGATCCACCATCTGGAGCAGCAGCCAGAACCGGTATGGGGCGTGGGCCATTCCCTGGGAGGCGTGCTGCATTTGCACGCGGCCATGCGCTGCCCGCACCTGTACCGGGGCGTGGTGATGCTGGATTCGCCGGTGCTCACCCGCGCAGACCGCTGGGTGATCCGCGCTGCCAAGCGCTTTGGTTTTATCGACCGCCTCACCCCGGCTGGGCGCACGCTTGGCCGGCGCGAAGAATTCACCGACCTGGACACCGCGCGCAGCTATTTCGCCGGCAAGACCCTGTTCCGTGGCTTTGACCCCGATTGCTTTGACGCGTACCTGCAACATGGTCTGCAGCAAGTGGGCGATCGCCTGCGCCTGCGGTTCGACCCAGCCACCGAAATCAGCATCTATCGCGGCGTGCCCCACACCAGCCCGGGCCAGGTGCGCCAGTTGAAGGTGCCGCTGGCCGTGGTGCGTGGCCGCCAGAGCCGGGTGGTGATGCGTCACCATGCCAGCGGTGTCGACCGCTTGCCCATGGGCGAAATGCTCACCATGCCCGGGGGCCATATGTTCCCTCTTGAACGCCCCCAGGACACCGCTGCCTTGATCAAAAACCTGTTCGCCCGCTGGCAGGCCCGCGAGCGCAGTTGCGCATGAGTACGCCTGTCGAAGAGGTTCGCCTGAGCTTGCCGCACATCGAATTGGCCGCGCATCTGTTCGGGCCCGAGGATGGGCTGCCGGTGATTGCTTTGCATGGCTGGCTGGACAACGCCAACAGCTTTGCGCGCCTGGCGCCCAAGTTGCACGGGTTGCGCATCGTCGCCCTGGACATGGCGGGGCATGGGCATTCGGCGCACCGCCCGGCTGGCGCCGGTTATGCCTTGTGGGATTACGTCTACGACGTGCTGCAGGTGGCCGAGCAACTGGGCTGGAAACGTTTTGCATTACTTGGCCACTCCCTTGGCGCCATAGTCTCCCTGGTGTTGGCCGGGGCCTTGCCGGAGCGGGTGACACACCTGGGCCTGATCGACGGCGTGATCCCACCGACCGCCAGCGGCGAGAACGCGGCCGAGCGCCTGGGCATGGCGTTGCAGGCGCAATTGAGCCTGCAGGACAAGCGCAAACCCGTCTACAACAGCCTTGATCGGGCCGTTGAGGCGCGGATGAAAGGCGTGGTGGCGGTCAGCCGTGAAGCGGCGCAACTCCTGGCCCAGCGCGGTTTGATGCCGGTGCCGGGCGGTTACACTTGGCGCAGCGATAGCCGCCTGACCCTGGCGTCGCCGATGCGCCTGACCGATGAACAGGCCATGGCTTTCGTGCGAAGGGTAGGGTGCCCTACGCAGTTGGTGGTCGCGGCTGACGGCATGCTGGCGAAACATTCCGGATTGCTTTCTCAGCTACCCTTCACGGTTACCACGCTGCCAGGCGGCCATCATTTACACCTTAATGACGAGCCCGGTGCAGCTCTTGTTGCAGACTGTTTCAATCGGTTCTTCTCCACGCCTTGACTTGGCGGGGTCAACTGCCGAGGCTGGGCGGATTGAAAGGGAGTCAACCATGAACACACTCGATATCGCTGTGACCACCATTGGCCAGGGCTCGCTGATCCGATGAGCCTGGGTAAAGGATGTATCCGTGCCCTAGGCCTTTGCTGTTTCAGCCCCCTGGTATTTGCCGCCGATCTGCCCGGCAGCCAGGATTTACCGGCGGTAGCCCGTCAGGTTGATGCGCAAATCGTCGATTACCGCCCTGCTGAAGACAAGGAACGCATCTACCCCATGGGCGCAATCCGCAAGATCAGCGGCCAGTTGCGCTACGAAGGCCAGGCCATCGCACGCGGCCCAGCCACTGCCATCACCTATGAACTACCCGCCGAACACAGCTCCAGCGCCGCCTTTACCGCAACACGCGAAGCCTTGCAGGCCAAGGGCGCGCAGTTGTTGTTCTGGTGCAAGGCCCGCGATTGTGGCGAAAGCAGCCTGTGGGCCAACGAGGTGTTTGGTAACGCCAAGCTAGTGGGCGCCGACGGCCAACAGGAGTACCTGCTGCTTCGCCTGGCCGCCCCGCAGGACAATTCCCTGGTCGCGCTGTATGGCATTACCCGCGGTAACCGTCGCGCCTACCTGCATGTGGAGCAACTCGACGCCAGCGCGCCTCTGGGCAACCTGCTGCCCACCTCGGCCACCCTGCTGCGTGAACTCAAAAGCACCGGCGAGCTGGATTTCCCCGCGCTGGGCGCCGAGCCTGATGACACCTGGCTGACCTTGATATCCCGTGCCTTGAACCTCGACACCACCCTGCGCGTGAGCCTGAGCGGGCCGCACACCGAGGCCTGGCGCCAGGCGCTGGTGGAGAAGGGCGTGCGCACCGCCCGTCTGGAAACCGGCGCCGGTGAAACCCAAGGGCTGCATCTGCATCTGATACGCTAAGCATCACACGGGCGAACGGACCCGCGCCGTTCGCCTAAGCTCTCTTCCTACAGCCTTCTTCTCGAGATACCCGATGCTCAATAACGATCGCCTGCTGGTGCAAATCCTGCTGCTGGTGCTGTTTGGTGCCAGCTTCTGGGTCATGGCGCCGTTCTGGTCGGCGCTGTTCTGGGGCGCGGTGCTGGCATTTGCCAGCTGGCCGCTGATGCGTTTGCTCACCCGTTGGCTCGGCGGCCGGGAGTCCCTGGCCGCTGGCATCTTGACGTTGGGCTGGATGTTGCTGGTGGCGGTGCCATTGGTATGGCTGGGGTTCAACCTGGCGGACCATGTGCGTGATGCGGTGGCGCTGATCAAGGACATCCAGGTCGACGGCTTGCCCGAGGCGCCGACCTGGTTGGGGTCGATCCCCTTCGTAGGCGAGCGCCTGGTGGCGACCTGGGACAGCATTGATCAACAAGGCGCGGCGCTGATGGTGAGCATCAAGCCGTACCTGGGCCAGGTCGGCAATTGGTTGTTGGCGCGCAGTGCGCAAATTGGCGGCGGCATTCTCGAGCTGACCCTGAGCCTGGTCTTCGTATTCTTTTTCTACCGTGACGGGCCGCGCCTGGCGATGTTTGTGCACCGCCTGTTGGAGCGCCTGATCGGCGAACGCGCCGGCTATTACATCGAACTGGTGGCTGGCACGGTACAGCGAGTGGTCAATGGTGTGATCGGCACCGCTGCGGCCCAGGCGCTGCTGGCGCTGATCGGCTTTCTGATCGCCGGCGTACCGGGCGCGCTGGTACTGGGTATCGTGACTTTCCTGCTCAGCCTTATTCCCATGGGGCCGCCGCTGGTGTGGATCCCGGCCACGGCGTGGCTGGCGTGGAAGGGCGACTACACCTACGCGGTATTCCTGGGCGTGTGGGGCACGTTCGTGATCAGCGGCGTGGATAACGTGCTCAAGCCGTACCTGATCAGCCGTGGCGGCAACCTGCCGTTGGTGATTGTGTTGTTGGGTGTATTTGGCGGGTTGATAGCGTTCGGCTTTATCGGCCTGTTTATTGGCCCGACGTTGCTGGCGGTGGCCTACAGCCTGTTGACAGACTGGAGCGCGAGCCAGGCGCAAGTGCGTCGTGAAGACAAACCGTGTAACTGATGGGTGTACCTAACTGTGGTACGCCGCGGTACTTGTGGGAGCTGGCTTGCCTGCGATAGCGGTGGGCCAGCCAACACTTCATCGACTGACACTGCGCAATCGCAGGCAAGCCAGCTCCCACGTTTGGATCGCGGCGCGTCAGGTAAATGGGAGTGCTTAAACCCTCGGCAACCACATCACCGCCGTCAACCCACCGCCCGGTGTATCTTCCAGGCTCAGGTGGCCGCCGAGTCGCTCGACGGCCTCCCTGGCAATGGTCATCCCCAAACCGACCCCTCCGGAATTGCGGTTGCGCGACCCTTCCAGGCGAAAGAAAGGCTCGAACACCGCTTCGCGCTTATCGGCGGCGATTCCCGGGCCGTGGTCGATCACCCGGATTACCAACGCACCGCGGCTGTCGGCCAGTTCCACCCGGGCGGTGCCGGCATAGCGCAGGGCGTTATCGATCAAATTGTTCAGGCATGAACGCAGGGCCATCGGCTGTACCTGCAACGGTGTACAGGTGCCGGCAAACTGCACGTCGCGGCCTTGGTCCTGGGCGTTTTCACTCAGGGATTCCACCAACGCCTGTACATCGAGCCAATGCCGTGTCTCGCTGGTGCGCTGTTCGTGCAGGTAGCTCAAGGTGGCATCGAGCATGCCGATCATGTCGTCCAGGTCCTGGCGCATCTGGCCTTGCAGCTTGGGGTCTTCGATTTGTTCCAGGCGCAACTTGAGGCGCGAGAGCGGGGTGCGCAGGTCGTGGGAGACCGCGCCGAGCATGCGTGCGCGCTGGCTGACTTGTTCGCGGATGCGCTTTTGCATCAGGTTGAAGGTCGAGGCCGCTTGGCGTGCTTCGCGAGGGCCGGTTTCCACTAGGGGCGGGCTGTCGAGGTCGACGCTCAGGCGCTCGGCCGCTGCGCTCAGGCGCTGGATCGGCCGGCTCAGCAGTTTGGCGCCGTACCAGGCAGCGATGATCAGCGAGATAAATTGAAATGTCAGGGGCACCACCGGGCCGCCGAACCAGGGGCGAGGCGCTTTGCGCAAGGGCGTGAGGCTGCCATCTGGTTGTTCGACGAAGGCCGCGCGGGGTGGTGGCGGCGGGCCGTAGTGGTGGAACCAGAAGAACGCCAGCACATGGGCCAGCACAATCGCCACCAGCAACAGGCCGAACAGTCGCCCGAACAGCGTGTTGAAGGGCGCGCGCATCAACCGATATCCCGGGCGTCGAACAGGTAACCTTCGCCGCGTACGGTCTTGATCAATTGCGGAGCCTTGGGGTCATCCCCCAGCTTCTGGCGCAGGCGCGACACCAGCAGGTCGATGCTGCGATCAAAGGCCTCGATGGAGCGCCCACGGGCCGCGTCCAGCAGCTGTTCGCGGCTCAGCACACGGCGGGGGCGTTCGATAAACACCCACAACAAACGAAACTCGGCGTTGGACAACGGCACCACCAGGCCATCATCGGCCACCAGCTGGCGCAGCACGCTGTTCAGGCGCCAAGTGTCGAAACGGATATTGGCCCGCTGTTCGGTGCGGTCATCACGCACCCGGCGCAGGATGGTCTGGATACGCGCGACCAACTCCCGCGGCTCGAACGGCTTGGACATATAGTCATCGGCGCCCAGTTCCAGGCCGATAATGCGGTCGGTAGGTTCGCAGCGGGCGGTGAGCATCAAAATCGGAATATCCGACTCGGCGCGTAGCCAGCGGCACAATGTCAGCCCGTCTTCGCCCGGCAGCATCAGGTCGAGCACCACCACATCGAAGGTCTCCGCTTGCATGGCCTGGCGCATGGCGGTGCCGTCGGTGACGCCCGAGGCGAGAATATTGAAGCGTGCCAGGTAGTCGATCAGCAGTTCGCGGATCGGCACGTCGTCGTCGACAATCAGCGCGCGAGTATTCCAGCGCTTGTCTTCGGCGATCACCGCGTCTTTTGGCGCTTCGTTTACAGGGTCGCAAGGGGTATGCATAGCGAGGTCATCTGCCTGAGTGTGGCTGTCAGCATAGGCGCCCAGTTCCAGGGCTGGAAGTGCTGGGCGGACGGTCATGTGCGCGAGGCTAGCCGGGCGGCGTATTGGGGGCGTGTCGTGAATGTATCGGGGTTGAAACAATTGCTCTGAATCGCCGGTATTGGGCGCTTGATCAGTATTTACCGATCATCGGATCCCGCAACGGCGCTGCTTGCGCTACAATCCGCGCCGATTTCGACTTGCCTGAGAGCCCATTCCAATGTCCGTCTGCCAGACTCCTATCATCGTCGCCCTGGATTACCCCACCCGTGACGCCGCACTGAAGCTGGCTGACCAGTTGGACCCCAAGCTTTGCCGGGTCAAGGTCGGCAAGGAACTGTTTACCAGTTGCGCGGCGGAAATCGTCGGCACCCTGCGTGACAAAGGCTTCGAAGTGTTCCTGGACCTGAAATTCCATGACATCCCCAACACCACGGCGATGGCCGTCAAAGCCGCGGCCGAGATGGGCGTGTGGATGGTCAATGTGCACTGCTCCGGTGGCCTGCGCATGATGAGCGCCTGCCGCGAAGTGCTGGAACAGCGCAGCGGCCCAAAACCGTTGTTGATCGGTGTAACCGTGCTCACCAGCATGGAGCGTGAAGACCTGGCAGGTATTGGCCTGGATATCGAGCCGCAGGTTCAGGTGTTGCGCCTGGCAGCCCTGGCGCAGAAAGCCGGCCTCGACGGCCTGGTGTGTTCGGCCCTGGAAGCCCAGGCCTTGAAGAACGCTCACCCGTCGTTGCAACTGGTGACACCGGGTATCCGTCCCACCGGCAGCGCCCAGGATGACCAACGCCGCATCCTGACCCCACGCCAGGCCCTGGATGCGGGCTCGGATTACCTGGTGATTGGCCGTCCGATCAGCCAGGCGGCGGATCCTGCCAAGGCGTTGGCAGCGGTCGTCGCCGAGATCGCCTGATTTTTAGAGTGAGCAAAAATGTGGGAGCTGGCTTGCCTGCGATAGTATCAACTGGGTATCACTTAGAAACCGAGTTGCTTGCATCGCAGGCAAGCCAGCTCCCACATTTGTTTTTGTGTTGTTTCAGCTGACTTTGAGCACCAACTTCCCGAAGTTCTCGCCATTGAACAGCTTCATCAGCGTTTCCGGGAATGTCTCCAGCCCTTCGACAATATCTTCCTTGCTCTTGAGCTTGCCCTGGGCCATCCAGCCGGCCATTTCCTGGCCCGCCGCCGCGAAGTTCGCCGCGTGGTCCATCACCACAAAGCCTTCCATGCGCGCACGATTGACCAGCAATGACAGGTAGTTGGCCGGACCTTTGACCGCTTCCTTGTTGTTGTACTGGCTGATTGCGCCGCAAATCACTACGCGGGCTTTGAGCGCCAGGCGGCTGAGCACGGCGTCGAGAATATCCCCGCCGACGTTATCGAAATACACGTCCACGCCTTTGGGGCACTCGCGCTTGAGGGCGGCGGGCACGTCTTCGTTTTTGTAGTCGATGGCGGCGTCGAAGCCCAGCTCATCCACCAGGAACTTGCACTTTTCGGCGCCACCGGCGATCCCCACCACGCGACAGCCTTTGAGCTTGGCGATCTGCCCGGCGATGCTACCCACGGCACCGGCAGCACCAGAGATCACCACGGTGTCACCGGTTTTCGGTGTGCCGGTGTCCAGCAGGGCAAAGTACGCCGTCATGCCGGTCATGCCCAGGGCGGACAGGTAGCGGGGCAGGGGCGCTAGCTTGGGGTCCACCTTATAGAAACCACGGGGCTCGCCAAGGAAGTAATCCTGCACGCCCAGTGCACCGTTCACGTAGTCCCCCACCGCGAAGTTCGGATGCTTCGAGGCAATCACCTTGCCTACGCCCAGGGCGCGCATCACTTCGCCGATGCCTACTGGTGGGATGTAGGATTTGCCTTCATTCATCCAGCCACGCATGGCCGGGTCGAGGGACAGGTATTCATTGCGCACCAGCACCTGGCCTTCCTGGGGTTCGCCCACCGGTACTTCCTGGTAAGTGAAGGTCTCGCGCGTGGCGGCACCGACCGGGCGTTTGGCGAGCAGAAATTGGCGGTTGGTCTGGGCGGTCATGGCAAGGACTCTTTAGAAATGGAACATGAGTGATAGACCCTCAGTGGCAGAAGGGCAAGGGTGTGCGGCGCAGGCGAATGCCCGGCAATAGGCCTCATTGATAATCAGCCGGTCCGCTTTATCACTGCGATTCATGCAGCGCCAACCGGCCTTCTGATAGTGCTGACGTGCGGCTCCCGGCGTTGGCTAGACTCGCTCCATCGCTACTAACCCCACAGGACAGTTCCCATGAGCATGACGTTTTCCGGCCAGGTCGCCTTGGTGACCGGCGCCGCCGCTGGTATTGGCCGCGCCACCGCGCTGGCATTCGCCGCCGAAGGCTTGAAGGTGGTGGTCGCTGACCTTGATGTGGCGGGAGGTGAGGGCACTGTGGCATTGATCCACCAGGCCGGTGGCGAAGGGATATTTGTGCGCTGCAACGTCACGCTCGACGCGGACGTGCAGCAATTGATGGCACAGACCGTCGCCACCTATGGACGCCTGGACTACGCCTTCAACAACGCCGGCATCGAGATCGAGAAGGGCAAGCTGGCCGACGGCAGTCTTGATGAGTTCGATGCGATCATGGGGGTTAACGTCAAAGGCGTGTGGCTGTGCATGAAGTATCAGCTGCCGTTGCTGTTGGGCCAGGGCGGTGGGGCCATCGTCAACACCGCATCGGTGGCGGGGTTGGGGGCGGCACCGAAGATGAGCATCTATGCGGCGTCCAAGCATGCGGTGATCGGGCTGACGAAGTCGGCGGCCATCGAGTATGCGAAGAAGAAAATCCGCGTGAATGCGGTCTGCCCGGCCGTTATTGATACCGACATGTTTCGCCGCGCCTATGAGGCCGACCCACGCAAGGCTGAGTTTGCCGCCGCCATGCACCCGGTCGGACGCATTGGCAAGGTTGAGGAAATCGCCAGCGCCGTGTTGTACCTGTGCAGTGATGGCGCAGCATTTACCACCGGTCAGGCCCTGGCGGTGGACGGCGGCGCGACAGCGATCTAGGACGGCAGGTCGCGTGGCATTCGAAAACAGAGCCAGGTGCTGTGGGGCGTTTCCATGGCGGGCAGTGGGCTGCGCCCGAATATGTTTCACTAGGTAAATAACCCAATAAAATCAATACTTTAATAAAAGTTGGCGGCCGGTTTTACTGAGCTTCTGTGCTTAACTGTTTTGGGTTAACAGACAGTTGAAGTGAGTGGCTCATGGATTTAGGGATCGATCGACAAGCCCTGGTACCGGTTGTTCAGCAGATCGTCAGCGCGGTGGCAGAATGGATTCGCAAGGAGGGGGTGAGCCCTGGCACACGCTTGCCGTCCATTCGCCAATTGGCCCTCGATAACCTGCTGAGCCAGGCCAGTGTGATCGAGGCATTCGAACGATTGGTGGCCCAGGGGCTGCTGGCCCCCCGACATGGCTCGGGGTTTGTGGTGGCGTCACCCACGACGGTCCACGAAAACCATTGGTATGAGGGTGCGGAACAGGGCTGGGGGGCATTTACCGATGGCCCACTGGGCCAGCTGAAGCTGGGCTGCGGCTGGCTACCCGACACCTGGCGCGAAAGCGATGACATCAACTACGCGATCCGCGAACTGAGCCGTACCGACACTGGCGGCCTGTTCAACTACAGCACACCCTTGGGGTTGCCGGCGTTGCGCGAACAACTGCTCAAACGCCTGACCCAGATACACGTGCCCACCAGCCTGGACCGTATTCTCACCACCCACGGCGCCAGCCATGCCCAGGACCTGCTGATACGCACGCTGCTCAAGCCAGGTGATAAGGTGGTGGTCGAGACACCCGGGTATGGCAATCTCTATCGCCAACTGGCCTTTCAGGGCGTTACGCTGCTGCAAGTGCCGCGCACCCGTGGTGGCCCGGATATTCCGGCATTGGAAGCGCTGCTACACATCCACCGGCCCAAGTGCCTGTTCATCAACAGCCTGTATCACAACCCCACGGGGACCAGTTTGAGTCGTCCGGTGGCGGAGCGCTTGTTGGAGTTGGCACGCGAGCGCGACTTCCTGATTATCGAAGAGGACGTTTACGGCGACCTGCAACATGCCAGTTGCACACGCTTGTCGGCGCTTGCCCATGATGAGCGGGTGATCTATGTGTCGAGCTTTTCCAAGACACTGAGCAGTGCCCTGCGCGTGGGTTACCTGTGCGCCAATGCCGCGATCATCACGCAATTGGTCCAGCTCAAGACCCTGACAGGCATCGGCACCTCACGGTTTGCCGAAGCCATGGTGGCGACGTTGCTGAGTAACGGCACTTACCGTAAGTGGATGCAGCGCCTGCGCAAGCGCCTGACTGCGCAGATGGCTGCCACTCTGCAGGTGCTGGAGGATGAAGAGTGGCAGGTATTTGCCGCACCCGCGGGCGGGATGTTCCTGTGGGCACGACCAGGCTTGGCCGACCCCTTGCGATTGCAAGCCTGCGCCCAGCGGCTGGGTGTGTTGCTGTCGCCGGGTGCGTTGTTCAGCCCCACGGGTGAGCGCAGCGAATGGCTGCGCATCAATGTGGCCTACGCCGCTGATCAACGCGCATTGACGCTGTTCCGCGCTATGGGTGCAGCGAGATCGACCTCGACCATTCTGAAAACGACGCACATGTAGCTTTTTGCCATTATTCCGGCGCCAGCGGCTTGTGCTCAGTGCCTCGGGGTTGCGAATCTCGCTGCTTGTAAACCTGGCTTATGGCATTTGCCATCGCAAGAGGATCAAGTGCAATGATTTCGGGCGTGCAACGACGTTTCGCCAACCTCGGTATGGCAAAAAAACTCGGCTTGGGTTTTACCCTGGTACTGCTGTTGACGGCCCTGGTAGCGGCCATCGGTGTGTGGTCCCTGCAGACCATCGGCCAGCGCTTCGAAGGCCTTACGTCGATGTCGACGCTCAACAGCGACCTGCTCAAGGTGCGCTTGATCGAGCAAGACTATGCGTTGCACGCCGACCCCAAGGCCGTTGAGGCCCTGCATGCCAGTGTCGATGCGCTGATGGCCCAGGCCACGCGTCTCAAGGCACGGTCCGCCAGCAACGAGCGAGTGATGGGTGATGTTGAGCAAGCTTTGGTCGCCTATCGCCAGGCATTCGATGAGTTCGTCGAGTTGACCCAGACCAAAGACCTCGCCCTGGAAATGGCCAGTTGGTCGGTGTCCAGCGTGGCCAATAACCTGGATGTGCTGCAAGCCGGGCTGGCGGACGACGGCGCCTATGGCCTCAAGGAAAGCCAAGGCAAGGAGGGCGCGGCGTTTATCGAGCAGGCAGGGCAGGTCAGCCAGGTGTCGCGGCTGATGTTGCAGGCCATGAACGAAGCGCGGGTGCGCCTGGATCAGAGCCGCAGGGCGGACGCAGACGACGCCGCGCAGGGCAAGATCGAGCAAGCCGACCAGGCCCTGGCTGAAGTCGAGACACTCAAAACCACGGTCAAGGACCCCGGCTACCAGACCGTGCTCAACGAAGTCGCCGGGCATATCGCGTCGTTCAGTGAAAAGCTCGGCGAATACACCGGGCTGCTGGCCCAGGAAAAAGTGGTCTACACGCAATTGCATGACCGCGCCGAGCAAGTGGTCAGCCGGGTCAACCAGGCGTATGCCGCCGAAGACCAGTCCATGCAAACACAGTTGCAGCACAGCACGTTGCTGATCATCGGCTCATCCGCCCTGGCGCTGCTGGTGGGCTTGATCGCTGCATGGGTGATCACTCGCTTGATTGTTGCGCCGTTGCGCGCGGTGATCGCCGTGGCCCAGCAGATCGCCTCGGGTGACCTGAGTGGGCGCATGGAGATCAGCCGTCGTGATGAAATCGGCCAGTTGATGCAGGCGATGCAGCAGATGGGCAATAGCTTGAGCCAGATGGTCAGCGGGTTGCAGGCGGGGATCGAACAGCTCGCCAGCTCCGCGCATTCATTGTCCAGCGTCACCGAGCAAACCACTGCCGAAGTCAGCAACCAGAAGGACGAAACCGAGCAAGTCGCCACGGCGATGAACCAGATGACCGCCACGGTGCACGATGTGGCACGCAATGCCGAGCAGGCGGCCCAAGCCGCGCAGACCGCGGATGCCAAAGTCGATAGCGGCCAACAGGTGGTACGCATGAGCCTTCAGCGTATCGAATTGCTGGCGACGTCGAGCAACAGTGCCAGCGCCAGCATCGAAAGCCTCAGCGCGCAAATCCAGAATATAGGTACCGTCTTGAGCGTGATCCAGAGCGTGGCCGAACAGACCAACTTGCTGGCTTTGAACGCTGCGATTGAGGCGGCGCGTGCCGGTGAGCAGGGGCGTGGCTTTGCGGTGGTGGCCGATGAAGTGCGGGCACTGGCCAAGCGCACCCAACAATCGACCGAGGAAATCGAACGGCTGGTCAGCACGCTGCGCAGTGCGGCGCAGTCCTCGGTGCAGCAGATCCAGCAGAGTGGCGAGCTGGTGAAACTGGCGGTCAGTGATGCACTGGAGACCGAAGGGGCCTTGGGCAGCATTGCGGCGGCTGTTTCATTGATCCAGCAGATGAACCAACAGATCGCCGCCGCCGCCGAGGAGCAAAGCTCGGTGGCCGAAGAGATCAACCGCAGTGTCACCAGTATTCGGGCAAGTGCCGATCATTCTGCGTTGAGCATGCAAGGCAATGCCGCCTCGAGCATCCAGTTGGCGCAGTTGGGCGCGCAACTCAAGGGGATGGTGGGGCATTTCCGCCTTTGATCGCAGCGTAGACGCTGCGATCTGAGGGCTGGGCGATCAGGCGTGGTTGGCGAGGAAGGTCAGCAGCGCCTCGTTGACGAAATCCGGGTTCTCGCGGCTGGAGATATGCCCGGCTTCGGGGATCAGGATCAGGCTGCAACCGATCAGGTCGGCCATTTCCTCGGACTCGGCGGGTGGCCGGGGTTTGTCCTGCTCGCCGCACATCACCAGGGTGGTGTCGGAGTCCAATGCAGGTAAGTGCGCCAAGATGTCTTTGCGGCTGAAGATCAGGCGGCCCAGTGGCACGATACTGTCCAGCAAGCGTTCTTTGGGGAAGCCTTGCAGTGACTGGCGAAAGTCCTGGTACAGCGCGGATTCGCGGTCGATGTTCGGGCGGAAGAAGATCGGTGCGATCACATCCAGCAACGGTTCGGGGATCGCCCCGGCGTCTTCAATCATCTTGAACAGCGAGAAATAGTACTGGCGCGTTGCTTCGGGTTCAGCCCCTAGGTAGGTGTCCATCAGCACCACGCTGTTGATGCGCTCGGGAGCCAGCAGCGCCAGGCGTGCGCCCCACATGCCGCCGACCGAGAGGCCCACCAGGTTGGCTTGCTCGATGCTCAGGTGATCCAGCAGCGCCAGGGCCTGGCGGGCGAGGTCATCCAGGGAATGGGTGTTTGCTGGCAACGGCCCGGACTCACCGTGGCCCCACAACTCGGGGACGATCACACGGTATTGCTGCGACAGCGCTTCAATCTGCGGCGCCCACATGTCGCTGGCCCACAGGTAACTCGAACCCAGTAGCACGACGGGGCCGGCGCCCTGGTCGATATAGTGCAGCGGTTGTCCATCAATCACGGCGACAGGCATAACAGGCCTCTAGTTTCACGGAGTGAGGGGCACTTTTTTACGCTAGTCGGGGGCGGGGGGATAGGGTCATATTAATGGCATGTGGCAGAATCGGATTTTCCTTAGCGGCCCCATTGTGGGAGCTGGCTTGCCTGCGATAAAGGCCTGCCAGCCGATGCTGATCTACCTGACACCCCACCATCGAACTGTGTGCGGGCTTGCTCGCGAAAGCGGCGGGTCAGTCAACATCAATCCTTGCTGAACCGACGTCGTCGCCGGCAAGCCCCACCTTTGACCTTCGTTGCTTTGAGCATTGCGCTCGCGTTGCCATCAATCGTAAATAGCTTTCTTCTTCCACTCGGCGTCAGCGTCAACAACTTTCAAGCCCTCGGTCAACTCGTTGACTTCGTCCTCGGCAGGCTGGCTGTTGGTCAGCACTGTGGAGTTGGCGCGCGCCAGTTGGGACTCCAGCAGTTGCAACTGGGCGCTGTAGAGCACCGGCTCCGGTTGTTTGCGCAGGTACTGCACGCCGCGCTCGAACGCCAGGCGTGCCTGGCCGGGTTGGCCTTGCAGCAGGGCGTGCTGGCCGAGGTTGTTGAAAAACTCGATGTGCAGCAGCACCAGGATATGACGGATTTCCTTGATCCAGTGCTTGGCTTCGTTGGTCGGCAGGAAGCCATCCTGCGCGGCGCGGGTGACTTGGCCGTGCAGGGCTTCGAGCAGGAAGCGCACGTCCTTGGCCTTGGCTTCGGTCTGGATCGGTGCCGGTGGGTTGGCCACCGGAATCGATTCGCCTTGGGCGATCAGCGCATTCAGTTCGGTGATACGCGCCTTGAGCGGTGTGCTGGACTTGTTGAGATTCAACAGGCGCTGGTTGACGTTCAGTTCCAGGCGAGCCAGCAACAGCTTGAGCGCTGGGGTCATCAGTTGGCCGGGGAAGGTCTCGGTAATTTCACCGCAGCGACGCAGCCGATCGTTAAGCTCGATCTCGGTACGCTTCTTTTCCAGCTTGTTGTTTTCCACCACGTGGTTCATGTAGCCAATGGCGATCAGTATTACGATCCCGGCTATTACCAGCAGGGTGATCATGAGTGGTGTCACTGGTGTGACCTCTTTAATAGGGTTTGCTGTGGAGTGTAGTGACTGGGTCATCCGGCGGATAGGACCGATCGACCAGTTGCCCAGGTGATTTCTTCTATATAAGTAGGCGTTCCCTGAATGGATGCACATTGCCATCATTTGCCTGGGTGAACTATAGCGTCTTGTCGAACGCCAGAATATAGGCGTCAAGGCTCGGACGGTGCCAATGCCCGCGAAGGCCGTGAAACCATGGCGAAGTCATTGATTTAAATAAATTTATCCTTGGGGGTTGACGACCTTTCAATCCATCCATAGAATGCGCGCCACTTACAGCGTAAAGCACACAGCGAAACGCGGTAGGGAGTGAATGTTGTACGTGTGTCCCCTTCGTCTAGTGGCCTAGGACACCGCCCTTTCACGGCGGTAACAGGGGTTCGAGTCCCCTAGGGGACGCCATATGCGGGAATAGCTCAGTTGGTAGAGCACGACCTTGCCAAGGTCGGGGTCGCGAGTTCGAGTCTCGTTTCCCGCTCCAATTTACAAGCAGTGTGGCCTTCGGGCGGCATTGAGTGAAACCAGGACCAAGTCTTCGGACAAGGCCTCTGGGCACTGGAACACACACCATGTGTTTCAGTAGCGTGTCCCCTTCGTCTAGTGGCCTAGGACACCGCCCTTTCACGGCGGTAACAGGGGTTCGAGTCCCCTAGGGGACGCCATTTGCGGGAATAGCTCAGTTGGTAGAGCACGACCGCGATCTCTTTGTTGGAGAACCCACTGAGCAGTAACTTGAGTACGTCCTTTTCACGTGCCGTTACTTGTGCTTCCAACTGAGTAAGTGCCTCAGCCCATGGGGCCGGCTCGGCAAGATTTTTTGCCGGGTCAGTTTCAAAGCCCATGCGTTGATGCATCATTGCCGTTACCCACGGCTTGATCATGTCCAATACCGTTATCTGCGCCTGGGTGAATCGCAGGTTGCTGCCAAACGACATGCACAGCGTTGTACCGGCATCGAGCCTTACATTGTATTGCGCCTCATCGACCGAGATGTATTGCGCGAAATATTGCTGGTAGTACTCGGTTTCCCGGAAGTGTTCCGGCGCAATGTCGAGCAGATGGAAGAACCCGCTCTGTGGGTTTTCTCGATCAGCGATATAAAACGGGTCCAGCAGATACAGGCCTTTCACATAGCGGTGAATAAAGGCGTCGATTTCTTCGCTGTCTGCTACTTCGGGCAGGCTGATCACACGCACTGCGTGGTCGCCAAAAACCAGCACCACCCAATTGTCTATCTGCACATATTCATTCAATACGCGAATCAACGAACTCCAGAACTCAGGGCGATCGAGCTGCATGATCAGTTTTCCAACCGATCGGTGCCAAGCCAGGCTATGAAGGTCAAGCGACATGTTCTACCCCTTTAGGGTTAGGGCTTTGCAGGCCAGAGCTAAGTACTTGTAGGTATTTACTATTCGCCGAGGCTCGGTATATTCACCCCGAGCTTACGATAGCCATGAGGGCGCGTCGTGTGGACAGGGATAGTCATATGAGTCGAGCACACTTGCGAGCTATTTTTTTAGCTTCGCTTATGGGCGCTGCAATCAGCACGCCCGCAGCCGCCGCTGAATCTTCGGTGTATCTGTATAACTGGTTCGGGTTTCTTGAACCGCAGACGCCCAAGCAATTCCAGCAGGAGACCGGCATCAAGCTGCATATGGATGCTTTCGACAGCGCCGAAATCATGCAGAGCAAGGTCATGGCTGGGCGCACCGGCTATGACCTGGTGGTGGCCACCTCCAATGTATTGCCGGGCTTGATCAAGGCCGGGGTGCTGCAGCCGCTGGACCGCGCGCAGTTGAGTAACCTTTCGCACATCGACCCTGACATCCTCTCCCTGCTGGCGGTCAATGACCCCGGTAACCGCTACGCCGTGCCCTATGTCTGGGGCACCACCGGCATTGGCTACGACGTGGATAAAGTCAAGGCGGCGCTGGGCGATGACGCCCCGGTGGACAGCTGGGACCTGATCTTCAAAGAAGAAAACATCAGCAAGCTCAAGTCTTGTGGCGTGGCCATGCTCGACTCCCCCAGCGAGATCATTTCCATTGCCCTGCACTACCTGGGGCTGCCCAGCAACAGCACTGATCCCGAGGATTACCAGAAGGCCCAGGCGCTGTTGTTGAAAATCCGTCCCTATGTGCTCTATTTCGATTCGTCCAGAATCGACACCGACCTGGCGGACGGCAATATCTGTGCAGTCGTCGGCTGGGCCAATGGTGCCCTGGCGGCGCAGGCGATTAATGAAAAGTCCAACAGTGGCCGCAAGATTGCCTACAGCCTGCCGCGCGAAGGCGCCTTGGTCTGGTCTGAAAACTGGGTGTTGCTCAAGGACGCTCGCCACCCAAAGGCAGCTCTGGCGTTCATCAACTACATGCTGCGGCCACAGGTGATAGCCAAGACATCCAACTACATGCTCTATCCCAACGCCAATAAAGACGCCACTGAGTTCGTCGAACAAAAGTTGCGGGATAACCCTTGGATCTATCCCGATAAAAAGACCATGGCCACACTGGTTCCGCTTGAGCCCTTGCCGCTGAAGGCGGAGCGCATTCGCACACGGGTCTGGACCAAGGTCAAAAGCGGTACGTGACGGGGACGAGGTCGGGGAGGGAGACAGCATGCGCCAGGGTGGTGATCAGCGCTATTTAGAGTCGGACGACTACAAGGCCTACAAAGAGATTGAAGAGCAGATCGGCCTGTGTACGCCAGAACAGGCCTGGGCCATGTACTACGTTTCGACGGGCATGGTGCGGGAAAATATTACCCTGGCGGTGATGGAGCACATTGGCCGGGGTAATCGTGCCCTGTTGCTTGAGTTTCCAGATCTGGTGCGAGTCGCAGGGCGTGACGCTGAGCCGGGTGAGATCGCCTCAAACTGGCCTCTGCTGCGAAGGCGTCGTCGATAAGTCTACTGTGCGTATCTCTGGATGGGCGAGGTGCAGGCGGTTGTAGGTTATTATTGTGAAGCTTGTAGGGAAAGTCTGTGTTTTTTGTAGGGTGGATGCCTTTTCGCCCTGTGCTCTCTACTCTGGCCACCCATTCTCCTTGTCCACTTCAGAGAACTGACCGGATGCTTCAACTCGATTTCTATTCAACCCTCGTTGCCGCTTCACTGGTGCTATTGCTGGGGCGCGGGCTTGTGGCTCGCATCGGCTTCTTACGTACCTACAACATTCCGGAACCCGTAGCCGGTGGCCTGTTGGTCGCCATGCTGCTCCTGGCGTTGCGCGGGTTTGCCGATATCGAAGTACGCTTCGATCCTTCATTGCAAACCCCCTTGATGCTGGCGTTCTTTGCCACCATCGGTTTGAACGCCGATTTTGCCAGCCTGAAGAAAGGCGGGCGGATCCTGGCGGTGTTTCTGCTGGTGGTAACGGGCTTGCTGGTGGTGCAAAACGCCATGGGTATCGCGCTGGCCTCGGCGCTCGGGCTTGACCCATTGATGGGCCTGCTTGCGGGTTCGGTGACTCTGTCCGGTGGGCATGGCACCGGTGCGGCCTGGGGCGCGGTGTTCAGTGAGCAGTATGGCGTGGCGTCTGCGTCTGAACTGGCGATTGCCTCGGCGACCTTTGGCCTGGTGCTCGGTGGCCTGATCGGCGGGCCCGTGGCGCGTTTTCTGATCAAGCGGGTCGAGGTGCCAGGTATTGGGCAACCGCAGTCGAGCCTGGCCAAGGGGTTCGAACAACCGAATGAAGAGCGCCTGATCACCGCGTTTTCGTTTATCGAGACCCTGGCGCTGGTGGCGATCAGTCTGCAGGGCGGCAACTTGTTGAATGCCGCCATCCAAGGCACCGCGTTCGAATTGCCGACGTTCGTGTGCGTATTGTTCGTCGGTGTGGTGCTGCGCAATGGGCTGTCGATGCTCGGCTGGCATCAGGTGTTCGAGCGCGAAGTCTCGGTGCTGGGCAATGTCAGTTTGTCGTTGTTCCTGGCGATGGCGCTGATGTCACTCAAGCTCTGGGACTTGGCGGCACTGGCTTTGCCGATTGTCATTCTGCTGGCCGCACAGGCATTGCTGATGGCGCTGTTCGCGATTTTCGTGACGTTCCGGGTGATGGGCCGCAACTACGATGCGGCGGTGCTGGCGGCAGGCCATTGCGGCTTCGGGCTTGGCGCAACGCCCACGGCGATTGCCAATATGCAGGCGGTAACGCAGCGCTTCGGGCCCTCGCAGATCGCGTTTCTGGTGGTGCCGATGGTGGGCGCGTTCTTCATCGATATCGCCAATGCGGTGGTGATCAAATTGTATCTGGCGCTGCCGTTCCTGGGGGCCGCTGGGTAAGTTTTTCAACGCCTGCCTACGGCGTTCATCGCCTGGGCCAGGCGCCGCGTGGCTTGCTGGATTTCATCCCGGTCGAGGGAGGCAAAGCCCAGGCGCAGCGCGTTTACCGGCTGGTCGTTGGGTGAAAACTGACGACCGCTGCGCACCACGACGCCGTGGTCCAATGCGGCGCTTGCCAACTTATCGACGTCTATTTCTTCCTCGAAACGTACCCATAGCGCCAAGCCCCCCTCGGGTTCGCGCACCTGTATGCGAGCGCCAAACGCCTGGTCCAGGCAGTCCTGCAGCACGGATCGGCGCGCCCGATATTCTTTCGACACGCGGCGCACATGCTTCTTCAACTCCCCGTCATTGATCAGGTCTGCCAGCATGGCTTGAGCGACCGCGTCGGCATCGCCCAACATCAGCGCGGCATTGCGCTGCAGGGCTTCAATCACAGAGGTGGGCGCGACGATATAGCTGCAGCGGAACGTCGAGCCCAGCACTTTGGACAACGAGCCGATATACAGCACATGGCGTTGGGCGCGGTCACTGGCCAGCGGTAGGTAAGGGCGGCCACTGAAATGATATTCGTGGTCGTAGTCCTCTTCGATAATGCACAAGTCATGCAGCGCGGCCAACGCCAGCAAGTGTTGCCGGCGGGCGGCATGCAGGCTCACGGTGGTGGGGAACTGGTGATGGGGCGTGAGGTAAATCATGCGCACCTTATGCTCACGGCATAAGCGCTCGACCTGGTCGGTGCGACAACCTTCATCGTCGATGTCGACCGTGACCAACTGAGCCCCGAGCTGACGGAAAATTTCCCAGGCCGGTGGGTAGCTCAAGCGTTCCACCAGTACCACGTCGCCGGGCTTGAGCAGCAGGCTGGCGCTCAGGTACAGGGACATCTGGGTGCCCTGGGTCAGGCAGATATTTTCGGCAGTGACCGTCAGCCCACGGTTGTTACGCAGCATCTCGGCCAGGGCACAGCGCAAATGATAGCCGGTGCCCTCACTCCCGTAACGCACGGTATTGGAGGCGAAACTGTTGCGCAATGCATGGCGATAGTAACGGTGCAAAACGGCCTGGGGCAGCAGGCGGTGGTCGCTGGTGCCGTTGTCGAAAAACAGCGCGCCGTGTCGATGCTCAAGCGCGACCACTTGGGCGTTATGGGTGAAATAGGGTACCGCTGGTTGGTGCAGTAATTGCGGTGCGAAAGACGGTTGTGTAACGCTGGGCAGTTGCGTGGGTGTCAACTGCGCATTGACGAAGGTGCCACGGCGCGGCTCGCTGATCAGCCAGCCCTTGGTCATGGCTTCTTCGTAGGCCAGGATCACCGTCTTGCGGTTGACGTCGAGCAAGTGTGCCATTTCCCGCGTGCCCGGCAGTAACGTCCCGGGCGGCAGGCGGCCTTCGAGGATGGCATTGACCAAGCCTTCGGCGATCTTGCGGTAAGTCGCCTGGCTTGCACCTTCTTCAAGCCGGAGCAGTGGACGCCATTTACGCATCTGGACCATCTGAAGTATCCAAATCTGGAGGTTTTAATGGGCCTAGTCTAGCGCAACAATCAAGCCTTACTTATCCCGAGGTCTTTATGAATAAACGTCATGTCATCGAACTGTCGCCCTCGGGGAAAATCTTTGAAGCGGGCGATGAACTCTTGCTCGACGCCATGCTCGCCAGCGGCTTGGCCGTGCCGTTCTCCTGCCGCCGTGGCGCCTGCGGTTCGTGCAAGGTGGTGGTCGCCGAAGGTGCGTACCGGGCCAAGCGCCTTGCGCCGGGTGCGCCGGCGCCTTCTTATCCTCTGGCAGCCAATGAAATGTTGTTATGCCAGAGCCACGCCTGCGGCGACATGCGCCTGCGTATTCCCGGCTGGTCGCTGGATACGCCCGCGCTGGTAGTGGCGGCGCAAGTGCATAGCAGGCGTGCGCTGGGCCCCGATGTGATCGAGTTGGTATTGATACCCGAAAGCCCAGTGGCGGTGCGGCCTGGTCAATACCTCAAGTTCCGCCTGGCGGACGGTGACACGCGCTGCTTTTCGGTTGCCAACCTGCCCGCCGATGATGAAGGGCGGTTGATCTTCCAGATTCGAAGGGTGAGTGGCGGGTACTTTTCCGAGGGTATCCTGGGTGATCTCGGCGCGGGTGAGCGTCTTCACGTGGAAGGGCCGTTTGGTGCCTGTACCTGGCAGGACGAAGAGGCGGCGCCCGTGGTCCTATTTGCCACGGGCACTGGTTACGCGGGCATCAAGCCGATCCTGCTGACCGCGCTCAAGCGCGATGTCGAAGTGACGTTGTATTGGGGGGGCGCGCAATCGGCGGACTTTTATGACAGCGTCTTCCTCGACCACGCGATGCTTGAGCATCCCCGTTTTCGCTGGCATCCCGTGCGGTCATCAGAGGGCAGGGTGCAGGAGGTTGCATCGGGTCACGGGCATCACTGGGAGCAGGTCCAGGTGTATGCGTGCGGTAATGGTGCAATGCTCAGCCAGGTGCGCACCCATTGCCTTGAAGCGGGGTTGGCTAGCCACCGGTTTATCGCGGAGGCGTTTGTTGCCAGTGGTCGGTCAAGTGCGGAAACGGTTTCCCTGTCGTTCGACCCGGTCTGGGAGAAAGTCGGCCCGCGTTATTCCTTGGACGGCATGTTGGCTGCGCGGGAAAAATCCATGCGTGCCCTGGGGGCCATTGCCAGCCAGTTGAAGATCGGCATGACCACCGGCGAGGCCCTTGAGATGGCCGCAAGGCAACTGCAGGCCATGGGCGCTTCGCACACCTGGCATCCGACCTACATTCGTTTTGGCGCCGACACTGTGCGCCCACCGCGCGAGGGTGTTGATCGTCAGCGCAGGCTGCGCGCTAATGACATTGCCGTGGTCGATCTTGGCCCGGTGTGGGATGGCTACGAAGGGGACTATGGCGATACGTTTGTGTTCGGCGATGCGCCGTTGCACCAGGCCTGCAAAACGGCCGTGCACGAAGTGTTTGATGAAACACGCCAGGCGTGGCTGCGTGGCCTGACTGGGCGTGAACTCTACGACTTCGCCGAGCAGAGCGCCCTGTCCAAAGGCTGGAGATTGGCACGCAACCTGGCAGGGCACCGCCTTGCAGATTTCCCCCATGCGTTGTTCGAGAGCAAAGTGTTGGCTGACCTGGAGATCCCACCGAGTGAAATGGCCTGGGTGCTGGAAATACAGCTGTGCCATCCCACTGAGTCGGTCGGTGGTTTCTTTGAAGACATGCTGATGTTGCAAGGCTGATGTTGCCAAGTTGTGCTTGGCGCGATAGCCCTGCAAAGCGAGATCTCACCCACACCGCCGATCTCCTGTGGGAGCTGTCGAGCTTTAGCGAGGCTGCGAAAGCGGTGGTTCAGGCGCTGAAGAGGGTGCCTGTGCCGCCGCCATCGCAGCCTCGCTGGGGCTCGACAGCTCCCACATTGGGGCGGTGTTGTTGTCGGGAGTTGTGCTTGGCTCGATGGCCCTGCAAGGCGGGATTCCATATACACAGCCGATCCCCTGTGGGAGCTGTCGAGCTTTAGCGAGGCTGCGATAGCGGTGGTTCAGGCGATGAAGAGGTTGACTGTGCCGGCGCCATCGCAGCCTCACCGGGGCCCGACAGCTCCCACATTGGGGCGGTGTTGTTGTCGGGAGTTGTGTTTGGCTCGATGGCCCTGCAAAGCGTGATTCCACATACGCCGATCTCCCGAGCTTTAGCGAGGCTGCGAAAGCGGTGGTTCAGGCGCTAAAGAAGTTGCCTGTACCGCCGCCATCGCAGCCTCGCTGGGGCTTCAACTGGGTCAGAGCTTCGGCAATTGCCCGACGCGGCCCATCATTTCGGTGACGATCTGCAGGTCCAGCAAGAACTGTTCAACCGTCTTGAACTCACTGTCAGTGTGCCCGGTGTACTTCTCTTCCGGGCGGGCCAGGCCGAATTGCACGCCGTTGGGCAGGTCGTGCACCGAGGTTGCGCCGGCCGAGGTGCCGAACTTGTGCGCCATGCCCAGGTTTTCAGTGGCCACTGCCAGCAAGGCTTTTACCCATTCCCCTTCAGGGTTGCGGTACATCGGCGTGTCCAGCGAGTAAGTGAAGCTCACGTTGACCTTGGCGTTCTTGTCCCAGGTGTTCAGCTTCTGCTCGATTTGCGCCTTGAGCGCCTCCGGGGTTTTACCTTTCGGTGCGCGCAGGTTCACGGCCAGTTTGAAGGCTTTGTCATCCTGCCCCACAAACGTCAGCGAGGTGGTCAACGGCCCCATGAAATCATCCGCGTAGCCCACACCCAATTTGCCGCCCAGGTAATCCAGGCCCCAGTTGTCGGCGGCATACCGCGCGGCATCGGTGATGTGGTTGTGCTGGAGGGCGACCTTGCCGTCGAGGCTGTGGATCAGGTCCAGCATACGCGCCACCGGGTTGACCCCGGTTTCAGGCTCGGAGGAGTGAGCGGATACGCCGGTAACCGTGAGTTTGACGTCCTTGCCATCGACCTTGGCCGTCACCTGGAAATTGCCACCATTGCGCTTGGCATAGTCGTCACCGGCCTGTTGCAAGCTGGCGGCCAATTCGGCTGGCGTATCGCTGACCAGCGTGGCCACCGAGGCCGATGGAATCTGGTTGTTCGCCTTGCCGCCGGTCATCGCGATGATTTGCGCGCCTTTGCCTTCGCCCTTGCGCACCGGGAAGGTGGCCATGACCGTACCCGAGCCTTTCTCGGCGATCACCACCGGGTAACCGCCATCCAGCGCCAGGTTGTATTGCGGCACGGGATTGCGTTCGAAGTAGTAAGGAATGGCATCACCGGCGGTTTCTTCAGTGGTGTCCACCAGCAGCTTGAACGTGCGCGCCAATGGCAGTTTTTCTTCCTTGATGACTTTCATGGCGTACATCGTCACCACGATGCCGTTCTTGTCATCCTCGGTACCGCGGCCATACATGCGGTCGCCAATCAGCGTGACCTTGAACGGGTCGAGTTTGGTACCGTCTTGCAGCACCCAGTTTTCCGGAGTCACGGGCACCACATCGGCATGCGCATGCACACCCACGACGTCATCACCGCTGCCCTCCAGGGAAATTTCGTACACGCGATTATCGACGTTACGGAAGTTCAGGTTGAAGGACTTGGCCAAGGCCTCGATCTTCGCCGCGATCTTGAGGAATTCCGGGTTTTTATACTGTGGCAGGCCGTCCACGTTGAACGTGGGGATTTCCACGAGTTCGCGCAGGGTTTCGAGCGCGGCTTTGCCGTACTTCACGCGGGTATAAATGCCCAGCAGGCGATTGATCTCGTTCTGCTGCTCGGCGCTCAGGGTTTTGTTGCCCAGAAACGCGCTGATAGCAGGGCCGGTGTCAGCCGATTTGCCCAGTTCGCTCTTGGCCAGGGTGCCGAGGAAACTGCGAAAATCGGTGGCCGAGTTCTCGCTGAAATGCTTCAGGATGGCTGCGCTTTGGTCTGCGGTGATGTTAGCGGATGCGGGAGTGGCAACTGCCGACAGGCTCGCGGCGAACAAGGTGGCAGCCACCAGTTTTTTCAGTGGAAAGTGCATGGTTAAAGGCATTCCTTTGCAGGTAGTGAGTAGGAGGTTTCTGACGGAAGAGTCAGAAACATTTCCACACACTACCATTACTCAGGTGCCCAAGGTCAATGCTGGCCAGGATGGGCCGCGGGATACTCCTCCGTCACGCTCAAGGCTCTAGCGTAAGGCCCATCCCACAGTTGTTCATGCAATTGGCCTACGCGCTTGGCCATCGCCTCACTGCGCATCACCACTTCCAGATTGCGCGAATTATCCAGGTAGCCGCCCAACCAATTGCTGGTGCCGACCCACGCCACTTGGCCGTCGATCTCCATGGTTTTGCTGTGGATCACCCGCGCATAAGGGATGAAGCCTTGCTTGGCTTCGGGCAGGGTGACGATCTTGATCTCGACATTGGGCAGTACCGCCAGGCTCTTGAGATAAGGCAGTTCCAGCGGGTCGGTGTTCCAGTTGGATACCATCAGCTTGATCAACACGCCACGGGCAGCAGCAGCGCGCACGGCGTTGTCGATCACCGCGTAGTACGGCCGGGTTCGATCCGGTCCGTAGGACAGCGGCGCGTAGTCGAGCAATTGCACGCGTACTTCTTTTTTGGCTTCGCCCAGCAGGCGCGGCAGTTCCAGCTGTGAGTCGCCCACGCCGGGCGGGTTGTAGCGTTGCGGGCTGGCCACCAGGTAGTTGCCGGTACGTGCGGGTGCCGGGCCGCTGGCGGGTAGCGGCACCGGTTGTTTACCCGCCAGCGCGGCCTGGGCTTGCCAGTCTTGCTCGAAGATCGCCTGCACCTGGCCCACCACCGTTTCGTCAGTGATGCGCAGCCCGGTTTCGTGGATATGCTCCAGGGCGCGCCAGTCGAAATTCTGACTGCCGACAAACGCCTGCTTGCCATCCACCAGCAGGTACTTGGCGTGGATGATGCCGCCGCTCAGTTGCCCGTAGGGCAGCACGCGCAAGGTCAGGTTGGGAATGGCGCGCAAGCGTTCCAGGGTGGCGGCATCCGACAGCTTGATGCCTTTTTCTTCGAGCAGGAAACGAATCTTCACGCCGCGTTTGCCGGCGGCTTCCAGGTGTTCAAGCACCGTATTCATCACCGAACCAGGGTGGTCCGCGGCATAGAATTGGCCGATATCAATGCGGCTTTTGGCGCCGTCGAACAGCTCGATCCATACCGGGCCGGGCTGGCGCAGATCGTCGGTGCCCAGGGCGGTGTCCACGGGTACGGTATGCACCAGTTCAAAGCCTGGAATGGAAAAGTCCGCCTGGGCCAGCGGACTGAGGAGCAAGCCGGTGAGGCCGGCGATACGCAACTTCATCGAAAGGGACATAAGCGTCTCATCGCACCAAAGGAAAAGGCGAGCGCCCAAGGCGCCCGCCCTGTAGGTCAAGCCGTGCGGCTGTGCAGCGGGGTGGGCACGCGATGGGGCACTTCATCCTGTGCGCGGGCACCGGTGGCGGCGCGGATCAACAGGATCTTCAACTGGTCGTTGATGCGCTCCAGGCTGTCTTGGAAGAAGTTGTGAAACACCACGCAAAACAGTGCGATGGCGATACCTAATCCCGTGGCGAACAACGCCGTCCCGATACCCCCGGATATCTGCCCTGGGTCCGACACGCCTGCGGTGGCCAGTGCCTTGAAGGTGTCGATGATGCCGAGAATGGTGCCCAGCAGGCCCAGCAGCGGGGCGGCGGTGGTGATGGTCTCGATGATCCACAGGCTGCGGGCCAGTGGGGCGCGCGTCTTCAGGTACTGGGTATCGATTTCGTCGTCCAGGTCTTTGCGCGAACCGTGGGTTGCCTTCTGGGCCAGCACCGGCAAGATCATGTTCAGCGGCAGGCTGTCGCGACGGGTCAGGTTTTCCGGCAGGTCACGCTCGCTGTGCACATTGGCGCCCAGGGCGTCGATCAATGCGCGTGCCTGGCGGCGTACGTAGGCGAAGTAGATACCGCGTTCGATGGCGATGAAGATCGCAATGGCCATCGCCGCGTACATCACATAGAAGGTGACGTCGTGGAGCAGGTTCATATCCATGATGGTGTTCCTCTTGGGGTGAGTCTTAGAAATTCGCTTCCAGCGAAACCGTGACGGTACGGTCCAGGCCGACGATGTACGCCGGGTCGCCATCGCGGAAGCCGCTGTAGCTGGCCGCGTTGGTCTTGGTGGTGTACACGCCGTCCAGGTATTTCTTGTCGAACAGGTTGTCGACGTTCAGGCGCAGGGTCGCGTCCTTGACCACCTTCTTGTCCACCGGCAGGTAAATACCGGCGCCGAGGTTGAACACGGTGCGACCGGAAATCGCCTCGTCGTTGGTCAGGTCGCCGTAGAGCTTGCTGGTGTACTTGCCGCCGAAGGTGCCGTAGAAGCGCCCGTCGTCATAACCGATGTTGGCCGCCAGCATGTTCTTGGGCACGTTGGCGAACTGCTTGCCACTGGTGGGCAGCACGATGGGTTTGCCGGCGTTGTAGACGGTCAAGTCATCCTGCTGCTCGGCCTTGGTGTAGGTGTAGGAGGTGTAGTAATTGAAGTGGTGGGGCAACTGGCCGCTCCACTCCAGCTCCAGGCCTTTGTTGACCACGGAGCCGGCGTTGATGTCGGCAAAGTCGCCGTTGATGTCCCGGGACGACACCTGGCGGTTCTTGAAGTCCATGTAGAACAGGGTGGCGGCCAGGCTCATGTCGTCGCCGCTGTAGCGCCAGCCCAGTTCATGGTTCCAGCTGGTTTCCGGCTCGGCGTCGATCGAGCCGGCGCCTTTGTCGTAGAGCACGTAGTTCTGCGGCACGCGCATGTTGCGCGACACGCTGTAGAACAACTGGTCACGCTCGTCCAGCTGGTATTTCAGGCCGGCGTTGGGCAGCAGTTTGTTGTAGGTCTGGTTACGTTTTTCCGGGCGTTCGTTGAGGCTGCCGTGGTTGGTGCCTTCACGCTCGACGTTCATGTAGGCCAGGCCTGCGATGAAGGTCCAGTCCGGGTTGATGTACCAGGTGTCCTGGGCCCAGACCTTTTGCGCTGGCGTCACGGTGAAACGGTCGCGGCCCTGCACGGTGTTGCCGTTGGCATCGACGATGGCGCTGTTGGAGTCCGGCCAGGTGTCCACTGGCTTGCCGTTGCTCTTGAGCGGAATGAACGGCTGGGTTTGACTCTGGCGTGCGCGCTCGTACCAGTAGCCGAATTGCAGGCTGTGGTCGCCAAGGTCCCAGGTCAGTTTGGTGGTGATACCCGGACGCCAGGTTTGCGTGCGTGAAGGGCGGTAGTACACGCCGCTGTTGGGTGTGCCGTCGGCGTTGTATTGGGCGGCCGTGGGCAGGTTGCCGAGGTCGAACACACCGCCCTGGTTGGAGCCACGGTTGAGGGCATAGCTGGATGAACCGACGCCGCTGCCATTGCCCCAGTAGTAATACGGGATCACGGACAGCGCGAGGTTATCGGCCAGTTTGAACTGGGTGTTGAGCACGGCGGTGAAGGTCTGGAACGGGTTCTGCGCCAGGGCGTAATAGCTGTTGTATTTGCCGTTGCTGCCCACGCTCGGGGTGGCAGGGTAAGGGTCGTACTTGCGGCCATATTGCTGGAACTGCGCCTTGGTCAACTGGCTGTAACTGTTGTTGTCCTGCTCGTGGTACTTGAGGATCAGGTTGGCGGTGTTGCCATTGCCAGCGTCGAAAAAGCTGTTCCACTCCACCTTGTCCGCGCGTACCGCGCCCGAGCCGCGCCACATTTCACCTTCTGTGTGGGACACCGACAGCCAGTTGCTCAGGCCGTTGATTTCGCCGGTGTTGAGGCGGGCAAAAGTCTTGCGCGTGGCGTTGCTGCCGACGACCTGTTTGACGAAGGCACCGGTTTCCTTGGTCGGGCGAATCGTGACGATGCCAATGTTGCCGCCGCTGGAACCAATGTGCGGGCCGTCGGATTCCGCAGCGCCCTGGGTGACGAAGATCTGGTCGATGTTTTCCGGATCGCCCAGCAGGTTGGAATACAGCGCGTAGTTGCCCGAATCATTGATCGGCATGCCGTCCACCGACATGCCCACCTGGTCGGAGTTCATGCCGCGCATGGTGAAGCGAAAGCCCGACAGGCCAGTGTTGTCTTCACTGGAGATGTTCAAGCCGGGGGTGTACTTGAGCTTGTCGATGGCATTGCCGGTGGCCGCCTGTTTATCCAGTGCTTCCTTGGTTACCGTGGAGCGGCCCTTGATGCTTTCCTCCGGCACCATGTAACCGCCTCCTGCGGTCGCCTTGCCTTGTACCCCAATGGTGCCGACGTCACTGTCGCTGGTCTCTGCCATGACCATTCCCTGGGTCATGCTGGTCGCGGCCACTAGTGCCAGATGAATACGGGTGAACTTCATCACTGTCGTCCTGGTGTCGGGTGCTTATTGCACGCTGTAGTTGAAGGTGGCGGTGAAGCGCTGCTCATTGCGCCCCCCGAAGGCTTGCTCGGGGAACGGTTTGACTTGCTTGATGCGACGCAAGCTATTGGTGGCGGCCCGGTTGAGCAGCATGCTCGAGGCCTGGGTTTGTAAACCCGAGTCGAGGACACGGCCTTGACGGTCTACCAGCAACCACACCACCACCTCGCCGCTCGGGCGTTCGAGGGACGCCTGGCGCCCGGTGGGGTACTGCTTGTAGGTGTCCAGTTCGTTGCGCAAGCCTTTGAGGTAACCGCTTTCCAGGGCCTGGCCATCGACCTTCGGTGGCGCCGGTGGGGCAGGCGTCGGTGCCGCTTGGGTGACGACGGCCGGGGCTGGCTTGGCGGCCACCGGTGGCGGCGTCGGCACGGGCTTGGCGACCACGGGGGCAGGCTTGGGCACAGGTTTTGGCTTGGGTTCAGGTTTGGGTTTGGGCAGCGGCTTGGGCGGTGGCGGCGGGGGCGCCGGCTCGGCCTCTTCCTCTTCGATCATCGGCGGCGGCGGTTCTTGCTCCACCACCGGTTCCGGTATGACTTGCGGTTCCGGCTCGACCAAGGCCAATTCGACCGCCGACTCGTCATACACCGGCTCGACCTTCAACGTCTGGGACTGGATACCCAGTGCAATCAGCACCAGGGCGATCAGGGCCGGCACACTGCCCAGCAGCTGACGCACGCGAAACAGAACGTACATGGTCAGGACTTACGCGTAGCAATGGACACGGAGGTGAAGCCACCCAGGCGCAGGGTGTCCATCACTTCCACCAGGCGCGAAACCTCCACGCCTTTATCGCTGTTGACGATGATCGTCGACTTGGTATCGGGCTTCTCGGCCGCCTTCAGCGCCGGCACCAGGGCCTCCACCGTCAGGTCCTTGCCGTCCAGTTGCAACTGGCCTTCCAGGCCCAGGGTGAGGATGAATTTGTTTTGCGGCTTGAGCTGCTGCGAACTGCTGGCGCTGGGCAATTGGGTCTTCATGCCGAGCGCGGGAATCACGTTCAGGCTCACCAGTACGAAAAACACCAGCAGGAACATCATCACGTCGATCATCGGGATCAGCTCGATGTGCGCCTTGCGTTTCTTGGGTTCGTCCCAGGTTCTCATTCCGTTACCCCGTCATTGAATTAGGGGCAAAACGCTAACAGCCAAAAATGACCGATTGGTTAACTTTAATTGACCGTTTAGAGGCTCTAGGACGCGTCTTTCAGAAAACTTACCGGTCAGTTTTCGGGCGTAATGAAACTGACACTCGGGGCCTCCATGCTTGAGAAATTTATCTTGAGAGCCGGCTCCCATGCCCACTGCACTGCCTCAATTGACGACCCCGCGACTGCTGTTACGCGCCCTGCATATGCACCAGGCGCAGGTGCTTTTCACGCTTGCCAACGGGCCGAAAATTGCCGACAACACGGCGAACATTCCATCGCCCTACACCCTGGAAACCGCCCAGGATTTTATTGCCGGGGCCGCCGACAAGTACCGCACTGGTGAACTGCTGAACCTGGGGATGCATGTGCGCGGCACCGACGAATTGGTCGGCATGGTCAGCCTGCGCATCAATGCTCGCCATCACTATGGGCACTTGGGTGGCTGGGTGGCGGCGCACTGCCGTAACCAGGGGTATGCGGCAGAAGCGGCGAGCGCGGTGATGGATTTCGGCTTCGAGGCGCTAGGGTTGCAGCGCGTGGGCAGCCAGTGTTTCGCGCGCAACAAGGAATCGGCGCGGGTCATGGAGAAGATCGGCCTGCGCTATGAAGGCTGCATGCACCAGGCGTTCCTGAAGAACGGCGTGTATGAGGACTTGCTCGGGTTTGCCAGCGTGCGTGATGACTGGGAGCGCTGCTTGTGAGCGGCGACGTCGACCACGGCCGACGCCGGGTCCTCGGCGGGTTGGTGGTCGCTACCGCCTTTTCCATCCTCAGCCCGTTTGCGCGCAGTGCCGGGGTGGATTATCCGTTCACCCTCGGCGTGGCTTCCGGCGACCCGTTGCCAGATGGCTTTGTGATCTGGACGCGCCTGGCGCCGTTGTTCAACGCCGCGGATGGCCGTGGCGGCCTGAGTCGCTCGGTGCCGGTGCGCTGGCGGGTGGCCAGCGATGCGGCGATGACGCGCATTGTGAAGCAGGGCGAAGTATTGGCGACGCCGCGTTTCGCTCATGCGGTGCATGTCGAGGTGGCGGGGCTGGCGGCAGATCGGCCGTATTGGTACCAGTTTGAAGGGCTCGGTGCGCAGAGCCCGGTGGGCCAGTCGCGCACGATGCCGCCGTTGCAGGCCATGGCCTCGGCCCGGCTGGGGTTTGTGTCCTGCTCGCATTGGGAGCGCGGTTACTTCAGCGCCTACCGACACCTTGCCGCCGAGCACCCGGACCTGGTGTTTTTCCTCGGTGATTACATCTACGACAGCTCCTATGCGGCGGAGTCGGGCAAGGTGTTTCGTTCTCACGGCAGCGGCAACGCGCAAAGCCTGAGTGATTACCGCAACCGCTACGCACTCTACAAGACTGATCCAGACCTGCAGGCCCTGCACGCCGCAGCCCCTAGCATCGTTCCTGGGACGACCACGAAGTACAGAATGACTACGCCAACCGCTGGTCCCAGGACCCGAAAGTGACGGTGGCGCAGTTTTTCAAACAACGCGCGGCGGCTTATCAGGCGTTTTACGAACACATGCCCCTGCGTGCCAGCAGCGTGCCGAAGGGGCCGGACATGCGCATTTACCGGCGCCTGGATTACGGCCGGCTTGCGCGTTTCCATGTGCTCGACGGTCGCCAGTACCGTTCCGAGCAACCGTGCATCGCGGCCAATGGCAGCCACCAGGGGCATATTGTCACCGCCCCCTGCAGCGACCTGCGTGACCCTGGCCGCACGTTGCTCGGCTGGCAGCAGGAAGCCTGGCTGGATCAGGGCTTTGCCCAGTCTGGAGCGCAGTGGAATGTGATCGCACAAGACCTGCTGGTGGCGCCGCTGATGCAGCGTGACCTCACCAACCATAAGCTTGGCCGCTGGACCGATGGCTGGGATGGCTACATGGCGAACCGCTCACGGATGCTGGCGTCGATCGTGCGCAATCGCGTGAAGAACCCGGTGTTCTGGGGAGGGGATATTCATTCGTTCTGGGCCACCGACCTGCATGCCGACGCAGAAAGGCCGGACTCGGCGGTGGTCGCCACCGAGTTTGTTGGCTCGTCGGTCACCTCAGATGGCCCTCCCTATGACGCGTTCATGAAGATCATGCCGCTCAACCCCCATGTGAAGTTTTTCGACAGTCGCCAGCGTGGGTATGTGTCGGTGGAGTTGGCGGCCAATAGCATGTTGACGAATTTTCGTGCGATCAGTGATCCGCGTGACCCGGCGGCGACGGTGTCGACGTTGAAGTCGTTCATGGTTGAGCCGAGCAGGGCGGGGGCGATTGCCGTGTAGCCTGTTTCTTTGGGGCGATCCAATGTGGGAGGGGGCTTGCCCCCGATAGCGGTGTGTCAGTCACTGCATCTGCTACTGCACTAACGCTTTCGCAGGCAAGCCAGCTCCCACAGGGGAACTGAGCTTAACTGAATGGCATTAAGGCAAGCCTCCTCCCGCATTGATTTCATAGCGCACCGAGAGCGCGCCTTTTTTCTCCGACAACGCCAGGATCGTTACCTGGCCCAGTTCGCTCAGCGCTTGGACATGAGTGCCACCACAGGCGTAAGCCGGTAATTCGCCGAAGCCGACTTCGCGGGTGCCATCTTCCAGCGTCATATAGCGGGGATAGTCGGCGGCGATCCATGTGTTGACCCACTGCTGGAGCGTCTGCGCATCCATGTCTTGCGCGGTCTGGCCACGGATAAAGGTGATCTTGCCTTCGCCGGGCCAGTGGTGAGCCTTGATCGGCATCCAGCCCAGGCGTTCGCCGGCATTGCCAATTAAGTGCCCCGCCGAATGCAGACGAGTGTGCAAGGCGCGCCGCTGTGCGTCGACTCGTGCAGTGGCGGGTCCTGGTTCCAGGGGCTGGTCGACGTAGTGCACCACCTGTTCGGCTTCCTGCACGACCCGCAGTACCTGGCTATCGCCGAGCCAGCCGGTGTCGAACGGCTGGCCGCCGCCTTGGGGATGGAAAATGGTCGACTGCACAATCACGGCGAATTGCTCTTCGTGCGGGGTGCAACTGAGCACTTCCAGCTCGGCCGTCAGGTGGTCGTGGGTAAAAAACAGGCGCTCGGTCATTATTTACATCCGCATCAGGGTTCTGTGGGCAGTATAAATAGTGCGCAGATGGGTGATAATCCGCTCAATTATCAATGGACCTGTGCGTCATGAGCATCAATCTTCCTTTACCGTTATTGGGTGAAATGGCGATTTTCGTCAAGGTCGTGGAAACCGGCAGCTTCTCCGAAGCGGCGCGGCAACTCAGCGTTTCACCTTCGGCGGTGAGCCGCAGCATCTCGCGCCTGGAACAAGCCCTGGCCACGCGCCTGCTGCAACGCACCACGCGCAAGCTGCGCCTGAGCGAGGGCGGCGAGGAGGTGTTCAAGCGTTGCCAGGAGATGGTCAATGCGGCGCGCTCGGTGATGGAAATCAGTGGGCAATTTACCCATGAAGCCGAGGGGCTGGTGCGGGTCAGTGTGCCCAAGGCGGTGGGGCGATTTGTGGTGCACCCGCATATGCCGGAATTTTTGCGGCGCTATCCCAAGGTGGATGTGCAATTGATCCTGGAAGATAGGCATGTGGATTTGATCGACGACAACGTCGACTTGAGCATCCGCATCACCGACAGCCCACCGCCAGGCTTGGTCGGGCGCCAGCTGTTGCCCATCGAACATTTGTTGTGCGCGACGCCGCAATATCTGGCCGAGCACGGTACACCGAGCCATCCCCATGATCTGCTTGGGCACAGTTGCATTTATCTGGGTGAAACACCGGGAGATTCACGCTGGAAGTTTCGCCAGGCTGGCAAGGCGGTAACGGTCGGCGTACGCGGCCGGTATGCGGCGAACCACACCGGGGTGCGGCTGGAGGCGGCGTTGCAGCATGTCGGGATTGCCAGCTTGCCGTATTTCACCGCGCGGCATGCATTGGAAGCGGGGGAGTTGGTGCAGGTGTTGCCGGGGTGGGATTTTATTGCCTCGTATCATGGCGAGGCGTGGCTGCTGCATTCGCCCACACGGTACCTACCGCCGAAGTTGCGGGTGTTTATCGATTATCTGGTGGAGTGCATGGCCAAGGAACCCACGCTGCGGCGGCGGTAGGAGCGCGGTTGCTCGTTCCCACGCTCTGCGTGGGTGGACGCTCCGCGTCCTGCCTTTATGCCTGTGCACGGGTGACGCAGAGCGTCACAGGATAGGTTCCCACGCAGAGCGTAGGAACGAGCATAGTCGTCAGTGTTTGCTCTGGTCCTGAGGCATCGCCAGCAGCTGTTTTTCCTGGTTCCAGTCGAACGGTTCGTCGTTCTGTTCGGCTTCATAGCGACGTTCTTCCAGGGCCTGGTACAGGTCCAGTTCTTCGTCGGGCATGAAGTGCAGGCAGTCGCCGCCAAAGAACCACAGCAGGTCGCGGGGCACCAGGTGGGCGATTTGCGGGTAGCGCAGGATGACCTGGCTCATCAGGTCCTGGCCCAGGTACTGGCTTTCGATCGGGTCGATTGGCAACAGGGCGCGCAGTTCGTCGAAACGCTCCAGGAACAGCGAGTGGCTTTCCTCGGGTACCTGTTCGGCTTCGCCGACGGCAACCAGGATGCTGCGCAAGTGGTCGAGCAAGACGAGATGATCGGCAACGACGTTGGACACGAGATAAGGCCTCTAAAGCAAAAACGGGCGCGAGAGTATAAGCCTCTCGCGCCCGTTTTTATATGACCGCTCGACTCAGCGGACTTTACCTTCTGCCTGCATCAGCTCTTCCTTGCTGAAATCATCCACGTCGATCACCTTGCGTCGCGCCGCCTCGGCATCGCGCAGGGTTTGCGCCTCGGCCGGTTGCAGCACGCCGGCCTGCAGGGCCGCGTCGATGGCATGCTCGCCGGCAGCCGGCTTGACCTGGCCGCTTTTGAGCGCGCTGTGGAGTTTTTTCTGCAAGGGGTGGCTGGCACCGAGCAGGTCGTAGGCATGTTGCAGGGCGCCCACGGGATCTTCTGCTGATTGCGGGCGATAACAGCCGGCCAGCAATTCTTCCAGGGTCGGGTCGCCCTTGGCGCGGCCGATCACGGCTGCCACTTCGGCATCCAGCGCATCGGACGGGCCGGTATGACGACGCCCGAATGGGAACACGATCACCCGCAGCAGGCAGCCCAGCACCTTGTTCGGGAAGTTGCTCAGCAGCTCATCCAGTGCGCGTTCCGATTCGCCCAGGCTTTCTTCCATGGCCCAGGCAAACAGCGGCTCCAGATGGTCCGGCGAGTCCAGGTCGTGATAACGCTTGAGCGCCGCCGAGGCCAGGTACATGTGGCTCAGCACATCACCCAGGCGGGCGGACAGGCGTTCGCGGCGCTTGAGCTCGCCACCCAGCAACATCATGCTCAGGTCGGCCAGCAGGGCAAACGCAGCCGCCTGGCGGTTCAGGGCACGGAAGTAGCCCTGGCTCAACCGGTTGCCCGGGGCTTTTTCGAAGTGCCCGAAGCCCAGGTTCAGCACCAGGGTGCTGGCGGCGTTGCTGACGGCAAAGCCGATGTGTTGCATCAGCAGGCCGTCGAATTCCTTCAACGCCTGGTCATGGTCTTCGCGGCCGGCCAGGGCCATTTCCTTGAGCACGAAGGGGTGGCAGCGAATGGCGCCCTGGCCGAAGATCATCAGGTTACGCGAGAGGATATTGGCGCCTTCCACGGTGATGAAAATCGGTGCGCCCTGCCAGTTGCGGCCCAGGTAGTTGTTGGGGCCCATGATGATGCCCTTGCCGCCGTGCACGTCCATGGCGTGGCTGATGCACTCACGGCCACGCTCGGTCAGGTGGTACTTGAGGATCGCCGACAACACTGACGGCTTCTCGCCCAGGTCCACGGCGTTGGCGGTGAGCATGCGCGCACTGTCCATCAGCCAGGCGTTGCCACCGATGCGTGCCAGGGCTTCCTGGATCCCTTCGAAGGCCGACAGCGGTACGTTGAACTGTTCGCGCACCTGGGCGTATTGGCCGGTCACCAGGCTGGTGAACTTGGCAGCGCCAGTGCCGACGGCGGGCAGCGAGATCGAACGGCCGACCGACAGGCAGTTCATCAGCATCATCCAGCCCTTGCCGAGCATCTCCTGGCCACCGATCAGGTATTCCAGAGGGATAAACACATCCTTGCCGGAGTTGGGGCCGTTCATGAAGGCGGCGCCAAGCGGCAGGTGACGACGGCCGATTTCCACGCCAGGGGTGTCGGTAGGAATCAACGCGAGGCTGATGCCCAGGTCCTCTTCCTCACCCAGCAGGTGGTCTGGGTCATAAGCCTTGAAGGCCAGACCGAGCAAGGTCGCGACCGGGCCGAGGGTGATGTAGCGCTTTTCCCAGTTCAGGCGCAGGCCGAGGGTTTCCTTACCTTCCCATTCCCCTTTGCAGATCACCCCGGTGTCGGGCATGGCGCCCGCATCGGAGCCGGCCAGCGGGCCGGTGAGGGCGAAGCACGGAATGTCGTCGCCGCGGGCCAGGCGCGGCAGGTAGTGGTTACGTTGTTCGTCGGTGCCGTAGTGCAGCAGCAGTTCGGCGGGGCCGAGGGAGTTGGGGACCATCACGGTGGAGGCCAGGTCACCGCTGCGGGTCGCGAGCTTCATGGCAACCTGGGAGTGGGCATAGGCGGAGAAGCCCTTGCCACCGTACTCCTTGGGAATGATCAGGGCGAAGAAACCATGGGTCTTGATGTGTTCCCAGGCTTGCGGCGGCAGGTCCATGGCCTGGCCGATTTCCCAGTCGCTGACCATGGCGCAGAGTTCTTCGGTGGGGCCGTCGATGAACGCCTGCTCTTCCTCGGTCAATTGCGCCTTGGGGTAGGCCAGCAATTTGTCCCAGTCGGGGCGGCCACTGAACAGTTCGCCATCCCACCATACGGTACCGGCATCGATCGCATCGCGCTCGGTCTCGGACATCGGCGGCAGCACTTTCTGGAACCAGCTGAACAGCGGCTTGGTGAAGTATTGGCGGCGCAGGTCGGGCAGCAACAAAGGCGCGGCCACCACGGCCAGGAGCACCCAGAAGATCAGCAGCAGCCAACCCGGTGCGTGGCTCCAGGCGCCCATCGCCAGCAGGTAGACGGCGACCACGCCCAGGGCGGGCAGGGGGGCAGTACGGCGGTGTGCCAGGTAGGCAATGCCGACCACCAGCACCAGTATCCACAACAACAGCATATTCAATCCTCCGTGAACCAGGGGCGAAACCACCAGGGAGCTTAGTCGGCATCCGAACAAGCCGGGTGATCAGGGTGTAACAAGGTGTACTGGGCAACCCATCAGCCGGCGCCGGCATTTGGCCGAATCGTCGTTATCTCTCTGGCAGGCCTGGTGGTTAAACTCCAGGCTCCCCTCGGAGATCAAGCTCATGAATACGTACTTGAGTCCCAGCCGCTTCATCGATAGTGACCACCCTGTGGTGGTGGAGTTCGCCGAGAAACATCGCGGAACCCGCCCGGATTTAAGTGACCAGGCAGTCAGTCTTTACTACGCGGTGCGTGAGGCCATTCGCTACAACCCCTATACCTTCAGCCGTGACCCCAACACCTTGAGCGCCAGCTTCGCCCTGGCGGCCGGCGAAAGCTACTGTGTGCCCAAAGCTACGTTGCTCGCCGCTTGCGCGCGCCACTGCGGCATTCCCGCACGCATTGGCCTGGCGGACGTGCGCAACCACCTGTCCACACCGCGGCTGCTCGCGCTGCTCAAGAGTGACGTGTTCGCCATGCACGGTTATACCGAGCTTTACCTGAACGGCCGCTGGGTCAAGGCCACTCCGGCGTTCAACCAGCAACTGTGCGAGGTGTTCGACGTGCCGCCGCTGGAATTCGATGGCCTGCACGACAGCGTGTTCCACGCGTTCAATCGCCAGGGTCAGCGTTCGATGGAGTACGTGGTGGACCACGGGCAATTTGCTGACGTGCCTGAAGCATTTTTCTTCGGGCATATCCGTCAGTGCTACCCGCACCTGTTTGCCGACGATGCGCCCACCCTGCTCGGCGATATGCAGAGCGATTTAAGCCGCGGCTGAACCGGCGTATGCTGCTGCCTTCATCCAGCCAAGTTCATCCACAATAAGGCGCGGTCATGCTGAAGATCTGGGGTCGTAAAAATTCATCAAACGTCAGGAAAGCACTGTGGTGCGCCGAGGAACTCGGCCTGGACTATGAAGCAATTGATGCGGGCGGGGCTTTTGGTGTGGTCGATACCCCCCAATACCGGGCCATGAACCCCAATGGCCGGGTGCCGGTGATCGAAGATGGCGACTTTGTGCTGTGGGAGTCCAACACCATCGTGCGTTACCTGTGCGCCAAGCAGGCATCGGACTTTTACCCCAACGACTTGCAAGCCCGGGCCAACGCCGAAAAGTGGATGGACTGGACCACTTCCACGCTCGCCGACCCGTTCAAGGCGGTGTTCTGGGGCATCGTGCGCACCCCGGCTGACCAGCAAAACTGGGACAGCATCAATGCCGGGCGCCAAGCCTGTATCGACGCGCTCAAAACCGTCGAACAAGCCCTCGCCGAGCAACCCTACCTGTCCGGCCAGGCGTTCGGCATGGGCGATATTCCCTTGGGCTGCTTCATCTACGCCTGGTTCGAGATGCCCATCGAACGCCCGGCAATGCCGAATCTGGAGGCCTGGTACCAGCGCTTGCAACAGCGCCCGGCCTACCGCAAGGCGGTGATGACCGCGTTGACTTAATACACACTATTAATACGGGTGACTGTACTTGTGCGGCATGGGCAAGCACCATGCTCGCATTGCATCGCCGGTTGAACTACCTGCGGTGTGCCCTCATCTATTCTTTCTATTCCCTTCTTTGGTGCGTATTCCGATATGAGTTCCGCTCTGTCCATCCGGCAGCTAACCAAAACCTACGGCAACGGTTTCCAGGCCCTGAGTGGTATCGATCTGGACGTTGCCGAAGGTGACTTCTTCGCCTTGCTGGGCCCCAACGGTGCCGGCAAATCCACCACCATAGGTATTCTCTCCACCCTGGTCAACAAGACCAGCGGCACGGTGAATATCTTCGGGCATGACCTGGACAAATCCCCGGCGGCGCTCAAGCGCTCCATTGGCGTGGTGCCCCAGGAATTCAATTTCAACCAGTTCGAAAAGACCTTCGATATCGTCGTGACCCAGGCTGGCTACTACGGCATTCCGGCGAAAGTCGCCAAGGAACGCGCCGAGCAGTACCTCACCCAACTGGGCCTGTGGGACAAGCGTGACGTGCCTTCGCGCTCGCTGTCCGGTGGCATGAAGCGACGCCTGATGATCGCCCGCGCCCTGGTGCATGAGCCGCGCCTGTTGATCCTCGACGAACCTACCGCCGGCGTGGACATCGAACTGCGTCGCTCGATGTGGACCTTCCTCACCGAACTGAACGAGAAGGGCATCACCATCATCCTCACCACCCACTACCTGGAGGAGGCTGAGCAGTTGTGCCGCAACATCGGCATCATCGACCACGGCACCATTGTCGAGAACACCAGCATGCGCAACCTGCTGGGCCAGTTGCATGTGGAAACCTTCCTGCTCGACTTGAAAAACAATCTCTCGGTGGCGCCGCAGTTGCTCGGCTACCCAAGCCGGCTGGTGGACAGCCACACCCTGGAGGTGCAGGTGGATAAGGCCATGGGCATCACCGCGCTGTTCACCCAGTTGGCGACTCAGAACATCGAAGTGTTGAGCCTGCGTAACAAAACCAATCGCCTTGAGGAGTTGTTCGTGTCCCTGGTGGAGAAAAATCTGGCGAAGGTGGCGGTATGAGTTCCGAACTGCAACCCAACCTTGTCGCGCTGCAAACCATTGTCTATCGCGAAGTGAAGCGCTTTACCCGGATCTGGCCGCAGACCCTGCTGCCGCCGGCGATCACCATGGTCCTGTACTTTGTGATCTTCGGTAACCTGATCGGCCGGCAAATCGGCGACATGGGTGGTTTCACCTACATGGAGTACATCGTGCCGGGCCTGATCATGATGTCGGTGATCACTAACTCCTACGGCAACGTGGTGTCGAGTTTCTTTGGCAGCAAGTTCCAGCGCTCCATCGAAGAGCTGATGGTCTCGCCGGTGTCACCGCACACCATCCTCATCGGCTACACCCTGGGCGGCGTGTTGCGTGGCCTGATGGTGGGGGTGATCGTGACGCTGCTGTCGCTGTTCTTTACCCACCTGCAGGTGCATCACCTGGGGGTCACCATTCTGGTGGTCGTGCTGACGGCGACGATCTTCTCGCTGCTGGGCTTTATCAACGCCGTGTTCGCACGCAACTTCGATGATATTTCCATTATCCCGACCTTCGTGCTGACGCCGCTGACCTACCTGGGCGGGGTGTTTTACTCCATCACCTTGCTGCCGCCGTTCTGGCAGACGGTATCCCTGGCCAACCCGGTGCTGCACATGGTCAACGCCTTCCGCTACGGCATTCTGGGCGTGTCGGATATCAAGATCAGTGTGGCGATCACCTTTATGATCGTCGCCACCATCGTCTTGTATATCGGCTGCGCGCGGTTGCTGGTGAGTGGGCGTGGGATGCGTACATGATGTGGGATTGGAAATAACAAAACGGCCTCATCAGAGGCCGTTTTTTATTGGATGCACACCGAACAAATGTGGGAGCTGGCTTGCCTGCGATGGTATCGACTTCGCTTGACGGGTGTACCGAGGTGTCTGCATCGCAGGCAAGCCAGCTCCCACATTTTGTGTCGGCGCACGCGCTTCAGTTTTTTAGTGCCAGCTCGATCAGGGCATGCAGTTCTTCTACCGCCAAAGGCTCTGCCGAAAACAGAATACGAAACACCGTAGGTGCGGCGAGCAGGTTGATCAGATGGTCAACGCTCGGTGGCTGTTCCTGCGGGTAGCGGTCAACAATCACCTGCAACTGCCCACTCAGGATGCTCACGCAATACCCTGGCGTCGGGCTGCTTTGCACGTCGCGCATCATGTTGCGGCCTACGTCCGAACTCATCTCATCCAGGTATTGCTCGGCCCAGGCTTGCAGGTCGCCACGCAGGCTGCCGGTGTTGGCCGGTTCGGTATCGGGGCGCATTCGGGCCAGGGCGACGTCGGCGAGCAGTACTGACAGATCGCCCCAGCGCCGGTAAATGGTCGACGGCGTGACGCCTGCACATGCCGCAATCATCGGCACGGTGACACTGGAACGCTCATGGGCTTCCAGCAATTCGCGCACCGCTCTGTGGACGGATTCTTGTACCCGGGCACTGCGGCCCCCCGGGCGGAGGCCTTCTTTGATCGCCATGGGCAAGACCTTAACACAAAGAATTTGCTTTAAGCGCCAGCGAATAGCACACTGCACAAAAGCAAAATATTAGCTTTAGCGGAGCGTGCCCATGTCCAGTGTCATCTCTCAGCGGTCCAGCCTGGCGTTTCTAGTGATCATGGTGCTGACCTTTCTCGCCGCCTCCAGCGCGCCGACGCCCTTGTACCAGGTGTACCAAGACCACCTGCATTTTTCGGCGGCCATGCTCACGGCCATCTTTGGTGTCTATGCCGTGAGCCTGCTGGCGGCCCTGCTGACGGTGGGGTCGCTCTCGGATTACCTGGGGCGCAAGCCGGTGATCTTCGCCGCGCTGCTGCTCAATAGTGTGGCGATGCTGCTGTTTATCCACGCTGAGAGCACCGCCTGCCTGCTGGCCGCCCGCGCGTTACAGGGCTTCGCGACTGGCACTGCCACAGCGGTATTGAGTGCGACGCTGCTCGATACCGACCGCGTCCGCGGCCCGATGCTCAACAGCCTTGCACCGATGCTCGGCATGGCCAGTGGTGGCCTGGGCAGCGGGTTACTGGTGGAGTTCGCGCCGTGGCCAACCCAATTGATCTATTACGCCCTGCTGGGCTTGATGGTGTTGCAGGCTCTGTATGTGTGGCGCCTGCCTGAAACGGTCAGTCGTATACCCGGCGCCTTGCAGTCCCTGGCGCCAACCCTGCATGTGCCGCCGCAGGCGCGCCGCGCCTTGTGGCTGGCGATGCCATTGAATGTGGCCGTGTGGGCGCTGGGTGGGTTCTTTTCCTCGTTGGCGCCGTCGTTGGTGCGCGTCGCCACCGGGTCGACCTCGCACTTGATCGGCGGCGGGCTGGTGGCGGTGGTGACCTTGAGCGGCGCGGTGATGATCTACAGCCTGCGCAATCACGCGGCTGACAGGGTGATGCGCTTGTCGGCTGCACTGCTGGCCGTGGGCGTGGGGTTGCTGCTGGTTGCCGTAAACACCGCCAGCCTGTGGCTGTTCTTTGTCGCCAGTGTGATCGCAGGCCTGGGCTTCGGCGGCGGTTTCATGGGCAGTGTGCGCAGTATCGTGGGCCTGGCGTTGCCCCATGAGCGGGCGGGCCTGATGTCGGCGTTCTATGTATTGAGCTACCTGGCGTTCTGCGTGCCGGCGCTGTTGGCGGGTAACCTGAGCCGCGTCTTTGGCCTGATCGCGACCACGGACGGCTACGGTGCGGTGCTTATCTTGCTGTCTCTCGGCGCGCTTGTTGGGTTGTTGTGGCAGGACACGGCGCAGGCAAGGGCCAGCGCATGATTACGATTAATATAGGTGAAATAGATAACAGTTAGAGATATTACCCGTTATATAGATATTCGATCAGGTTCTATCATGGCCCCAACCTCAAATGAGGAAGAGGATTAACCCATGAGCTGCTCGACCACTCACCGCTACAAACCCTTCAGTCACTTGGCCCGTCCCCGGGAAGTGATTCGCCAGTTCACCCCGAACTGGTTCGCCGCGACCATGGGCACCGGTGTGCTGGCGCTGGCCTTGGCCCAGTTGCCAGTCAACTTGCCAGGTTTGCACGCTATCGCCGAGGGCCTGTGGCTGTTCACCATCGGCCTGTTTGTGCTGTTCAGCGTGCTCTACGCCGCCCGCTGGGTGATGTTTTTCCACGAGGCGCGACGCATCTTCGGGCACTCCACCGTCTCGATGTTTTTCGGCACTATCCCCATGGGGCTGGCGACCATTCTTAATGGCTTGCTGCTGTTCGGTTTGCCGCGCTGGGGCGGTGATGTGATCCCGTTGGCCGAGGCATTGTGGTGGCTGGACGTGGCCATGTCCCTGGCCTGCGGCGTGCTGATCCCGTTCATGATGTTCACCCGCCAGGAGCACAGCATCGACCAGATGACCGCTGTCTGGCTGTTGCCCGTGGTAGCTGCCGAAGTGGCCGCGGCCAGCGGCGGCTTGCTGGCGCCGCATCTGGCCGATGCCCATTCGCAACTGGTGATGCTGGTGACAAGCTACGTGCTGTGGGCGTTCTCCCTGCCGGTGGCGTTCAGCATCCTGACCATCCTGATGCTGCGCATGGCCTTGCATAAGTTGCCTCACGCCAATATGGCGGCGTCGAGCTGGCTGGCCCTGGGGCCGATCGGCACCGGCGCGCTGGGCATGTTATTGCTGGGAGGCGATGCGCCGGCGATCTTCGCTGCCAATGGCCTGGCGAATGTCGGTGAAATGGCCCATGGTCTGGGCCTGATTGCAGGTATCACCCTGTGGGGCTTCGGCCTGTGGTGGATGTTGATCGCGGTGCTCATTACTTTGCGTTACTTGCGCGCAGGCATTCCGTTCAACCTCGGTTGGTGGGGCTTTACCTTTCCGCTTGGGGTGTATGCCCTGGCAACGCTGAAACTGGCGAGTCTGTTGCAGTTGGGGTTCTTCAGTGTGTTCGGCAGTGTGCTGGTGGGGGCATTGGCATTGATGTGGCTGATCGTGGCCAAGCGCACGGTGCAGGGGGCGTATAAAGGCGAGCTTTTTGTTTCGCCTTGCATTGCAGGGTTAGGGAATAAGTAAGCGGGATTAGGTAAAGTCGTGGCCTGATCAATAACAGGCCACGCAGGTACACGGACGATGAGCCACCCCTCGCAATTCACCTTGCTGCGCACACGGCGTTTCTTGCCGTTTTTCATCACCCAGTTGCTGGGCGCGTTCAACGACAACATCTTCAAGCAGTCGCTGATTCTGGCCATCCTTTACAAGCTCACCATCGAGGGTGACCGCTCCATCTGGGTCAACCTGTGTGCTTTGTTGTTTATCCTGCCGTTCTTCCTGTTCTCGGCGTTGGCCGGGCAGTTTGGCGAGAAATTCAACAAGGACGCGTTGATCCGCGCGATCAAGATCGGCGAGATCGTGATCATGGCGGTGGGCGCGACGGGTTTTCTGACCAATCATCTTGAACTGATGCTGCTGGCGCTGTTTGCCATGGGCACTCACTCGGCGCTGTTCGGCCCGGTGAAGTACTCGATCATGCCCCAGGCCTTGCACGACGATGAGTTGGTGGGCGGCAACGGCCTGGTGGAGATGGGCACGTTCCTGGCAATTTTGGCGGGCACCATCGGTGCCGGGATCATGATGTCTTCCACCCATTACGCGCCGGTGGTGGCGGTGGCGATTGTGGCCGTGGCGGTGCTGGGCTACCTGGCCAGCCGCAGCATCCCGCGCGCAGCGGCGTCGACACCGCAGCTGCGCCTGGACTGGAATATCTTCACTCAGTCGTGGGCGACGTTGCGCATGGGCCTGGGGCAGACGCCGGCGGTGTCGCGCTCGATTGTCGGCAACTCATGGTTCTGGTTTGTCGGCGCGATCTACCTCACGCAAATCCCGGCCTATGCCAAGGAATGGCTGTACGGCGACGAAACCGTGGTGACCTTGATCCTCACGGTGTTCTCGGTGGGCATCGCCCTGGGCTCGATGCTGTGCGAAAAACTCTCCGGGCGTAAGGTGGAAATCGGCCTGGTGCCGTTTGGCTCATTTGGCCTGACCGTGTTCGGCCTGCTGCTGTGGTGGCACTCCGGCGGCTTCCCGCAGAACGTGCAAGCCAACGATTGGCTCGCGGTGCTCAGCTACGGCCAGGCGTGGTGGGTGCTGCTCGATATCCTCGGCCTGGGTGTGTTTGGTGGCTTTTACATCGTGCCGCTGTATGCGCTGATCCAGTCGCGTACCGCCGAGAACGAACGGGCTCGGGTGATCGCGGCCAACAACATTCTCAATGCACTGTTCATGGTGGTCTCGGCCATCGTGTCCATCCTGCTGTTGAGCGTGGCCAAGCTGTCGATCCCCGAGTTGTTCCTGGTGGTGTCGCTGCTCAACATCGCAGTTAACACTTACATCTTCAAAATCGTCCCCGAGTTCACCATGCGCTTCATGATCTGGCTGCTCAGCCATTCCATGTACCGCGTGGAGCATCGCAACCTGCAAGCCATCCCGGATGAAGGCGCGGCGTTGCTGGTGTGTAACCATGTGTCGTTTGTCGATGCGCTGTTGATTGGCGGTGCAGTACGTCGGCCGATTCGCTTTGTCATGTACTACAAGATCTACCGCTTGCCGGTGCTCAATTTTATCTTCCGCACCGCTGGTGCGATTCCGATTGCGGGGCGCCATGAAGACATTCAGATCTACGAACAGGCGTTCGCGCGCATTGCCCAGTACCTCAAGGATGGCGAGTTGGTGTGCATCTTCCCGGAAGGCAAGCTGACAGCCGATGGCGAGATGAATGAGTTTCGTGGCGGGGTGACACGCATCCTGGAGGAGACGCCGGTGCCGGTGATCCCCATGGCGTTGCAGGGGTTGTGGGGGAGTTTCTTCAGCCGCGATCCGAACAAGGGCTTTTTCCATCGGATCTGGTCGCGGGTGGTGTTGGTGGCGGGTGAGCCGGTGGAAAGTGAGACGGTGACACCGAATGCTTTGCACGCATTGGTTGGAAAATTACGCGGAAGTTTAAGGTAGTTTTTCGTCGGTAATGGAGGCTCATCAACGATCCGGATTGTGCGCTGGTCTGGTGCTTGATGAGTATCTTCTGCACAGGCGTCGGTAAGTTTCCACTCGGTTTCAGGAACGTTTTCGGTCCGTAGCACCACCTAACCGTCGTAATCCCAAATGCATGTTCGGAGGTTAGTGATGGAAACGTCGCCTGTTGCACCATCGACTGCTTCACGCTCCAGCGAAGATGAAAAAAACGACGCAGGCTATCGACAGGCGGCTGACCCTGCAGCGCAGGGTGCTCAGGCTGCTCCGAACACGGCCAGTGTGCCCTTTATGTACAGCAATGAGCATGATGCTTCCCGGGTAGAGACCAGCTCTGCCCGGGTGGGGCCGGTGACCTATGGTGGCGATAACGAGCTTCAGAGGCAGCCAAGGCAATCCGATGCGTCGCAGGAATGAAAATGCGCTGCTGGCGGAATTCGGTTTGCCGATACGGCCTAGGTATTTCGAATAGTCATCAGTACCATTGCGCATGATCTGCAAGCTCAGGGCCTGTTGTAATGCTTCAAGTAAGGCCCTGAGAAATGTGAGTGTTGCTGTCGGAAAATTCTCGAAACTTACTGCATAGGGTAAAAAGTCATTCAGCTGACGGAACGGTTTCGTCAGGCCCGCCACATAGTCATCGCAGCTAATTAATGCTAAGGATGACTTTCTATGAATATGCCTGTTGGTTCTCCGTCTCTTCACCACTCTCCAGCCCAAGGGACCGTTACGGGCCAGCTAAATTATTTGACGGGTATTGATAAATCTCAAAGTAAATCTGGCGTGACGTCGGCACCCGTGAAGATCATTCCAAATATGCCTTTCAGTGAGGATGGAATACAGATAGAGCTGAATGTTAGAGGTGGCAAAGGATTTTTCGGGCCACCAAAAGAAGAGAATTTGGTCATCACGACGGGAAATGCAGCCGATAAAGTCCATATAAAAAAATCTAACGATGGAGGGCTGATTGCTGACATTAACGGCAAGTCCTATGAGATTCCACTTTATCAGGATGAAAGAAGTCGTCAAAAGATTGAAATCCACACCAATGGCGGAGACGATGACGTGTCTGTTGCCGATGATCTTGAGCTGCCGGTGAGCGTCAAGCTGGGCGATGGTAATGACAGATTCAAAGCCGGCGGGGGCAGGACCAATGTATATGGCGGCGCAGGTAACGATACGCTGACGCTGGGCGCAGGGGTTGCTTATGCCGAAGGTGATGACGGTGATGACTCCATTACTGCAGGCCTAGGTTATAGCGTCATGTATGGGGGTAACGGCAACGACAAACTACGTGGCGGGAGCGGCGGCAGTTACATGGATGGGGGGCGCGGAAATGATCTATTAGAGGGCGGCTCCGGACATAACGTCATGCACGGTGGCAGGGATGATGATGTTCTCATTGGTGGGAAGGGGCGTAACATCTTTTACAGCGGTAGAGGGCTTGACACGATCAACTCAGTATCGGATGTCGATTCTATCTATGCGAAAGACGGCGACGGTATCAAGCGAACGTTCGGTTCGCAGTTGAAGATAGTGTCTCCAACAGAAGTCGGCAGTAAGGCCTTTAATGTCGAGGGGACTGAGGAATTCAAGCAGCGTTTTAACGACGACCTTGAATTTTTGCAAAGTTCTCCAACGGGACAGAAAATGTTGGGTGCATTGGATAAAACGCCTGAGCGAATCAAGGTTGTGCAACAGCCCGAAGGGGAGGGCGCTTTTTATAACTATGGGCGTAAAGGGGTCGACGCGGGTGACCCTCGTCAAGAACCACCGAATGATTGGGCTCATGGTTATATCAATGACGGTATCCCGGGCGCTCCGGCAGATGACGCAACGATTCTATTCGACCCTTCATTTGTGGTGGAAGAGCATAAGCGGCCGCCCATTATTCCGCTGTTTCACGAGATGGGGCATGCCTATAACGGTGTCAATGGCACCGCATTGGCTGGTGAAACTTTTGTAGGGGCTGATCAAGCTGATCCTGACCGGCCGCAATTTGAGTCAAACAGGGAGCGGCAGGCAGTAGGCCAGCCGACTAATGCGCCACCTTTCGACTTCGACAACGATCCTTCAACGCCACCTACGAATACAAACCCGGCATGGGCCACTGAGAATGGCCTTGCTGACGAGCTGGGAACTTCGTTGCGTGAGCGGTACTTTGCTCGCTGATTAAAGGAAGTCGCTCCCAATGCCGGGAGCGACCAATGACTCAGGCGCTGATCTTGAGGCCTATCAACCCACAAATAATCAACGCCACACTTGCCAACCGAAACAACGCCATGGACTCCCCAAACAGGATAATCCCGGCGATTACGGTGCCCACGGCGCCCACGCCGGTCCAGATGGCATAGGCGGTGCCCAGCGGCAACTCCTTCATGGCCAGCCCCAGCAACCCCAGGCTGACAGCCATGGCGGCAATCGTCAGGGCGGTGGGCAGTGGCTTGCTGAAACCGTCGGTGTACTTCAGGCCAACGGCCCAGCCCACTTCAAACAACCCGGCAAAAAACAGAATGATCCAGGACATGATGACCTCGCTTCTATCAAAGTGGGGTCGTCCCCGGGTAAGCGCTTGATAGCGTCGCGAGGTCGTCCTCGCGTAGCTCGCTAGAGTGCCGAAATTAAATCAGGTGATCAAGTTTACGGCGCGGCCTCCAGCGCACGGCTGTTTTGTGCTCGCTCATGCGACGTCAATGGCTGCCCATTTTTAAATCGAGGGGTTTGGGAGGAATCGCCGGTGTGCAGGTTGAGTTCTATGTTTTAGCGCAGGAGTCAGGAAGTTTTCGCCCAATGGCAAGGAACGGCCTCCACCCGTAACACCACATAAGGTTCGTAAGCCCGAGTGTTAATTGGAGGTACACAATGGAAACTTCTTCTGTTGCAGCATCACCCGGTTCACGATCTTACGAAAATGAAAATAACAACGAAAGTCATCGCCAGGCGGCTGATCCTGCCAGGCAGGAAGCACGCGCTGCTCCAAACACGGCGAATGTGCAGCTGATGTTTAACAACACAAATGATGCTCCCCCGGTAGAGTTCAATTCTTCCCAGGCGGGACCGATTACCTATGGTGAAAACACCAGCGGCGATAATGAGTCTCAGCGGCAGGCGAGGCAAGCTGCTGCGCCGCAGGGCGAACCGTACTACCGGTCTGGTCCTAGTCGAGAGGAAGTCAAGGCTGCTGCCCGTGGTCAGCAAGGACAAATAAATTTTGCCGGGCAAGAGCCTGCTCGCATCAGTACTAACCGTTATAAAGATGACAATGTCACCATTGAGCGCGGCTCCGCCAATGACGCTGATGACCCTTCAAAGCAAAGTGAGCATGTTCTGTTATCTACCGGTGATGGCGACGACAGAGTCCATGTTGAAAGAGGCAGAGATGGAGGGCTTGTTGCACACGTTAATGGACAGTCGTACCACCTGCCTTTCCAAAATAACTCTGCTGATCAACAGCGTCTTTACATTGATACCGGGGGTGGGCGCGATGGCGTCAGTCTCGACTATGGAGGGCGTGAGCAAACCTTTGTCAATCTCGGCGCGGGTAACGATATCTTTTATGGCGGGGCAGGCCGGACGAATGTATTTGGTGGAGACGGTTCTGACATCATCAACCTGGGCAGCGGTGATAGCTATGCAGAGGGAAATGATGGCAATGACTTCATCACCGGCGGTACTGGCAATACGGTGATATATGGTGGCAAGGGGAGTGATGAGCTGCGTGCGGGCGGTGGTCCGGATGCAAAAATCAGCTACTTGGACGGAGGACAGGGTAACGATTTAATTTATGGCGGCAGAGGGCGCAATATATTGCATGGCGGGGGCGGTGACGACATCATTAATGGTGGTGACCGCAATGTTATATACACGGGACGAGGGCAGGACACCGTCACGACTTATAACCCATCCGATATCGTATATGGGCAACGCGGGGTGGATAATTTTAATGGTGTGCGTTCACCTGCAAGCGTTCGTCATTTAGGCGCTTCGAGTAACGGTAGCAGCATCAAGATCAAGGGGAGCGAAGACTTCATCCAAAACATGGAAGACAACCTGGAGTTTCTGCGCAGCTCACCCACAGGGCAGGGGATGCTGGCAGAAATCGATTCCCTTGCCGCGCCGATAACCCTTCGAGAGGGATTGGATGGAAGCTCATACCATCACCGCGATCCAGATAGCCCTCCCTCGCCTCAAGACGCCAATCGTCTCGAAAATGACCCCGCGTACGGCTTTATATCAAACGGTGTCCGAGGGGCGCCTGCGACTAATCCCGTGCTGATTCATGAGCGAAGTTTCATCACTCCCGGACACGGGCGCCCCCCTGCCGTGATTCTCTACCATGAGCTTAGTCATGCGGTCAACGGCGGTCAGGGTACCTTTCTACCGGGCTATACGTTTGTAGGCCATCCTGATCCGAATTTTGCCTGGGAGAGAAACCTGGAACGCCAGGCCGTTGGACTTCCTACCAGTCATCAGCCTTTTCAGTTCCTCGGTCGTAACTTTTCGGCCTCCACCTACAACCCGTGGCCGTATAACGAAAACGCTCTGCTGGCGGAGTTGAATTTGCCTCTACGTCAAAGATACTTCGACTAAGGCATTAATACATCGCTCAGCGGTGTTGAAGCATAGGTGCAAGCAAGGCCCTGCACTTGCTTGCGCCACGTTCGTTATAGGTAGGGCAATCGCTTGGTGCGTCGCGAGGTCATCCCCGCGAAGTTCTCTGGAGAGCTGAAATTACGCGGCGTCTGATGCGCGGCGGTCTTCCTTCTCGCTCATGCGACGGAAGTAGGTAGAAAGCAATGCGCCGGAAATATTGTGCCAGACGCTGAACAACGCGCTGGGTACTGCCGCCAGCGGCGAAAAGTGTGCACTGGCCAGCGCGGCACCCAGCCCGGAGTTCTGCATACCGACTTCCAGCGCCAACGACTTGCGTTGCGCCAAGGGCAACTTGAACAGGCGCCCGGTGAAGTAGCCCAGCAGGTAACCGAAGCTGTTGTGCAGCATCACCACGGCCATGATCAGCAGGCCCGACTCGGCAATCTTGCCTTGGCTTGCGGCAACCACGGCCGCGACGATGATCACAATGCTGACCACCGACACCAGTGGCAGCACGTCCACCGCATGCCTTACCCGATCACCGAGCAAGCGCTGCGCAACCACGCCCAGTACGATGGGTAGCAGCACCACTTGCAGGATCGACCAGAACAGCTCCATGAACGACACCGGTAGCCAGGCCGAGGCCAGCAGCCAGATCAATGCCGGTGTGAGCAGCGGAGCGAGGAGGGTGGTGACCGCGGCAATCGCCACCGATAACGCCAGGTCACCCCGGGCCAGCCAGGTCATGACGTTGGACGACGTGCCACTTGGGCAACAACCGACCAGGATCACGCCAACGGCAATTTCCGCCGGCAAATGGAACGCCTGGCACAGCAACCATGCCACGCCCGGCATGATCACGAAATGCGCGACCACGCCCAACGCTACGCGCCAGGGGTGGCGAGCGACTTCGGCGAAGTCTTCCAGTTTCAAGGTCAACCCCATGCCGAACATCACCAGGCCCAGCAGTGGGACGATGGCGCTTTTCAGGCCGATGAACCAGCTGGGTTGGAGAAAGGCGACAACGGCAAAGATCAACACCCAGTAGGCAAAAGTGTTGCCGACGAAGCGGCTCAAGGCGGCGAGTGCGCGCATGGGGATGTCCTTTTTTATTCGATTTCTGAGTTGTCGATGCAATCAAATGTGGGAGCTGGCTTGCCTGCGATAGCGGTGTATGAGTCGGCACTACTCTGGCTGACACTCCGCTATCGCAGGCAAGCCAGCTCCCACACTGACCGTGCCCACATTGGATCGGTGTTGCTTAGATGCCCTGTGGCGTCTCTTCGCCGCCCAGTGCCTCAACCAACGCTGGCAGGAAATCGCCGAAAGTCAGCATCATCAAGGTAAAGCTGGCATCCAGTTGGCCCAGGGCTTCATCGCCGCCGTCCTGTTCCGCCTGGTCTTGCAGCAGGTCTTCGAACTTCAGACGCTTGACGGTCATCTTGTCGTCGAGCATGAAAGACAACTTGTCCTGCCACGCCAGGGACAGTTGGGTTACGACCTTGCCGGTGGTCAGGTGCAGCTGGATCTCTTCGCCGGTCAGGTCCTGGCGTTTGCAGCGCACGATGCCGCCGTCTTCGTGGGTGTCGCGCAGTTCGCATTCGTCGAGGACGAAGAAGTCATCAGCCGGTTTCTGGGTGGTGACCCAGTCAGTCATGATTGCAGTTGGTGCGGTTTTTACCGTCAGAGGGCGGACGGGCAGGGTGCCGATCACTTCACGCAGGGTCGACAGCAGGTCTTCGGCACGCTTGGGGCTGGCCGAGTTGACCAGGATCAGGCCCTGTTTCGGCGCGATTGCAGCGAAGGTCGACGAGCGACGGATAAAGGCACGCGGCAGGAAGGCCTGGATGATTTCATCCTTTATCTGGTCGCGCTCCTTCTTGTAGACCTTGCGCATCTGCTCGGCTTCGATCTCTTCGACTTTCTCTTTAAGTGCATCACGCACCACGCTGCCCGGCAGGATGCGTTCTTCCTTGCGGGCGGCGATCAGCAGGAAATCTCCACTGACGTGAACCAGGGGAGCATCTTCACCTTTACCGAAAGGTGCGACGAAACCGTAAGTGGTCAACTCCTGGCTTGCACAAGGGCGCGCCAGCTTGGTGGCCATGGCCGCTTCCAACGCCTCGGCATCAACAGGCAGATCTTGGGTCAGGCGATAGATAAGCAGGTTCTTGAACCACATGGGGTGAGTCTCTCCTCTATACAAAGGGGGGCATTATTCTCTTGATCACGCCGCAGGCCAACCCTGCCTAAGCCATTGGAAGGGCTGAAAAAAAAGATTTAAGAAAGTGCTTGCCAGACTTAGGGTCGCTCCGTAGAATGCGCGCCACACCGAAACGAAGGGTGATTAGCTCAGCTGGGAGAGCATCTGCCTTACAAGCAGAGGGTCGGCGGTTCGATCCCGTCATCACCCACCATTCGCTTCAAGTGTTACGCGCAGCGGTAGTTCAGTCGGTTAGAATACCGGCCTGTCACGCCGGGGGTCGCGGGTTCGAGTCCCGTCCGCTGCGCCATATTCGGTCACCTGGAACG
>NZ_MPOR01000114.1:0-260 GCF_001896155.1 Pseudomonas sp. FSL W5-0203
GTCGCCATCGCGGGCAAGCCCGCTCCTACAGGGATCTATGCCTGGCGCCAATTCTGTGGGCAACCCACAACCAGTGTGGGAGCTGGCTTGCCTGCGAAAGCGGTGGTTCAGTTGAAGAATCATTGACTGACAGGTCGCCATCGCGGGCAAGCCCGCTCCCACAGGGTTCTATGCCGGGTGCCGATTCTGTGGGCAACCCACAACCAGTGTGGGAGCTGGCTTGCCTGCGAAAGCGGTGGTTCAGTTGAAGAATCATTGAC
>NZ_MPOR01000013.1:0-142330 GCF_001896155.1 Pseudomonas sp. FSL W5-0203
GGGAGAGGTCATGCAAAATTCCATGGCAATGCGGCATGATGCTCCGGCTTCAATTCAATAACCGTGTTGCACTCAGCTCCTGCAACCGCCGAGTGAAATATCCTACCGCTTGCTTTTTATACTGACGCCCCGCTGACCTGGCCGCCTACGCCCGCCAGGCGGGTTTGCCCACGAGGCAGACCCGGTCAAGCCGGTGTATCGGCCTACACGCTGCTGCACCACAGGCTCGGTGGCTTAATCCAATAACAAAATGAGGTTGTATCCCTATGCCTGTCGGCAAACCACTGCCCCCTGGCGAGACCGCTCAAGGCGGACCGCTCAAACGCGAACTCGGTGAACGGCATATTCGCCTGATGGCGCTTGGCGCCTGCATCGGTGTGGGCCTGTTCCTGGGTTCGGCCAAGGCGATTGAAATGGCCGGCCCGGCGATCATGCTCTCGTACATCATCGGTGGCCTGGCCATTCTGGTGATCATGCGCGCCCTCGGTGAAATGGCGGTACACAACCCCGTGGCCGGTTCGTTCAGCCGCTATGCCCAGGATTACCTCGGGCCGTTGGCGGGTTTTCTCACCGGCTGGAACTACTGGTTCCTGTGGCTGGTGACCTGCGTCGCGGAAATCACCGCCGTAGCGGTGTACATGGGCGTCTGGTTCCCCGACACGCCGCGTTGGATCTGGGCCCTGGCGGCACTGATCAGCATGGGCACCATCAACCTGATCGCGGTAAAGGCTTTCGGTGAGTTCGAATTCTGGTTTGCACTGATCAAGATCGTCACCATCATTGCCATGGTAATCGGCGGCGTCGGCATCATTGCCTTCGGCTTCGGCAATGACGGCGTTGCACTGGGCATTTCCAACCTGTGGGCCCATGGCGGCTTCATGCCCAATGGCGTGCAGGGCGTGCTGATGTCATTGCAGATGGTGATGTTCGCCTACCTGGGCGTCGAGATGATCGGCCTCACCGCCGGTGAGGCGCGCAACCCGCAGAAGACCATCCCCAGCGCCATTGGCTCGGTGTTCTGGCGCATCCTGTTGTTCTACGTCGGCGCGTTGTTCGTGATCCTGTCGATCTACCCGTGGAATGAAATCGGCACCCAGGGCAGTCCGTTCGTGATGACCTTCGAGCGCCTTGGCATCAAGACCGCTGCCGGCATCATCAACTTCGTGGTGATCACCGCCGCGCTGTCCTCCTGCAACGGCGGTATCTTCAGCACCGGGCGCATGCTCTATAGCCTGGCGCAGAACGGCCAGGCGCCAGCTACCTTTGGCCAGACCTCCAGCAATGGCGTGCCGCGCAAGGCGCTGCTGTTGTCAATCTTTGCCTTGCTGCTCGGCGTATTGCTCAACTATCTGGTACCGGACCAGGTGTTCGTCTGGGTGACCTCCATCGCCACCTTCGGCGCGATCTGGACCTGGCTGATGATCCTGCTGGCGCAGCTCAAGTTCCGCAAAGGTTTGAGCCCTGCCGAGCAGGCAGGCCTGAAGTACCGCATGTGGCTGTACCCGGTCAGCTCCTACCTGGCGCTGGCGTTCCTGGTACTGGTGGTGGGCCTGATGGCGTACTTCCCGGACACCCGCGTGGCCTTGTATGTGGGGCCTGCGTTCCTGGTATTGCTGACTGTGCTTTACCATGTGTTCAAATTGCAGCCAACGGCTACCCCTAGCACTGCAACGCGCTCGGTTTAACCTGTTGCAACGGCCTGCCGCAGCAGGCGGGCCGTTTTCTTTCAGGGCCGGGTGATTGACGCCCGTATGGCTTGCGTCAGTTGTCGCAGCAGCGAGGCCAACTCCTCCTTTTCATCGTCGATGATTGCCTGGCGCCGGTCCAGGTAGGCGTCCGAGCGTCTGTCCAATTCCTCCCGATTAAGCCTTTCGATTTTGTGGCGCGTGGTGTCCCGAATGGCCGTGAATGGCTCTGGCAGGTGGCGCGTCATGAACTCGATCCAGAAGGGTTCGGTCATCAGCGCTTCGTACGCGGCGTCGGTGTTCTTGAGCGCTTGCAGCCGCTGGCGAGCGCGGGTGACGTCTGCGGCGCTGACCCAGCTGTCGACCGAGTACAGCATTTCCTCGCGACCTACCGGCAGGCTGAACTCCTGAGCCAGCGCTATGCGCAAGTAAAGCTTGATTTCAACGTCGTCCGGGTTTTTGTCAGCGGCACGCAGCGCCAGAATATGTTCCTCGGCGAATTGGTCCAGTTCACGCAGGAAAAATACGCTGATGCTCAGTTCCATCAGTTCGCGGCTGGCTTGCAGAGTGGCGGGTTGCACCTTGGCCTGGTGACGCCGGTGCGCGATTTCCATATCAATGAAGGTCAACAGCGCACCGTCGCCGCAGGTGCCTGCCAGGTAGGTGTTGAGGAAGATTTCATTGCGCAATTCAGTGGAGTTGCCCATGGCCTCCATCAGTTTCCAGACGCGTTCGGTCAGTGCTGGGCGCAAATGCGTATTGCGGTAGGCATAAGCGCTGGTCAAATCCCGGAATACCCGAAAGGCGTCATCGGGCCTGGGCTCTTCGATCTGCAGCAGTTGGTCCCAGAGGGTGCGGCGTTGTGCGTGTTCAGCCTGCGGTATGCCGCTCAACCAATCGGAACAACCTGCCGGGAGCAGTTGATGGACAATTCCGGGTAGTGGCCCACCGGCGGTGTTCCCGGTGCGCAGGCGGTATTCACCTATCAATGCCAGGGACTCGGCATTCAGCGGGTTGTCATGCAAATTGATATTGCGGCTGGAGCGGACCCTTCGATCGGATTGGAACAGGGTCGGCGGCAACGTCGTCAGTTGATTCTCCTGGAGCAGCAGTTGGGTCAGCAGAGGCCTGCTTTCAGCCCCGGCGGGCCATTGATCGAGCTGGGTGTTACGCAGGTTGAGGATTCGTAAACGCTCCATGGCGCTGACGTCCGGAGCCAGGCGCAACGGGTTGTCGTTCAGGTTCAACTCCTGCAACGCCGTCATTTGCCCCAAGCGTTGGCGAGCCTCCTCGGTCAAGGTGATGTTGTTGCCACCCAGATTCAGAATTTGCAGCTGGCGCATCTGGGTGATTTCGACGGGCAGCTCGTTGAGCAGGCAATCGATATTCAGCGTACGCAGATTGGAAAAGCGACTCAGAAAGGCGTTGCCGGTGGGCGGGAAAGCATTGCCCGAGATGTTCAGGTATTCAATGTGTTCAAAGCCCCGTGTTCCCAGGATGAAGTCGGCGTCGGGCAGGTTGTTGTCATCCAGACGCAGGATCATACAGTGGGTATCGAACTGGCCGTGGATATGGCCGCGCCAGGTTTCCCGGCGCCAGGCCCGACGAATGTGCTGGGCCAGGTGGCGCCGCCGGCCCATGTTCAGCCCCAAGGGGTCGGTGGCAGAGTCGTCAATGGGCTGCGGGGTTTCTGCCCACCGAGTCAAACCGTAATCCAGGCTGGCGTATTCGACTCTGCGCCGTTCCAGTTCCAGCAGCAGGGCGGGTTGTGACAGGCCCAGTGAGTCGATCAGATCACCGGCGTGCATCGCATTGAGGCTGGGGTAGAGCGCCTGGACTTTGCTGATCAGGTCTGGCGACCGAAGGGGGCGGGCGGGCCACAGGTTTTGCAGTGAAAGCGGGTACACCACGAACGAGCTGTTTACCTGCATGGGCGGCTGCAGCCATGGCGGAATATGGGGCAGGTCGAGCAACCGTTTGATCGACACACGCTGGTTGAGCGCCAGGTCGACGATACGCGCCTGCAGCGCCGTTGGGTCCAGCCGGTCAGCCACGCCCAAGGCCTCGCATTCGCATGTCGACAGCAGCAGGATAATCGCGCTCAACAGGTCACAGGTACTGTCTGCCGGATCGTTGAGTGAACGGCCTTGTGCGTCGAGCGCACGGTAACGCCCACCCTCCCGAATAAGTGAGCGGCGATCGGTGCCGTTCAGATTACCGCCGCTCTCGAGCAGGCGCCCCGGGTCGCGTTCAGAGTGAACATCCAGGCGCAATTGTGCAGGCCAGCCCGGAAGGGTTTTGAGCAAGTGCAGGATGATGGAGTCGCTGTCGGGGTTCATCAGGGTGGTCAGGTACAGGCCTTCATACGCACGGTTGAGGCGCAGGTCGTTGGCGGTCAGCCGGGCTTGTTCGGCCAGGCGCAGGCCGACCTGATCCTTGTCCTGGAGCTGGCGCTGTTCTTTGAGCGTGGCCTGGCCGAGGATGGCCCTGACGGCACTGACGGGCAGATGGGGATGTTGAGCTTTCAGGCGCGTCTCCAGAAGTGTGCCGGGCTGTTCGCTTTGCGTGTAAAACTGCTCGAACAACTGGGCCCGTTCCTGGTAGGCGTACTCGGCGATTTTCTTTGCCAACTTGAACTGGCGTTCTTGCACGGTGCCTGGCAGTTCCCCCAGCAGTGCCTGGACCAGGGTGTCATTGAGTGCCGCATCGTGCAGCGGCGTCGGCCCTCGGGCGTCGGCTTCTGAAATCAAGATCTTCTCTATGGGGTTTTTGACCCTGGCCGGGTATTGCGCCAGTACTTGGCGTTGTCTGCCCACCACTTGCAACACATGGGTCTCAGGCCAGCCCGGCAGCAGGCTCAGCAACATCAATTGCAGGGTCGGGCGGGCGTTGTGGCGGGCTGACGCCGTGCGCATGGCCTCGATGAAGTGCAGGATTTGCCGCTCGATAGCCACCCGCTTACGGGTATCGGCAAGCAGCGGCGGTGGCGGCAGGCCGGCGCTGTGCACTTCACGCAGGGCCCGAGCCGGGGTATCGGTGATGGCGAGGATGCGTGCCGAGGTTGGCCGGTCGATGTGGAGCTCTTGCGGGCCCAGGCGATAGAGCAATGCATGGTCATCCCAGCTAAGCGGGTCTTCGCTGGCCAAGCGCCAGGCACCGTGGCCATTGTGTTCGAGCCGTGGTGTATCGACGCCGACTTTCTGCGGATGCTTGAGCCGCCACTTGAGCACTTGTTGATCGAATGTGATCGGATACAGCGAGCCGTAGAGGGCAATCAACTGCTGGTCTCGCCATTGATAGATGCCCTCGGCGTTGGCCTGCACGTGCGCCGGCAGCAGCACATTCTGTTCGTACTGCCCCAGAGAACCGTTGAGCAGGCTGACACCTTCGGGGCCGCGCCGTTCGCTCATCAGGTCGCCCAGGGTTTTGCGCAGGCCCTTGGCATCGGTGTCGGCGGTCATGCCCAATTGGGTGCGTTCGTGAGGTTGCAGCACCGAGGCAATGGCCAGGTAAAAACTGTCGGTGGTGGGCGATACAGGAATGGTGCCGCCGTTGCGCATGTCATACGCTTCGTAGCGGCCTTCGCCGTAATGGCGCAGTTCAACCGTGGTGTCATCGGGCCCCGTCGAGACATAGGGCCGGGTGATAACGCCATCGACGACCTCGGTCACCACGAAAGCGCGGTTGAGCCGCGTGCGTAGCAGGCTGGATGCAAACTCCCGGGCCCACTGGTCGTTGTCTGGATTGAACGGGCGCGAATGGTACAGGCCGTCGATGGCGGCATCGAGACGCAACGCGATGCGGTGTTGTTCCAGCCCTTGATGGACTGTGGGTGGCAGGGTGGCGTCCTGTAAAAAGCGTGCTTGCTGCTCTGAGGTCAGTGGGTGTTGCTCAAGCAATTGTGCCAGGTTGGCTGGCGTGAGCGGGGGATAGCGTTCGTGCAGTTTTCGCAGCAATGGCGTGATCGCTACCAGCGGTTGAGCCACCCTGGTGGGTACAAGCGAACGGGCCGGATGGTCCGCAGGCATTTCGTGGCGGGCGTAACCGGCGAAACGAGTCATGGCGTTGAACAGGTCGGCACGTCGGGCCTGGGCCAGGGCGCTGATTTGCAGGCGCAAGCGGGCGATACGCTGGGTATTGTTGAGCAGCGGGCTACCGGCCTTGCCCAATACGGAACCGGCGGGTTGCTGGCGCAGGATCAGCTCAAACAGTGCCTGCCTCGTCGTTTCGCTGTCAGCAGGATCATCAAGCCCCGCGTAGCGGCCATCGTCGCGCCGCTTGATATTAATGGCCGTGGTCGTCTGCTCACTGGCGCTGTAGGTTTCGCTCAGATTGCCTTGGCCGTCATACACATTGATTGCCGCGCCCGCCGGCCACTCCGGTAATTGAGTCAGCAGGCACAGCACGGCACCGTCGGCGTGGGGCGGCATGTGGTCGCGTCGATGAAAGGTGTGGATGAGTTGTTCGATCACACGGTCGGCCTGCAGTCGACGCACCCCTTCGGTAAGGTTGACCGGCGTCGGCTGGCCTGCCCAGATAGCATCCAGGGTACTGCGGCTGGTGGCCGTGCTGCGCAGCAGGTTTTCCATGGACTCAATGGGCACGGCGGCAGCGCCATTGGGCAGCATGCGTTCGGCCAATTGCACGTTGGACAGGGTGTGTGCGTTTTGCAGGTCCAGCGTCCAGGCGTCCAGGTGCGGGGCGAACACAATCGGTGGGGCAAAGCCGCCCTGGTGGTCGTTCTTGAGCACAAAGCGCATCAGGCGGTTGTCGTAGCCCACCTCCACCACGTGTTTTTGCTCGGCCGCTTGAAGCCACACGTACTGTTTGCCCCTGAGCGAATAGATCCCCTGGGCATTGGCTATCTGGCCGTTGAGCAGGTGCTGGTCGAGGATCGCGTAGGGGCTGATGTCGGGTTTCCACAGCGCAGGGCTGCCATCGTTGCGCGTGACTTTGCGCGGGTTGCCCAGTTGCTGGAGCAACTGGTTCATGCGGCGACGATGTACTCGGCCGGCGGTAGAGATCAGCAGGCCGCTGATTGCCAGGTCGGCGACGTCACCTATCGCGGCGGCAAAGGTACTGGCCTCGCCCTTGAGCGCTTCGTTGACGCCCTGCGTGACGCTGTGGGCCAGGCTGCCGAATACCGCCACTTGCATGACCCGGTTCAAGCCGGTGACGCCGCCCGGTACAGGCGTCAGCAACAATTCCAGGACTTCGGCGGCAATCGCGGCGGCGCCATCGATGACGGCTTGCACGTCGCGGTCCGTACGGGTATTGGCCAATGTGGCCAGGTTGGACTGCAATTGTTGCACCATCGAGGCGGTCAAGGTGTCGACCACTGAAACGGGACGCGGGCTCTTGGGCACGGGTGTGAAGCGCAGGTCAGCCAGCGTGTGCTCGGGGAACAGGTAGTGCAGGCTGTCGTACAGAAAAGCGGCAGCGGCAGACAAACCCTCGGGGCGCTCTTGCGCGTACAACAGGCGTTTGAACTCGTTGAGTTCGGTGATCGGCAACTGGCGAGAAAACCAGCCCAGGTCGTGTTTGCGATGGCTTTCTTTGAGTTGCGCCAGAAATTGGGCATGGGCGCTGCGTGCATCGGGATGGAAACGCAGCGCGCCACCGGGGCGGAAAGGGAAGTAGGAGACTACTCCAAGGCTGGCGACCGGAATCAGCAGCAGCGGCAATGGAACAGCGCTGGCGGGCGGCGTGAGGGTGACCTGCGGAAACGCACCTGACGGTTTGCTCAGCGCCAATTGCTCAATGTGCTGGACCGTTTCATCCTTGTCGATGGCCTCGATCAACGTGTTGTAAAGCCCAAGGGTCAGGCCAGAGCTGCGGCGATTGCGATAGGCTTCTAGGGCCTCGAAGCGCAGGCAGGCGCGTGCACTGGTGCGCAACAGGGCATGCAGGTTGCCGTCCGGGCGCAACTGCGCATTGAGGGTTGCTTGCAGCGCGCCGCCCAGGTCCAGCTCGCGGGTGATCGCGATAAACGACTCCACCGTCAGCGACTTGTCGTGGCTGCCGGACAGGTAGGAAGCGTCGACGAATGTGTGGCCGGAAGCCTGGCGCGTCTGGGTGGCGAAACTGAAGTTCAGGCATGCGGCTTCCCACAATGACATCGTCGACAGGTGCGGCCGGTATTTCCATTCGTCATACGCCCTGCGAAAGCGCTTGGGGTTCAGGCCGTTGACCGTGCTGGCACGGGGCTCCCACGGGAGGGGCGGCGAGACCGGTTCCAGATAGCGTGTGTGCAGGTAGATTTTTTCTGGATCCTGGCCGCCGACCTTCGCCCTCAGGCGTGCCAGGCCCTGCGCCTTGAAGGTGCTGATCAGGGTGTTGTTGGCGGCTTCCACCGTCATGAGTGCGCGATGTGCCTCGCGCTGCAGCTTCACATACTCACGTTGTTGGGTGGGCGTGAGGCTGGCCAGGGTTTGGGCGACGGTGTCGCGGATCATTGCCAGGGCTTGTTGCCGGTTCCAGGACTCGCTGTCTTGCAAGGTCCCGGATAAACCGTTGAGCAGTAACTGGGTGGGCATGGCGCCATTTCCTTTCACGGTGAGGTGGAAGGGCAATGGAACCATCCCGCTGATGGGCGCCGTGGCTAACTATGTAGCGATGCGGCGCGGGCGGCGGCGCGTTGGTTCAGTTGCTTGTTCACGTCCAGCCACCCCGCGAGTGCCGCCATCAGCGCCGCCCCTGCCAGGGCCGTGGTCAGCTTGATCGCCAGGGAGTCGCCGGCCATGGCATTGAGCATATCGGCCAACGGTGCCAACACCACCCCCAGGCAAAACACTTCCAGTGAATAACGCCCCATCCGCGCCAGTTGTCGGGCCAGCCACTGTTGCGTCCAGCCGACATCGGGAAGGAGTTTGGCGGTGACGTAGGCCAAGGCCAGGAAGTGCAGCAGGCGCACGGGGGACAGGTCAGTCTTGCTGATCGGGTACAGCCATTCGCCAATCGCCCTCGGCATCCAGGCGTCGTGCACCTCGGGCCAGCGCCACGACAAGGTGATCACGCAGGTCACCAACACGTAGACCGCAGCGGCAACGAATAGCGGTTGGCGCAGCAGCGGGCGTGCATCGACCGGGCCTGGCGAACGCAAGGCCGACGCACCGCCGAGGATAAACAGGCATTGCCAGGTGACAGGGTTGAAGTACCACACGCCGCCGTTGCTGGCCGGCAGGTTCCAGCCTTGCCAAGGCGCCAGCAGATACACCGCTAACGATATCGCCACCATCAGCGTGGGCGCTCGCACCAGCAGCGGCAGGGTAATGGGCAGGCTCATCATCAGCACGATATACAGCGGCAATGGGTCGGTCAGGTTGGGTTTGAAGCGCAGCAACAGCTCATCGAGCAGGGCCTGCTGGGTGTGAGTGAGGAAATACTCGAGGCCCATCTCCTGCACCAGATCGCGGGTTTCGATATGGCTGTTGGCAAAAATCACGATGCCCATCAACAACGCCAACAGGAAAATATGCACCACGTAAAGCGTCCATACCCGGCGCAGGACCTTCACGCAGGCAAACACGTAGCCGTCGCGCAGCAGGATCTTGCCGTAGGCCAGCACCGCCGCGTAGCCGGCCAGGAACACGAAGATTTCGGCGGCGTCACTGAAGCCGAAATTCTGCACGGTGACATTGGCCAGGGGGTTGTGAGGCACGTGATCCCAGAAAATGAAGATCAACGCCAGGCCCCGAAAAAAATCGATGCGCGGGTCGCGTCCGTTCAGCATGGCAGCGGGCTCTTGAACAAGTAGTTGATTGACGATAGGTGAGCGTGGGCGTCGCCGCACGTAGGGCGGGCGCAGGTTGGCGGTATTTGTAAGCAATTGCAAAGGCTGGGTATTACTGAATGTCTCTAGAGATCAATGATCACCAGGGTGCCCTGGCTGCCTATGAGCACACCGTGGGCAGTGCCGGCTTCCACCAGGTACATCTGGCCGGCGTCCACCCTGATGGCTTGATCACCGATGCGCAGGTGCAAGTACCCGCTGATCACCAACAACCCTTCGTTGTAGTCGTGGGTCTCTTCCTCGTACGCCTGTTCATCCATGCGCAGTACTTTGATCCGCGCCGGGCCAACCTGGCCCAGACGTGTGGATGTCCAACTGTCGGGCAGTTGCGCGGCGATAGCGACGAAGTCCAATAACGGCATGTGAATCTCCTTGTTTCAACGATGCCGTCGGTGGTCCGGTTCAGCAGGCGGCGGGTCTTGTCAGAAAGCGTCCATCAACAAGACCCGGCATGGCTTGGCTTGATGCTCATTGATCTGGGGCACCAACCGGGTGAAGTGCTCGGTCTGGCAGTGCGCATCCAGCGCCGCCTGATCGGGCCATTGCTCGATAAAAATGAAGTGCCCGGGGTCTTTTTGATCGACAAACAAGTCGTAGGCAATGCACAGCGGTTCCTGGCGGGTTTTTTCCACCAGTTCGGCGTACCAGGGGCGCACGGTTTCCACATGTTCGGGCTTGATAAAGTCCTCAGCGATGACTTTCAGCATGGCAGGCGTCCTTCAGGCTGCTGCGGTTTCATGAGGCTCGAAACTGTCCGCCCGCGCCATCTGCCACATGCGCGAATAGAACTCGCCATTCACTTCACCGGTGAGCAACTCCCCAGGCTTGAGGAACACATGCAACTGAGAGAACAGCTTGATCTCCGTCGCCGACATCCGACGTACCAAATGCTTGGCCGACAACTGCGACGGATGCTCCAGCCCGGCGGCGGCGAGCATTTCTGCCAGGGCGTGCAGCGTGTTGCGGTGGAAGTTGAACACGCGCTGGGCCTTGTCCGGCACCACCAGCGCGCGTTGGCGCAGCGGGTCTTGGGTGGCGACGCCAGTCGGGCATTTGTTGGTGTGGCATGACTGCGACTGAATGCAGCCAATGGCGAACATGAAACCACGCGCCGAGTTGGCCCAGTCGGCGCCGATGGCCAGGACGCTGGCGATGTCGAACGCACTGACAATCTTGCCGCTGGCACCCAGCTTGATCTTGTCGCGCAGGTTCAGGCCCACCAGGGTGTTGTGCACGAACAGCAAGCCTTCACGCAGTGGCACGCCAATATGGTCGGTGAACTCCACGGGGGCGGCGCCGGTGCCCCCTTCCTTGCCGTCCACCACGATAAAATCCGGAAGGATGCCGGTTTCGAGCATGGCCTTGGCGATGCCCATGAATTCCCACGGGTGGCCCAGGCAGAACTTGAAGCCCACCGGTTTGCCGCCGGACCGTTCGCGCAATTGGGCGATGAATTGCATCAGCTCGATGGGCGTGGAGAACGCACTGTGGCGTGACGGTGATATGCAGTCTTCGCCCATCATGATGCCGCGCGTATCGGCGATTTCCTGGGTGACCTTGTGCTTGGGCAGGATCCCGCCATGGCCGGGCTTGGCACCTTGGCTCATCTTGATTTCGATCATGCGCACTTGCGGGTTCTGGGCCTGCACGGCGAAGCGTTCGGGGTCGAAACGGCCGTCGCTGGTGCGGCAACCGAAGTAACCGCTGCCCAGTTCCCAGGTCAGGTCGCCGCCGTTTTCTCGGTGATAGGGGCTGATGCTGCCTTCGCCGGTGTCATGGGCAAAGTTGCCGAGCTTGGCGCCGTGGTTGAGTGCCCGGATCGCGTTGGCGCTCAATGAGCCGAAACTCATGGCCGAGATATTGAACACCGACGCCGAGTATGGCTGTGCACACTGCGGGCCGCCGACCATCACGCGAAAGCTGCTGGGGTCGCTCAGTGGCGCAGGGCGCATGGAGTGGCCGATAAATTCAAAGCCTGACTGGTACACGTCAATCAGGGTGCCGAAGGGTTTGTCCGCCGTTTCGTTCTTGGCGCGCGAATACACCAGCGAGCGCTGGGCGCGGGAGAAGGGCAGGGCGTCGCTGTCGGACTCCAGCAGGTACTGGCGGATTTCCGGGCGGATGGTTTCTACCAGGTAACGGATATTGCCCAGGATCGGATAGTTACGGCGCACCGCATGGGGGCTTTGCAGCAGGTCGACAATGCCGATCAGGCTGAGTACGCCGGTGACCAGCGTGATCGGCCACAGCCATTCATGTTCGATAAAGGGGAGGCTGGCGAGGGTGAAAATGACGCACACAGCAAAGAAGGCGTAGCGGCTTAACAAGGACAGGCTCATACGGTTTCCTTGGGTTCGGACTCTTCAGGTCGATCCGCCATTCTGCGCCTGTCAGGAAACCATAGACAACCTGTGGGAATATTCAGTTTGGCAACGCGGGTGGGACAGACTGGCGTGGGATAGACACCTGTCGGCGCTTGATTCGGTTCTACCCTTGTCAGCATTGATAGTTTCGGGCCGCTCTCAGCATCGTCTTACTAGACGCAACAAGCCTAACCTTATTGCAAAAGGTTCTCGTTTGGGTGCTTGATGTTGTGTTACTGTATAACAAATCAACCGCACCCAGACGCCCCGGAGGCCTCATGAAAGCTGGTATCCACCCCGACTACCGCACCGTGCTGTTCCACGACACTGCCGCCGACGTGTTCTTCCTCATCGGTTCTACCGCCGACAGTGATCGCACCCATAAGCACAGCGACGGCAACACCTATCCCTACATCCCGCTGGACGTCTCCAGCGCCTCGCACCCGGTCTACACCGGCCAGCAGCGCAAGACCCAGGCCGAAGGCCGGATTGCCGGGTTCAACAAGCGTTTTGCATCGTTTGGGTCGAGCCCGAAAAAAGCTGACGCATGAGCATGATTCGGCGGCGTGCCCTACGCCGCCGTCTGCCGAATCGGCAGTACTACCCGAAACTTCGTACCCTTGCCTACCTCACTGCTGACGCTGATATCGCCACGGTGTTTCTTGACGATCCCGTAGGACAACGACAACCCCAACCCCGTCCCTTCGCCCACCGGCTTGGTGGTGAAGAAAGGGTCGAAAATCTTCTGCACGGTGTCGGGGGCAATCCCACAGCCGTTGTCTGCGACTTCCAGCCACACGTTTTCGCCTTCCACTCCGTTGCTGATGGTAATGGTGCCGCGCTCAGGGCCCATGGCTTGTGCGGCGTTGATCACCAGGTTCATCACCACCTGGTTGAGTTGGGAGGCCAGGCATTCGATTTCCGGCAGCGGCGTGTAGTGCTTGACCACATCGGCCTTGTACTTGAGTTCGCTGGCGACGATGTTCAGCGTCGAATCGATGCCTTGCTGCAGGTTGGCGAATTGCCAGGTCTGGTCGTTATCCACCCGTGAGAAGTTCTTCAGGTCCTTGACGATCTGCACCACACGGCCGATGCCGTCCTTGGATTCGCGGATCAGGATCGGAATGTCGTCCTTGAGAAAATCCAGGTCCAGCTCGTTGCGCAATGCCGTGAGCGGTTCGCGATGTTCTGGCGCCCCGATGTGCGCTTCGCTGCGCTGGTAGGCATCGAGCATCTGTTGCAGCTGCTTGAAGTAGCTGTCGAGGGTGCTGAGGTTGGAGGAAATAAAGCCCACCGGGTTGTTGATCTCATGGGCGACACCGGCCGCGAGTTGCCCCAGTGAGGCGAGTTTTTCCGACTGCACCAGTTGGCTTTCCAGGAGCTTGCGCTCTTCAATTTCCAGTTGCAGCGCTTGGGTGCGTTCTTCCACCAACCGCTCCAGCTGCGAGGTTTGCAGGGAGGCGCGGCGCGCCATGTCCCATTTGTTGGCCAGGGTGTTGGCCATTTGCTGGACTTCAATGTTGTCGAACGGCTTTTTCAGGATCAGCAGGCGGTCGTGGGCGTGCAGGCGAAACAACAGGTCATCCCAGGAATAGTCCGAGTAGGCGGTGCACACCACCACTTGCAGGTCAGGGGCGACTTTCCACAGTTCTTCAATGGTCTTGGCGCCGTCCCAACCCTGGGGCATCCGCATGTCAACGAAGGCCAACGCATAGGGGCGCTCTTGCGCCATGGCGCTGGTCAGCAAGCCCAGGCCTTCTTCGCCGCCATAAGCGCCGTGCAGTTCGAATGCCTGGGCTTGAGGTTTGGCCGCGTCGCCAAACAGTGCCGACTCCATCTCATCCAGCGCTTCGGTTGAGGCTTCGTCGGGCATCAGGATCTTGCGAAAATCCTCATGGATGGACGGTGTGTCATCGATCAGCAGGATGCGCCGGTTGGGAGGTTGGTTCATGAGCTGCTTCCGGCAAGGGTCAGGGGGATGGTCAAGGTGAAGACGGCGCCAAGGCCCGGCCCGTCGCTGTGGGCGCTGAGCTGGCCGTTCATTTCCACGGCGGCCAGGGCGCAGCTGTGCAGGCCGAAGCCGTGGCCTTCCTTGCGGGTGGTAAAACCGTGGGTGAAGATGCGTGCCATGTTCTCGGGCGGTATGCCTTCGCCATCGTCCTTCACACTGATCTTCAGGGTCTCATCGCCTACCGATTCCACCGCCAGGGTGATTTGCCGTGGCCGCTCAGACAGTTTGTCCATGGCGTATTTGGCATTGCTGATCAGGTTGACCATGATCAGCAGTAACCGGTGCTTGTCCGCCAATATCTCCGGCACCGGGGCGTACGCCTTCACAACAGTGACATGGTGACGGCTCAGCGCGCCGGCGTTCATGCGCAGGGCGTCATCCATCAAGGCGCTGATATTGACCGGCTCCAGCAAGGTAGACGCACCCGCATAGGATTGCTGGGTCGAGACGATGTCCTTGATGTGGTCCACGCTTTTGCTCAACTGCGCCAGCTCATCGCTCATGCCTTGCTGTTCGGTGGCAATCGCTTCGACCAACTGGTTCAGATAGCCCGGCAGCAACTTGCCCTTTTCATCCTCGGTAAGGAAGGTACCCAGGTCGCCTTGGTGAGCGTTGATCAGTTGCATGGCCTTGCCCAGGCCGAGCGCCTTGCTGCTGCGCAACTTGCGGCTGACCAGGTCGGCGGAGATGTTCACACTGTTGAGCACGTTACCGACGTTGTGCAGCACGTTGGTGGCGATCTCCGCCATGCCGGCCTGGCGGGCGCTGTCCATCAGCTCGCTCTGGGCATCCTTGAGCTGTTGCGTGCGCCGCTCCACCCGTTGCTCCAGGGTTTCGTTGGCGGCCTGCAACGCGCGGTTGACGCGGTTGATCTCGGCGAAGCTGCGCAGCAGGCGCACCGCCAGATAAAGCAGTAACACCACCAGCAAGGTCGAGAAGATCAGCAGGTAGCGATGGTACTGATGATCGATGAGGTCAGTGGCCTGCTGGTCCTGATTGAGGTGAGTGGTCAGGTCATCGAGGTGTTCGGCCACCGGTACGGCGGCAATCCGCTCGAGCAGGCTGTTGACCAGTGGCTGTTCGCGCAGGATCAGCGAAATATGATTGCTGAGAATCTCCACCGGTGCCTGGAACTCGCTGGGCAGGCTCTGTTGGTTGATGGCCAGCTTGCCCAGGCCCACCAGGATATCGGCGGCACGTTCGTCGCTGGTGACCTGGGCGAACTCCAGGCTGCTGAGCAGCAGGTCGTAAGTGTCGGTGGCCACGCTTTGCAGTTGCAGGCGGCCTTCGTCGGTCATGCTGTTGAATTGGGCCTGGATGTCGTCTTCGGCCGTCGGCAAAAAAGCCAATGAGTTACGCAGCACTGCGTTGTGGGATTTGAACTGGTCGACGAGCCGGGCTTTTTCCTCGATGGCCGTCAGGTACGCCGCATGGCTGGCTTGCCAACCGGGCAGGTCGGCAGCGCTGTGGTAGGTGTCGCGGCTCTCCAGTTCAGCGCCGATGCGGGTCATTTCGGTCAGCGGTGTGACCAGTGGGTCGTAGTTGTGGGTGATCGCGATGCGGGCCTTGAGTACTTCGCTGTCCCACTGGGCATTGAGCTGCTGGAGTTGGCGGATCAAGTCGCGCGACTGGGTATAAGTGGCTGTCTGGTCGCGTGAAGACTTGAAGTACAAAAACACCAGGGTGGAGGCCAGGAGCAGGGTGATGAGGCCTAGCAGGATCTGACTGGTGCGTCGGCGTGACAAGGGTCTCATAACGGTTTGCCCGCCCATTCACCGGTCAGGGTCTTGAGAAACTGGATAATCAGGTCCTTGTCTTCCTGGGACGGGTTGCGCCCCAACTGGTACTTGAACATTACGTCAACCGCCTCTTCAAGGGTCTTGGCCGAGGCGTCGTGGAAGTACGGCGCCGTGACGGCCACATTGCGCAGGCTGGGCACCTTGAACACATGGCGGTCCTCTTCATCCTGGGTCAGCAGGTAGCGCCCCAGGTCTGATTCCAGCGGGTTGCCGCGGGCCTTGAAGTAGTCGCCCATCACGCCGAACTTCTGGAACATATTGCCGCCAATGTTCACGCCCTGGTGACAGGCGATGCAGCCGTAATCCTTGAAGCGTTGGTAGCCGTATTTTTCCTGGCGGGTCAGGATATCGGTGTTGCCCAGCACGTATTGGTCAAACCGCGAGTTGGGTGTCAGCAGCGTGCGCTCGTAGGTGGCCAGGGCATTTTGCACATTGGAAGCGGTGACGCCATCGGGATAGGCCTGTTCGAACGCGTTCTGGTAGGCGGGCAGGGCAGACAGGTTGCGCACCACGGTTTTCCAGTCGCTGCCCATTTCCACCGGGCTGATCACCACCTGCTCGACCTGGGCCTCCAGCGTGTCCACCCGACCGTTCCAGAACTGTTTGAAGTTCAGGCTGGCGTTGAACACGGACGGGGTGTTGATCTGCACCGGTTTGCCGTCAAAGCCAATGGAGAATGGCTTGTTGTCGGCGCCGCCGCTGGTCAGTTGGTGACAGCTCGCGCAGGACAAGGTGTTGTTGACCGACAAACGCGGCTCGTTGAACAGTTGGCGACCCAATTCAACCTTGGCAGGGTCCAGTACTGGAACCGCCGGCAAGGGCTTGAGTGCTTCGTCCAGCGGCGCGGCTGACAGCGATGCGGTGCCCAGGCATAACGCGAACATCAGGCCGGAACGGTGGTTTACGACATTGCTCAAGCGAGCACTCCTTGCAGGCCCAGGGCTATTGATTTTATTGATCCGGCATCAGTGTCGCGCTATCCGTTTGCAGCAACTGCACGAAATCTTTCGAAGGCAGCGCCTTGCTGAACAGAAAACCCTGGCCCTCCTCACACTGCTGGGCTTTGAGGAAATTCAGTTGGCCGACGGTTTCCACGCCTTCGGCAATGATGTTCAGTTCCAGGCTCTTGCCCATGCCGATGATAGCGCTGATCAGTTGTTCGTCCTGGCTATTGATGCGCAGGCCGCGCACGAAGGATTGATCGATCTTCAGCACGTCGATGGGAAAGCGCCGCAGGTAGCTGAGGCTGGAGTAGCCAGTGCCGAAATCGTCCAGGGCCAGGCGGATGCCCATGGCCTTGATCTTTTGCAGGGTTTCCACGGTTTCGTCGACGTTCTGCATCAGCACGCTTTCGGTGATTTCCAGTTCCAGTTGGGTGGGCGGCAGGCCGGTGTCCTTGAGGATGGCGGCCAGGTTGTCGACGAAGTCCCGTTGGCGAAAGTCGATCGCCGAGATGTTCACCGACATGCGCAGGGGCGCCAGGCCCATCTCGCGCCAGGCTTGGGCCTGTGTACAGGCTTGGCGCAGTACCCACTGAGTCAGGCGTACGATCAGGCCGCTGTCTTCGGCGACCGGAATGAACTCCGCCGGGCTGACCCAACCCGACTGCGGTCGAAACCAGCGTGTCAGCGCTTCCGCACCGACGATGCGCCCGGTCTCCAGCGCCAGCTTGGGCTGGTAATGCAGCACAAACTCATCGCGGTCCAGCGCCTGGCGGATCGCGCTTTCCAGGTTTTGCTGGTGCTGGGCGCGCAGGTTCATGTCTTCGGTGTAAAAGCTGAGATCCCCCGGGCCGCGTTCTTTGCTGGTGCGCATCGCGGTTTCAGCGTGCTTGAGCAAACCCACGGCATTGTCGCTGTCATCGGGGTAAATACTGATGCCCAGGCTGGCGCTCACACTCAGGTCATGCCCCGCGACATGGCGAGTCGCGCTGACGGCATTGAGTACCTTTTGCGCAATGTGCTGGGTTTGCTGGGGGTGCTGGATATCGTTAAGCAGCACCACGAACTCATCGGAGCCATAACGAAACACCGAATCCGACGCCCGCACCGCCGCCACCAGGCTCAGGCTCACCTGCGCCAGCACCTCGTCGCCTGCCGGATAGCCCAGGGCGTTGTTGATGCGCTTGAAGCGGTCGAGCCCCAGAAACATCACCGCCAGTTGCGTGTCGTGCCTGCGGGCCAAGGCGATCGCCTGGGTCAGGCGGTCGCCCAGCAACGTGCTGTTGGGCAACTCCGTCAGGGCGTCGTATTGCAATAAGTGCGAGACCTTGAGCAGCTCCTGCACGCGTTCCTCGATGGTGCGCTCCAGGCTGATCACCTTGAGGGCCGCGTCCTGGGCCAGTTGCCATTTCCAGGTCAGGGCGCTGGCCATCTGGCGGATTTCCAGGTGGTCGAAGGGCTTTTTCAGGATCAGCAGTTGGTCGTTGTACTTCAGGCGCGCTTCGATGGCCTCGAAGGAATAGTCGGAATAGGCCGTGCAGAGCGCGATTTGCAGGTTGGGGTCCACCTCCCACAACTGTTCGATGGTGTGCAGGCCGTCCCAGCCAGGGGGCATGCGCATGTCGATAAACACCATGGCGTAGGGCGAGTGGGCGTCCAGGGCTTTCTTGACCAGCGCCAAGGCTTCCTGGCCCTGATAGGCCGAGTCCAGGTCAAACGCCTGGCGCACCGGCACCGTGGTGCCGAACAGGGCGGACTCCAGAGTGTCGAGGGAGGGCTCGCCGTACTCGTCGGCACAAAGGATCTTGCGGAAATCCTGGTGGATCGAAGCCGTGTCATCCACGATCAGGATGCGCCGGTTGGCCCGGCCCGATTCCGTCCTCATGGCGCACTCGGCACGTGCAAAAGGCTTGATGGCATGACAATTCCTTCCCTGGTTCTACAACTGAACGGGGCGCGAGCATGCAGTGCAGCATAGTTGAGTTCCCTTGATATCGACGGCCAGTTGGCGTCAAATCAATCGCGCTTTGTATTGCGCGGATTCAATTTAGCCTAACTTCGTTTAATTTGAAGGCAGAGTCGCCATGGATGAACAACTCGCTACGAAGTCCGTTGTTTTGCTGGTCGACGATGAAGAGTCGATCCTTAACAGCCTGCGCCGCCTGCTGCGCGGCCAGCCCTATGACGTGGTATTGGCCACCAGCGGCGCCCAGGCGCTGGAGATCATGGCGACCCGGCCTATCGATCTGGTGATGAGCGATGCGCGCATGCCCGGCATGGACGGCGCCACGCTGCTGGCCGAGGTCCACCGCCTGTATCCCGCCACCAGCCGCATCCTGCTCACCGGCTACGCCGACCTGACCACCATCATCAAGGCGATCAACGACGGGCAGATCCACCGCTACATCAGCAAACCCTGGAACGACGAGGAGTTGCAACTGGTGTTGCAGCAAACCCTCGAGCACCAACGGCTTGAACGCCTGGCCCGAGACCAGACCGAACAGCTCAAGCTGCTCAACGCCACCCTGGAAAAACGTGTGGCGGCGCGTACCGCCGAGTTGCAACAAACCGCCGACATGCTCGACCTGGCCTACGACGAGCTCAAGCGCAGCTACGTGACCGGCACCGAAGTCTTCTCGCTGCTGGCCAACCTGCGCTTGCCCAAGGACAAACAGACCAACCGTGCGTTGATCGAGTTGATCCGCGTGTATTGCGCCGCCCAGTCCATGGACGAATCCAGCACCCGTGACCTGACCATGGCCGCCGCGTTGTACAACATCGGCAAGTTGAGCTGGACCGACAGCATGATGGTTGCACCGTCGGACAAACTGCATAGCACCGACCGCGGTTTGTACCGTGAGTATCCGGGGCAGAGCGAGTCGTTGCTGATGACCCTGGAGCCGATGAAGGACGCGGCGCGGATCATTCGTCATCACCAGGAACGTTGGGACGGCACGGGGTTTCCCGACCACCTCAAGGGCGATACCATCCCGCCCGGTTCACGGCTGCTGAAGCTGGCGGTGGACTTTATCGAATTGCAGAAAGGCCTGATCCTGGAGCGACACCTCAACAGCGACGAAGCGCTGTTGTATATCCGCAAGTACGCCGGGCGCCTGTATGACCCGGCGTTGGTGGAAGATTTTGTGCAAGCCTGCGCCACCTTCCTCAGCGACGTGACCCTGGGCGACCCTACGGTCAAAGTCCTCACCACCCGTGAGCTTGAGGCCGGTATGGTGTTGGCCCGTAACCTCAACGCCGATAACGGCATGCTGTTGCTCAATGCCGGCAAAGTGCTGAACTTGCCGCTGGTGGACAAATTGATCGCGTTCGAAGCGATGGAAGGCGCCAAGTACAGCGTATTTATCAAACAGCCCGAAGAGACCTCGATTCTTTCATGAATGATTCAACCATCCGCATCGCCGCCGCCATCCTCATTGATCAAGCCGGCCAGACCCTGCTGGTGCGCAAGCGCGGCACCCAGGCGTTCATGCAACCTGGCGGCAAGATCGACGCGGGCGAACAACCCGTCCAGGCGCTGGCCCGTGAGCTTTATGAAGAGTTGAACCTGCACATCAAGGTAGAGAACGCCACGTACCTGGGCCAATTCTCGGCGCCTGCCGCCAACGAACCGGGCTTCACCGTGCAGGCCGAGCTGTTCCAGGTGCAGATCGACGTTGCGGTGATGCCAGCGGCGGAAATTGAAGAAATCCGCTGGATCGACCCCTCGGGCGATGGCGGCCTGCAATTGGCGCCGCTGACCCGCGATACGATCCTGCCGCTCTACCGCGCGTCGCTGATCGACGCATGATCATTCGCGCGCTGGAGGCTAAAGACGCGCCTGCTTACCGGGCGTTGATGCTACAGGCGTATGGCGCTTATCCCCACGCGTTCACCTCCAGCGTGGCCGAGCGTGCTCTGATGCCCCTGAGCTGGTGGGAAAAACGCCTCGACAGCCCGCTGGACCGTCTGTTTGGCGCCTTCGACGGCGATCAGTTGGCGGGTATTGTCGGCCTTGCGTTCGAGCCACGGGAAAAGGCCCGGCACAAAGTGACCTTGTTCGGCATGTACGTGACCGAGGCTTATCAACAGCAGGGGCTGGGGCGGCAACTGGTGCAAGCGGCACTGGAAGAGGCCCGCCGCCACCCGCGCCTGAAGCTGATCCAACTGACGGTCACCGCCGGCAATGACGCCGCCTTTGCGCTCTACCAGCGCTGCGGTTTCATTCAGTACGGCCTGGAGCCACTGGCGGTGCGGGTAGGCGTCGAATACTTCGACAAGATCCACATGTGGCGTGAATTGCACGTTGACTGAAATTCACTGTGGGAGCTGGCTTGCCTGCATCGCTGGCAAGCCCTGATCCCGGTCAGTTAAGCGAACGCAATACTCAAAGCAACGAAGATCAAAATGTGGGAGCGAGCTTGCTCGCGAAAGCGCGACACCAGTCACTGGATACGTTGACTGACCCACCGCATTCGCGAGCAAGCCCGCTCCCACAGGGGGGGGCTGCGTTTAACTGACCGGCATTACTCACACAAGGCCACACACTTGAAGCCCGTTCAACGCGCCGCGCTGACGCCATCCAAGGTGGAAAATGAGGTGTCCTTGGCCGTCAGCAAAAAGTCGCGCATGTAAGGCGCATCGAGCATGTCGGCACGAATGCCCGCATACAAGGTGGCGAACAAACCCTTCTCACCCAAACGCTTGGCCTTCACATACCCGCGCGAGCTGTATTCATGCAGCGCCCAGTGGGGCATGCCGCACACCCCACGGCCGCTGGCCACCAGTTGCATCATCATCACCGTCAGCTCCGAAGTCCGTACCTGGGCCGGTTCAACGTCGGCCGGTTCCAGGAAGCGGGTGAAGATGTCCAGGCGGTCACGTTCCACCGGGTAGGTGATCAGGGTTTCTGTCAGCAGGTCTTCCGGCACGATGTAGGACTTGTTCGCCAACGCGTGCTGGTTGGCCACCGCCAGCATGGCTTCGTAAGTGAACAGCGGCACGTAGGTGATGCCCGGCAGTTCCAGCGGGTCGGAGGTCACCACCAGGTCCAGGTCGCCACGGGCCAGGGCCGGCAGCGGCGCGAAGGCAAAGCCCGAGGCCAGGTCCAGCTCGACTTCCGGCCAGGCATCGCGGAACTGGTCGATGGTCGGCATCAGCCACTGGAAACAACTGTGGCATTCGATCGCCATGTGCAAACGCCCGGCGGTGCCCCCGGCCAGCCGCGCAATATCGCGCTCGGCGCCGCGCAGCAAGGGCAGGGTGGCGTCGGCCAATTGCAGCAGGCGCAGGCCGGCACTGGTGAAGCGCACAGGCTTGGTCTTGCGCGCGAACAACTGCATGCCCAGGCGCTCTTCCAGCTCCTTGAACTGATGGGACAGGGCGGACTGGGTCAGGTGCAGGCGTTCGGCGGCCTCGACCAGGCTGTCAGCTTCGCGCAAGGCGTGAAGCGTCTTGAGGTGGCGAATTTCGAGCATGGCGGCCTTCATGAGTGCAATTTGCGTTCAATGATAATGCATTGAGCTTTGTTCATGTTGGCCGCAGCGTAACGGCGTCAACCCAATGGCAGGAAGTGGGTTTCGGCGATCGACTTGTCGATGTTGCCGCGCCAGATCCTGGTGTCGGCAAAGGCAGCGCCAGCACCCTCTTTGGCGGCTTGCCATTTCATCCCGAGATATTGCTGATGTTGCAGCTTTAAATGTGCTTTGCGAAAACTGTCGAATGCCGAGTTCGGCGCATCGTAATGAAAATGGGCGTACCAGATCGGTTTGTCGGTTTTCGCCTGCTTGCTCGCCTCGTATATTTCATATTCTTGCAGGTAGTCGTCTTGTCCATCGGGACGCTTTTCGCGCATTTTTTGCCGTGTGCCTTTCTTGCGGATTACCACGCGACCTTTGCCCATCAGGTAATCCAGGTAGCCCTCGGTAGGCGTACTGCTTTGCAGGCTGCGCGTGATACGCAACGCTTCACCGGACTTTTCAAGCGCACTGGCTCGAGTGTTCAGTTGTTCGATGATCGGGTTGTTTGCATCCAGGCTCTGCACTTTGCTGGCGCGGGCACGCAGATCGTTGGCCTCGGTCACCAGCATATGTTCAAGATTGATCGGTTCCATGGTTTTGTAGCTTCGCACCTTATTTTCAAAGGCATCCGCCGCCGCCAAGCGTGCACGGGCGTTCGCGAGCAAGGCGTTTACGTCGGTGGGGAGCTTCGGTGGGGCGGCAACCGTTCGGCTTTGGTTGGTGTTCAAGCGAAAGGTGTTGCTGTCGCCAATCTTGTCCCACACTTCAACAGTCGCCCCATCCGCATCGTTGATGATCAATTGCCTCGGCGACTGCTGGCCGGCCGGCTTCTCGATACCAATCAATAACTGACCCTCGTCAGTTTCAAACACCGTTTGGGTGGTGTTCGATGTTGACTGGGAAGCGGGCTTTTTTATCGTGCGCTGGGCTTTTCGTATCAGGCGGGCAAGATCCTTCTGCAGCAGCGCCAGAAAGCTTTGGTCGAAATGGCTGGGCGATTTTTCGTTCCAGGTTATCAAGTCAAGCGACAAGTCTTCATAGACCTTGATGCAGTTTTGCAGGACCCGGTTGCGTTCGACACGGCTGATGTTGGCATCGGGCAACGTCATGTGGCTGGTGACGGCACGATCGAACTTGCTTCTGGCTCGATGCACTGCGGCCTCCAGAAACAGCCAGTCAATGCTCAAGGTGTCTGGCCGCAGGCTGAGCGCTTGCATGAGATTGCTGCTTCTCGTGCTCGCCATGCGCAGGTCGGTAAACCTGTTTTTCCAGGCATCCAAGTAGGTGGAGACCTCCGTGCGCGTGTGCCTGACGGTGATGCGTTTGACCCACGTGCTCATGTCTTTCATCGAGGCCTCTATCCGGTTCAGCTCATCGAGCAAGTCAAGGCGACACTGTCTGATTTCCTGGGTCAGTGCTTGAAGAGCCCCTGGTGTGTGAGATGAGCGGTTCAGTTGGTGGTTGATCTCGATGATTCGATCGATAAGCACACCGGCCCGGTCTTTTGCATTCTGGATCAGGTGGTTCAGGCGGTCCGCTACGATGTGGGCTGTCCGGTTCAGTTCCTCGGAATAGTCGAGGTCGCGAATATGCACTTGACGCTGTTTAGCCGTTTCGAACGATGCATACAGGTGCTTGGCATCGTCGACGTCTTTGGTCAGCGCGATATCCAGGATTTTGCTGTCCGTTAATTTTTGTGGTGATACGTCTGACGGGGCCGGATAGTCACTGGCAAATTTCTTTAGCTTGCTGGTGGTCTCGCTGACCTGACCGTAACAGGCACGGGCCTGGTTTTGCAGGGATTGGCCGAGTTCGAGGCGCTGCATATTGACCTCAAGCGCGTCTGCAGGCAGTTGCCGAGCGACGGTTGCTGGCACGTTGGCCCGCGCCCGCGATGCGTCACGTCCTGTGCGCCTGCTGCCGCCGCCATAACCCGTGAGGTGGCCGCCATGCAGTGCCGAGTAAGTGTCCCACTGCAACGCGTGGTCCAGGGCAACGGCCGGTGAGTAATACTTGCCCTTGGCGACCAGACGCATCTCGTGAGCCGTTGGGTCAAACTTGACGTTGTAATAGCGCCCCTCACTGAGGATGAAATGCTCGCCAGAGGTGTGGCGCAGGGTATGGCGATAAGGCCCGGTATGTACCGGTTGCAGGCTGTCGATACTGAAGATATGCGGGTGTTCGTAACCGGCAAAACGCTGGCGTGCGGTTGTGCGCTGGTGTGTTTTGACAGAGCGCCAAAAGTTTGGGCGTCGCGGATGCTTGAGCTGGTGGGCGGCGCTCAATCGCCGGGCCGAACTGCCGCGTGAGCCGGGCACGGCCGCCAGCGCCAGGGTATCCATCGCCGCGTATACCAGGCACTCGAACACCGAGGCTAATTGTTCGATGCCATGCCCGCTGTCACCGCGCCTGAAGGCAGCTACGGCTTGGTACAGGCTGGTGGTGGCGTCTGCCAGGGACACTGCAGTGCCGATAAAGGGTACGAACGACAGAGCGATTTTGATGCCGTTGAACACCTTGCCGCTTTTGAGAGAATATTTTTCGTGGGCCAGGTCATCATTGGATCGCGCATCATTACGATGCGCTTCCAGCAAACGGCCCATCTGAGCATTCAACTGATGGGCGGCCAATGAAGTGGTGACTGGCCAGGGGAGTCCGGCCTGTATCATCGCGTCGTAGCCTTTACCGGTGGCATGGTCGATACGACCCAGGTGTGCTCGCACATCACCCTTGATTGCGCGACCCGCCACGTATAGCGCCATGCTGTCGAGACGGCAGAGTTCGAACAGGGCAATGCGCGCCTGCTCAAGATTGGCATAACGGCGCAGGTAGCGTTCGTCAGGCGCGTCCGGAAGGTAAAGCAAGGTGCTGCCCGAGTTTTGTTCCTCGATGAATGTGATGCCCGACAGGGTAATCTGGCTCTCCTGCCGGGTGTCCGCACCACCAACACTCAGATGAGCCGGCAGCAGACGGATGCGCTTCGCGCTGGCGTGCCAGGCGGCCTGGGTATCGGCGTCGATGGCGGTGTTCAACACCCGTACTTCGTCGGCGCTGATGTGGTTCTGCATGTGCGCCAATATGCCCTGCGTTTTGAGCATCAGGCGCAAAGGCTCCACCAGGCATTCGCGGCGGTAGAGTTTTTGATGGATGGATTCGCCCTGGGCGCCCTTGAACGCGTCGAGGATGCGGACTTCGTACTGTTTAGCCAGGTCAAGGCCGGTAACTAGATCCTTCAGGTAGCTTTTTGTGATGCCAGCCTTGAGGGTGTCACGCTCTTCGACATCGTCGGCTGTCACCTGGACAGTCACGAACCCCAGGCGCTGGCTCAGTTCGGCGTCGATGTTGCGTAGCGCCAGGTCGTCCAACGTCATCTGGCTGCGCCTGGCACTGGGTATATCAATGATTTTGACCGGAGTACCCGGTGCGGCGCCGGCAATGATGTCGCGTTTTTGCTCCACCGAGTCAGGCAGTTCCAGTTGAAGAGTAAAGCCTTTGCGGATGGAAAAATCCTTGCGTATACGCGCATCGAGCTTGTGCCTGACGAACGCGTCACGCGGTGGCAGGGAGCGCTCCAGCAGCGTCTGGGCATTGTTCAGCGCCGGTATATAGGCGCGTAGCAGGGCCTTGAATGCCTCGCGTTTTTCAACGGGTTGAGTGATCAGCCATGACGGCAGTCGTTCGGCCAGCAGCCGCGCATTATGTTGTTCGACAAGTAGCAGAAACGCCGCCTCACGCGCCGAGTTTTCGGGCACCAACAAGCCAGGCAGCGTTTGCTCCACCCGTTGCTCCAGTTCACCGACGCGCTGTGACGCGTGTTCATCGGCTGACCACGTCTGGCGCACGCGGGCGGCCTGTTCTTCAAAGGCGGCCTGTTGACTGCTCAAGCTGTAGTCGAATGGGTCCTGGGTCAGTGTCGTGAATTGCAGCGCCAGTTGTTGATCCTCGGGCTGAATGCCAAATATCCCATCCTCCAGTGCCTGGCGCGACGAGAAACGCTGCAAACCACCGTCCCTGCCGGGCCAGTAAATGATATGCACGCCTTCACGTGTCCCGGCCGTGGATTCGTCCTGGGGTGGAAGGAAAACCAGTGGCCCGTTGAGTTCGGTGCGGGTAGGCGTTGGATTCCCGGCTTGAGTGACCGACAAGGTCAACGCGACGACATCCGGCGAGGGTGCGGCCAGGGCGTTTTCGATCAGTTGCAGTTCGTCCTCACTTAGTTGATCGAGGGTTCTCTGGATACGCGCTTCGGTCTTGACCCCCTGCAAACGTGCCTGGTACAGCGCGGTGTAGTGGGTGTTGAGCGTGGCGAAATCCAGGGGCACTCGGTTGAGCATGGCCCGCGCCGCCGCTTCGGCAGCGTGTTGTAGCGCCTTGAGTGCGTCCAGTTGTTGCTTGAATGACTGCCAGCGCTCACTCGTTGGTGTGTCGTTGCCCAACAGGTTTTCCAGGGCGCGCCGTTGGTGCTCGATCAAAGCTTTGCGTTGGCGGGTATCGACACCGTTATGCAGCCGGCCGAATTGGGGAACGGGTGGGGTGCTAGTGGTGCCGACGGCCGATTCCGGGTGTTCAGGCTCCGAGGCAAACAGACAGCGGGTTTTACGCATGTCATCAAGCCGGTCGACGTGCTGGAGGGCCAAGTAAGCGTCGTGGATCTGTACGTTCGCAAGCGGGCTCAGAGCGTCCTGATATTGCGCCTCGGTCAATTGTTTCAGCCAAAGGGTGATGCCCGTTTCCAGCGGGTTGTGGCTGGCCTTGTAGTCGATCCTTGCCAAAGGATCGACCTCGGTGATGCCGAACAGCGTTTGCTGTCGGTCGAGCAGCCAGCGTTCCAGGTCTTCGCGTCTGCTCAATACCTTCCATGTCGGAACCTGAGTGGGCAGGTACAGCAGTTGACTGGCCGGCGTTTCCGTATCGAGGCTCAATACCCAGGCACCAGGCAGGGCGATGGCTGGGGCGTCGTGGGGCTTGAGAAATAGGTGTTCGGTGTAGCGGCGAGGTGTCTGCGCTGTAGCCGACTGCGAATGGAGCAGTGAAAACACGGGATCGAGGACTTCGGCATGCACCTTCCCCGAGGCGAGTGACCGCTCAGCGCTGGCTTCAATGTGAATCCGGTACAGCTCCAGCACCCGCTTGTAGCAAGTTACCGGCGAGCGGGGCGCTCGCTCTGTACGCCAGTAGCGCAGCCAGTGGTCATCCAGGCTTTGTTCCAGGTCCAGGCCCTTGAGCTCGTCGAGCAGCATCGCCGCGGTGTAGCGCGACAACGCGTGGGCCTGCGGCAGGTTGAGCACACGTGCGTCTGGCACCTGCGCTGTATCAAGGGCCGGATGCTGTTGCATATAGAGGCAGGCATCTGTCAGGACAATGCGGCTGCGCCCACGTCGCTCGGTGGCGGGAAACTCCAGTGCCACGCGCTCGCCGTCCAATTGAAGCTGCGCTTGGAGCATCCGATTGATGGTGTCGCGCACCGTCGGGATACCCTCCATTAGCACGAGCAGCTCGGCGCGGCAGTTCTGCAAGCGTGGCGTGGCATCGGCGAGCAGGTGTTCGTCGATGGCCGGTTGCATCAGTGGGTGTGTCGCAGGAGGTAGGGCAATGGAAGAAGGCATGGGGCGGATTCGCTCTATCTAAAAGGCCAAAGCCCTATTAGAGATCGACATGCCAAGTGGGCTGCGGCACATAGCTATCGACATGACCGCTGGGCACTCTTCATCAAACTGTCATCGAACTGTGGCAGCGCGCTTGAACAAACTTCATCAGACTCGCGCTCTACTGGGGTTCTGCGTTTTGGTGTTTTTCATGCGTGCGTTGTTTTTAGTGGCCGCTCTCCTGTTCGGCCTGCCGTCTTTTGCGGCTTCTCGGTGTGATGTCAATGTCCCGACCCAAACGGTCGACCTGGCTCAGGTGAGCATCGCCTATCAAAGTATCGGCCGTGCGTCCGACCCTGCGTTGCTGCTGGTGATGGGGCTGGGCGGGCAGTTGATTCACTGGCCGGATGAAGTGGTGGTGGCCCTGTGCGAACAAGGCTTTCGGGTGATTCGCTACGACAACCGCGACGTCGGCCTGTCCACCTGGCGGCAGGCGCCGGCGAGCGCCAACCTGACCTTCGAAGTGCTGCGCTACAAGCTCGGTTTGCCGGTGGCGGCACCCTATACGTTGACCGACATGGCCGACGACGCGCTGGGCTTGATGGATGCATTGCAGGTGCAGCAATTTCATGTCCTTGGCGCAAGCATGGGCGGCATGATCGCTCAACACCTGGCGGCCATGGCGCCACAGCGTGTGGAAAGCCTGACCCTGATCATGACCAGCTCCGGCGCCGAGGGCCTGCCCGCACCGAACGCAGCCCTGGTGCAATTGCTGTCGCGGCGCAGCGCGCCCAATCGTGAGGTGGCGCTGGAGCAACAGGCAGACTTGCTCGCGGCGTTGGGCAGCCCGGATATCAAGGACGATCGCCAGGCGTTGCTGCACCAGGCGGCGCTGTCCTATGACCGCGCCTTCAACCCCGAAGGCGTGAAGCGCCAGATCATGGCGATCCTGGCCGAGCCGAGCCGTGTGCCCTTGCTCAACCAACTGCGGGTGCCGACCCTGGTCGTACACGGCACCGCCGACCCGTTGTTGCCGGTAATGCACGGCGTGCATCTGGCCGCGCATATCCAGGGCAGCCAGTTGAAATTGATTCCCGGCCTGGCCCACCGTTTTCAGGAAGCGTTCAAGGCGCCCTTGCTGGCGGCGGTGTTGCCCTACCTGCAAGCCCATCGCCAGGATGCCGCGCACTGGGCGCAGATCGATTTGAGCGAGCCTTCGAAGGTGCTGTGAAGGTGGTGTATCGTGCAACCTTTATGTATGCGCATGACTGCCCGCGAGGTTGCCCACCATGAGTACCCCCCTGAAAATCGATTTCGTCAGCGACGTATCCTGCCCCTGGTGCATCATCGGCCTGCGCGGCCTGACCGAAGCCCTCGACCAGCTCGGCAGCGAAGTGCAGGCCGAGATTCATTTCCAGCCGTTCGAACTGAACCCGAACATGCCCGCCATCGGGCAGAACATCGTCGAGCACATCACCGAAAAGTACGGCTCCACGGCGCAAGAGTCCCAGGCTAATCGTGCGCGTATCCGCGACATGGGCGCCGCATTGGGCTTTGCGTTCCGCACCGACGGCCAGAGCCGTATCTACAACACCTTCGACGCGCACCGCCTGTTGCATTGGGCCGGGTTGGAAGGTTTGCAATACAACCTCAAGGAAGCGCTGTTCAAGGCGTATTTCAGCGATGGCCAGGACCCTTCCGACCACGCGACCCTGGCGATCATCGCCGAGAGCGTAGGGCTGGACATTGCGCGCGCCGCCGAGATTCTTGCCAGCGATGAATACGCCGCCGAAGTCCGCGAGCAGGAACAGCTGTGGGTTTCTCGTGGGGTGAGTTCGGTGCCGACCATTGTCTTCAATGACCAATATGCGGTGAGCGGTGGGCAACCGGCGGAAGCCTTCGTCGGCGCGATTCGCCAGATTATCAACGAATCGAAATCCTGAGGCCGAGCACGGAGCAAAATGTGGGAGCTGGCTTGCCTGCGATAGCGGACTGTCAGTTGCAAATGGGCTGGCTGACACACCGTTATCGCCGGCAAGCCAGCTCCCACACGTGATACTCATTGTTTGCAAACATGGCGCTCATCCGAGCGCTGGCCCATCCCTTGCATTACACCCCTAAAGCCCAACCGGCCTGCGGTTGGGCGCTGCCATTAGGGGTGAAACTTACCTTGAACATTCTAGACCTTGACCACAGCCTCACCGGCCAGGCACCGATTGCCCGGCGGTTGGCCAGCGGTCGGGCCACGCGCCTGGACCTGCTGGACCTGGGCCCGAAATTGCGTTTGTGGTCCACCGAAAAAACCTGGAAGCGTTTCGTCGAGCGCCTGGCCCAACGGCCACGGCCCCGTGACGCGCGCCCGGAAATCCTGTTTGTCGGTTCCGGCGATTATCACCACCTTACGCCGGCGTTTTTGGCCGATCTCAAAGAGCCCGTCAGCCTGATTCACTTTGACAACCACCCCGACTGGGTGCGCTTTGCGCCCAAGCGGCACTGCGGTTCGTGGGTCAACCGGGCGCTGAAGATGCCGGCGATCCAACGCATCGTCACCCTCGGCCCGTGCAGCGATGACCTGCATAACCCGCAACTGCGCGGCGGCAACCTTGGCGCCCTCAAGCGCGGGCGTTTGCAGTTGTTTCCCTGGCAGCATCCGCCGTCCAAGGTCTGGGGCCGGGTGGGGGACGGCGCCGGCCACCAGCAACAGGAAAACCACCTGCATTGGCGCAACCTGGCGGACCTGGATTGGGCAGCCTTCCTCGACCAGATGATTGCCAGCCTGCCCACCGAGGCGATCTGGATCACCATCGACAAAGATGTGCTGGCCAGTGAAGACGCCGCCACCAACTGGGACCAGGGCGGCATGCGCCTGACCCATTTGCTCCAGGCCCTGCGGGCGTTGGCGGCGGGTAAACGCATCATTGGCATCGACATCTGCGGTGAGTTCGCCACACCGGCGTTCAGCAACGCGTTCAAGCGCTGGGAAGCCAAGTCCGACCAGCCGCCACCGGAGCGCTGGAGCCCGCAAGACTTGCAGCGCAATGCTGCAGCCAATGAAGCCTTGATCGACCTGTTTGAGGAGCTGTTCCCGTGACCCTGACCGTGGTGTTGTTACTGGCGTTTTCCATCGTCCTCGATGTGATTGGCCAGCTGTGTTTCAAATTGGGCGTGGACCGTTTGCCCCAACTCGATGGCGGTTTTCGCCTGCGTGCGTTCTGGGGCCAGGTGTTCAATGCGCCGCTGCTGTGGGCCGGCGTCGGCGCCTATGTGATTGAGTTTTTTGTGTGGCTCGAAGCGCTGTCCCGTGCGCCCTTGAGTCTGCTGTTTCCGCTGGCGGCGTTGGCCTATTGCCTGGTGGTGTTGGCGGGCAGGGTGGTGCTCAAGGAAACCGTCAGCGGACGTCGCTGGCTGGGCACATTGGTGATCACTTTGGGTGTGATGTTGGTAGCAATCGCGGGGAACCAGGCATGACAACGCAAACAATCAATACCGGCTGGCTGCATGGGCGGCTTGGCACCCTGGTGCTGTGGGCACTGCTGATCGCCACCGAAAGCGCCGGGCAGTTGTTCACCAAGGTGGCCGGCGATCAATTGGGGCCGATGGACTTCAGTTGGCAATGGCTGGCGGACGTGGCGCGTAACCCGGGGATTCTGGCGGCGATTGCCAGCTATCTGGGTGCGTTTTTTGTGTGGATGCTGATCCTGCGGCGTAGCAGTTTGTCCCTGGCGTTTCCGCTGAGTTCGCTGGTGTTTGTGGCCGTATTGCTGGGGTCTTGGCTGGGGCTGGGCGAGCACATCAGCGTGCTGCATTGGGTGGGCGTGGTGGTGATTATCGGTGGTATCGCGCTGTTGGCTGAAGGCGAAGAACACTGAAGTTAGTGCTATGAAACACAGGCTCAATGTGGGAGCGGGCTTGCTCGCGAATGCGGTGGGTCAGTTAAGTATCGGGTGACGGACACACTGCTTTCACGAGCAAGCCCGCTCCCACAATTTTGCTCCCGTGTAATTCAGTCGAAGGTGTAGCTGATCGCCGTCTGCACCTGGCCCTGATTCACATGGCCAGCCTCCTTGACGATGCTGCTCTTGGCCGCCGACCCCACCAGGTGTACCCAGCTGGCGCTGGTCAGCAGCGACCAATGGGGCGCCATGGGGAAGGCGAAGCTTTGGCTCAGCGTCACATTCTGGAAGCCCCCGCTCGCGTTATAGGGCCGCAAGCCTGAAGCGACGGCTTCGTTGTTGTCCACGCCGAAGAAGGTATTGGTCTGGCGCGCATCGGCAAAATGCGCAACCAGGCTATTGCTGCCGATAATCCCGCCACCCACGGGGTAACCCAGCTCGCCGCCGATTTTGCCCAGGGCGCCGCTCTGGGAATGCCCGCCGCCCACGGCCTGGCCCAATTGCGCATAGACCCGCCAGAAATTGGCCGGGGCGTATTGGACGAAGCCGCCCACCTCGGCCATGTCCGACACGTTGCGCAGGCCCTGCAATTCGCCGTTGGAAGTACGCCCCGGAAGGTAGTTGATATAGGGGCCAGCGGTCAGGCCGTGGGTATCCAGGGCGCTCCAGGTGAGGCCGTCATCGGTACTCAGGCTGACGTCGCCCCAATCCAGGTCCAGGTAAGGCACAGGCCGGGTTTCGTAGCGGCTGGCGCTGGGGTCGTGGGGCTGATAGCTGAGGCCCGCGCCCACGTCGCCCGTGATGCCTTCTGCCCACGCGGCACTGCAAAGGCCCCACCCTCCAAGTAAACCGGTGAATACAGCAGCAGCGAGCTTGGACATGGAGACGTTTCCTGAAGGTGGGCAGGCGCGCATGAACGCGCAAACCGACGCGCCTGCGCAAGCACTCATGTTGTTTGTAGCAAGCTACAAAAATTGTAGCTCCTGCGACATATATCGCTGCGCATTTCGCGCTCACCCCCAGCCCTGCGGGGTTTTGGCCAGTTGGCACAGTCCCTGCTCTATCCCTTGGCAAGCGCAGACAGCGCGCTCCTCCAAGGCCCTTTACCTAAAGGAAAGGCAGATGATCAACTGGCATATCGTGTGTGACTTCGACGGGACCATTACCCCCACCGATGTCATCGACAACGTCCTCCAACGCTTCGCCGGCCCCGAGTGGGAAACCATTGAGCAGGAATGGCTGGATGGGCATATCGGTTCACGCGAATGCCTGAGCCGCCAACTGGCGCTGATCAAGGCCACCCCGGCTGAACTGCTGGCGTACTTTGACAGCGTCCAGATCGACCCGGACTTCCCGGATTTTGTCGATCACGTCATGGGCCTGGGTGCTTCCATCGAGGTGGTCAGCGATGGCATCGAGCAGGGCATTGCCCGCATCCTTTCGCGCAACTACGTGACCTTGTTGCCGATCCTCGCCAACCGCCTGCGCCAGGTCGACCAGGACAGCTGGCGCATCGACTTCCCGTATTCCAGCGATGCCTGTCGCGCCGCTGCCGGCAACTGCAAGTGCAAATCCACGCCGCGCAACAAGCGCGTGCTGGTGATCGGCGACGGCAAGTCCGACATGTGCGTGGCCTCCACCGCCGACTTCGTGTTCGCCAAGGGCAGCCTCGCCGACTACTGCGTCGCCCACCAGATTCCTCATGCGCGCTTCGACAGCTTTGCGCAAGTGCCGGCGTTGCTGGCCAAGCTGCCACAAGGCCTCGCCGCCAACGCCACCACCTTCAACACCTCTTCTGACAATCAGGAACTCTTCCATCATGTCTGATATCCGTATCGCTACCGCTGAAGACCAGGTGCTTCTGGATAAAGAAGCCAAGTATTGCTCCTACGGCGACACCGTTCACTACATCGAGCCGCCGCGTATTTTCAGCCGCTGCGAAGGCTCCTATGTGTGGGACACCGAAGACCAGGCCTACCTCGATCTGCAGATGTGGTACTCGGCCGTCAACTTCGGCTATGCCAACCCGCGCCTGAACAACGCGCTGAAAAAGCAGATCGACACCCTGCCGCAAATCGCCAGCCAGTACCTGCACAAAGGCAAGATCGAGCTGTCGGAAATGATCGCGGTCGATGCCAAGAACAAGTTCGGCCTCGACGGCCGTGTGCACTTCAACGTCGGCGGTTCGCAGTCCATCGAAGATTCCCTGAAGGTGGTGCGCAACGCCAGCAACGGCAAAAGCTTGATGTTCGCCTTCGAAGGCGGCTACCACGGGCGCACCCTCGGCGCCTCGTCGATCACCTCTAGCTTCCGCTATCGTCGTCGCTACGGCCACTTTGGCGAACGCGCCAATTTCATCCCATTCCCTTACCACTTCCGTGGCCCGAAGGGCATGACCAAGGAAGAGTACGGCAGCCATTGCGTGCAGCAGTTCGCCCGCTTGTTCGAGACCGAATACAACGGCGTGTGGGACCCTAAGACCAACCAGTGCGAATACGCAGCTTTCTATGTCGAGCCGATCCAGGGCACCGGCGGCTACGTGATCCCGCCGATGAATTTCTACCGCGAGCTCAAGCACGTCCTGGACCAGCACGGCATCCTGATGGTGTCCGACGAAATCCAGATGGGCTTCTATCGCACCGGCAAACTCTGGTCGATCGAGCACTTCGATGTACAGCCGGACGTGATCGTGTTCGGCAAGGCGTTGACCAATGGTCTCAACCCATTGGGCGGTATCTGGGCCCGTGAAGAGTTGATCAACCCGAAGGTGTTCCCGCCAGGTTCGACTCACTCCACCTTCGCCTCCAACCCGTTGGGCACCGCGGTGGGCCTGGAAATGTTCAAGATGACCAGCGAAGTCGACTACGGCGCCATGGTCATGGCCAAGGGCAAATACTTCCTGGAAGGCCTGCAAGACTTGCAAAAACGCTTCCCCATCATCGGCGATGTGGACGGCCTGGGCCTGGCGCTGCGCTGCGAAATCTGCGGCCCGGATGGCTTCACCCCGGACAAGGCGACCCTGGACTACATGGTCGAAGAAGGCATGAAAGGCGACATGCTGGTAGACGGCCAGAAGCTCGGGTTGATCCTCGATGTGGGCGGTTACTACAAGAACGTGATCACCCTGGCGCCGTCCCTGGAAATCAGCTACCCGGAAATCGACCTGGGCCTGAAGTTGCTCGAGCAACTGCTGGTGCGAGCAACCACGCGGTGAATGCTCAAGGGATCGACCTCGGTGAAGGCACTGCCGGTTTCGTTCTCGGTGATGGTCCGGTCGGGATCCTGTTGATCCACGGCCTGACCGGCACACCGACCGAGTTGCGCCAGGTCGCCAAGGGCCTGGCCAAGGCGGGCAACTGCACGGTGTATGTGCCCACGCTGGCCGGGCACTGCGGCGACAACAGCGACTTGCAGGCCACCGGCTGGCAGGACTGGTACGAAGGCGTGCGCAAGACCTTCGTACAGGTCAAGCAACGCCACGGGCAGGTGTTTGTCGGTGGCTTGTCCATGGGCGCGGTGATGTCGATGTATGTGGCGTCCGAACACCCAGGGCAAGTCGCCGGGTTGCTGATGTATTCCACCACCTTGAAGTACGACGGCTGGAGCATCAACAAACTGGCGTTTCTCACGCCCTTGCTGATGAAGATTCCGTTCGGCGTGCACATTTGCAGCTTCGAAGAGAAGCCGCCCTATGGCATTAAGAACGAGCGCCTGCGGGCCATCGTCGAGCGGCAGATGAAGGAAGGCGAGAGCAGTGAGGCGGGGTTGCTGACCATGGAAGGCATCACCGTGCGCGAGCTGCACCGCATGAACGCGGTGGTCAAGAAACGCATGCCCCAGATCAAGGTGCCTGCGCTGGTGCTGCATTCCATCGAGGACGACATCACCAGCCGCTGGAACGCCGATTACGTGGAGCGCCACCTCGGCGGGCCGGTGACCAAGATCCTGCTGGACAACTGCTACCACATGATCACGGTCGATTTGCAGTACCGCCGGGTGATCGAGTTGAGTGCCAGGTTTGTCGAGCAGCACGCAGTTCTAAAATCAACGCAGGCCCCTGTGGGAGCTGGCTTGCCTGCGATGGCATCACTGAGGTCTGCCTGACGTACCGAGGCGCCTGCATCGCAGGCAAGCCAGCTCCCACATTGGATCGAGAAATAAGGGCAATCTGTGATAACCACCCAAGCCTACCCGACCATCCGGGCTATCCAGCGCGATGCCTGGAACGATTGTTTTTCCGGTGCCCTGGAGGATTGGGACTATTACCTGGCCGTGGAAAACGCCGCGATCGATGACTTCCAGTGGCGTTACCTGGCGGTCTTTGAGGATCAAACGCTGGTGGCGGTGGCGGCCGCGTTCGTCACCCATTATCGCCTCGACACCACCGTGTCGGGGGCCGGCAAGCGCTTGACCGAGCGCCTGGAGCGGCTGTGGCCGGGGGTTTTGCAACTGGCGTTGTACGCCATCGGTTCGCCGGTGGCTGAACGCTGTGATGCCGGTGTCGCCAGCCATGTGCCCGAATCCCAGCGCCCGTTGCTGTTGCAGCAATTACTGGCGGCTGCGCGCAGCGATGCCGACGCGCTCGGTATCGGCTTGCTGGCGGTCAAGGATGCGCCCACCAATGACCCGCATTGGGCCCAGAGCTGCATTGCCGCAGGTTTTCAAAGCATGCCCAGCTTGCCCACGGGGGTGTTGCCGCTGCCTTATGGCTCGGTGGATGCCTACCTGGGGTCGCTGGGCAAATCCACGCGCAAGGACCTGCGCCGCAAACTGCGCGCACCAGGGCCACGGGTCGAGTGGCGGCGCAATATCGATGACGTGCTGCCCGAGGTCATGCGCCTGTACGAGGCCACGCTCTCGCGCGCAGACTTGCAGTTCGAGCGCCTGCCCGCTGGTTACTTCACGGGGGTGCTCGAACACCTGCACGAGCGGGCGGTCTGTGTTCTGTACTGGGTGGACGAGCGCCTGGTGGCGTTCAACCTGATCCTGCTGGATGAGCATCGGCTGGTGGACAAGTTCTTTGGCCATGACCTTGCGTTCAGCCGCGAGTACAACCTGTACTTCCGTAGCTGGTTGACCAATGTCGACTACTGTATTGAACACCGTATTGCGCTGTACGAGTGCGGCCAGGCCGGGTATGCCAGTAAACTGCGCCTGGGGTGCGAGTTCGAGGGCAACAGCCTGTTCTTCCGCCACCGTAACTGGCTGGTCAACGGCCTGCTCAAGCTTGTAAAACTGTTTATTCGACCGGATCGTTCCGACCCTGCCATGGCTGCTGCGATAAGCGAAACCTGATGATTACCAAGACCCGCCAGAAAGCCCGCCCCTTTGCCATTTCGCGTTGGAGCGTCCAGCGCAAGCTGGTGCTGGCGTTCTGGCTGGTCAGCGTGATTCCTACGATGATCGCGGCTGAGCTGGCTGCCACCACGCTGTCGCAGATTTTCGACAGCAACGTGCGTATCTGGCTGCAAGAGTCGACCAAGATCGTCAAGGACGAAATCGGCGACATCCTTCACGACAACGCGCGCATGGCCAAGCTGTTCCTGCGCTATACCAGCCCGCCGTCGTCCAAAAATGCCGAAAAGCATGACCGGCTCACCGCCGACATTGCCGATGCCACCGATATCGACGTGGTCGCACTGATTCGCACCAGCGACCGCAAAGTGATGTTCAGCACGGCCGCCGATGACATCGTCAGGCAGATCAACCTCACCAGCAACGCGGTGCTGCAAACCGTGCAAGTCGCCGGCGTGAGCACGGGCCTGGTGGTGTCCACCTTCGAAACCAGCCGTGACGGCGTTGATTACCTGTTGCTGGTCGCCACTTACCTGGACAGCAGTTTCCTCACCAGCGTGGCCGATGTGCATTCCCTCGACCTGCGTCTGTATTTGGCCAACCCTGCCGGGTTTTCCGAAATATTTTCCACCCAGCGCTTCGCCAATCATCCCTCGCGCATCCCCAAGAATGTCGAGGCCTACCTGCGCAGCACCAAGCAGCCCAGCGAGCAGTTCACTAACCAGTACAGCGGTTTGTATTGGCCGATTTTCAATGATGCCGGCGAGTTGCAAGGCGTGATCTTCAGCGGCCTGCTACGCCATACCAGCCTGGTGGGGCTGGTGAACCAGAGCAACCTGTTCGTGCTGATCTTCCTGGTCAGCTCGGCGCTGTCACTGGCGGCCGGGTTGTTGGTGTCGCGGCGCCTGACCAAGCCTCTGCGCGATTTGTCCCAAGGCGTGGATGCGGTGATCTCGGGCAGTTATGCGCACCGTGTGGTGGTCAGTGGCGGTGACGAACTGGCGCAATTGAGCAGCACCTTCAACCACATGACCGAACGCCTGGGCGAGTTGCATCATCTGGAAGCCCAACTGCGCCGGCGTGACCGCTTGCATGCCCTAGGTGAAGTCGCCATGGGCCTGGCTCACGAAATTCGCAACCCACTGGGCATCATCAAGACCGCCACCCAACTGTTGCATCGGCGCGCTGACCTGGCGGAAACCGACAAGCGTCACCTGGAATATGTCATCAGCGAAGTCAGCCGCATCAACGAGCTGATTACCGAGTTCCTCGATTTCGCCAAGCCCAACCCGCCGATACGCGTGCAGCAACCGGCACGCGCCCTGGTGGAAGAAATCCTCGGTTTCTGCGGCCCGGAGCTGAGTAGCCATCGCATTGACGCGCAGATCGACGACCAGGCGCCTGGCGCGACGATCTACGCCGATGCCAAGCAGCTCAAGCAGGCCTGTCTCAACCTGATTCTCAACGCCATCGACGCGATGCCCGGCGGCGGGCGCCTGACCCTGGGCATTCGCAGCGTGGGCGACAACACCGTGATCAGCATCGCCGATACCGGCGAAGGCATCCCTGCGGACATGGTGGAGCGCATCTTCACGCCATTCGTCACCACCAAGGCCTCGGGCACAGGCCTGGGCCTGGCCAAAGTTTATTCGATCATGGAAAGTCACGACGGCAGCATCGAATGCGTCAGTGAGAAAGATGCCGGCGCGACCTTCAGCCTGTACATTCCGGCTGACGGTGAAGACGACGGTGAAGATGAGGAAGGGCATGACGCATAACGTATTGGTGGTCGACGACGAGCCCAAGCTCTGTGATCTGCTGACCCAGGCCTTGAGCCAGAACGGCATCCAGGTGTTCAGCGCGGGCAATGGCCTGCATGCGCTCAAGGTGCTGGGGGAGGAGGACATCGACCTGGTCATCAGCGACTGGCGCATGCCGGGCATGGACGGGCCGGCGTTGCTGGCCGAAATCAAGGTGCGTTATCCGACCTTGCCGGTGATCGTGATGACGGCCTACAGCACGGTGAAAAACGCCGTGCAGTCGATGCGTAACGGTGCCTATGACTACATTGCCAAGCCGTTCGACATCGACGAGCTGGACATCACCGTGGCCAAGGCCCTGCAGTTTCGCGACATCATGCGCGACAACGCGCGCATGCGCGCCGAGCTGGACGAGCATGCGCAGTTCGACAGCCTGGTGGGCGATAGCCCGGCGTTTCGCCAAGTGCTCCAGGCGGTCGATTCGGTGCGCGACAGCAACGCTACTATCCTGCTGACCGGCGAAAGCGGCACTGGCAAGGAAATGGTCGCCCGCGCCATCCACAAGCATGGCAGCCGTGCCGACCAACCCTTCGTGGCGGTCAATTGCGCGGCCATCCCTGAAGGCTTGCTGGAAAGCGAGATGTTTGGCCATCGCAAAGGCGCGTTCACCGGCGCCGTGGCTGACCGGGTAGGGCGCTTCATGCAGGCCGACAAGGGCACGCTGTTTCTGGATGAGGTGGGTGATATGCCCTTGGCGTTGCAGGCCAAGATTCTGCGCGCCTTGCAGGAGCGGGTTATCGAACCGGTGGGCGACCCCCGCGAGCGCAAGGTGGATGTACGGGTAATTGCCGCTACCAACAAGAACCTGCTGGATGCGGTGGCGGCCAAGGAGTTTCGCGAAGACCTGTATTACCGCCTGAATGTCTTCCCGATTCCGTTGCCGTCCTTGCGTGAACGCGTGGAAGACATCGCGCCCCTGGCGCGCCACTTCGCCCACACCCTGAGCGCGACAACCGGCAAACGCATCACCGGTTTCAGCCCCGAGGCGTTGCAGGCCATGGCGGCGTATCACTGGCCGGGCAATATCCGCGAGCTGCAAAACTGCGTGGAGCGCGCAACCATCGTCGCGGCTTCATCGGTGATTGAGGATATTGATTTGCCGGGGTATCTGTTTGCTTCCAAACCGAGCGAGGGCGATGTAACCGCGCTCCTCAGCGACGGCCCAGGCGTGCCGCGGGACCTGGATGCGGCGCTGGCCGAAGTGGAGAAAGCCTACATTCTTGCGGCGTTGCAGGAGAGCAATGGGGTGCAGGCCGCGGCGGCGCAGCGGATCGGCATTTCCGAGCGCAGCTTCTGGTATCGCCTGAAGAAGCTGGGGATTCAGGTAGACAAGATCGTGCGCTGATCTGAGTGTGGGAGCTGGCTTGCCTGCGATGATCGCTCCCACGCTTCGCGTGGGAGTGCCTCTGGTGACGCTCTGCGTCACGCGCGTGGACGCGGAGCGTCGTTGGCTGCATTCCCACGCGGGAGCGTGGGAACGATCTGCCGCGTTGTGTCAGGTGTGCAGGCGTACCCACACGCTGACCAACACCGTCGCGGCCATCAACCAGGCCACGGCGGCGACTGCCAGCGATGCCTCCAACCGCAGCCGATCGACCATTACATACAGCGTCGCCAAATACACAAAGTACGGAATGATCGACCACATCCCGAACAAGATGGTGGTCTTCAAATCCGCAACTGTTCGGCCTTTGCCGACGATGTAATGGGCGATCAGCGCAAAAGTGGGAAACAGCGGCACCAAGCCTGCGATGTAATAGTTTCTGGTCTTGGCCAGCGCCGCCAGGATCAGCACCACTGCGGCGCCAAGTGCAGCCTTCAAGAACAGATCCATCAGTGACTCAACCCGTATTTCTTGACCTTGTCGAACAGGGTGGTCTTGGCCATCCCCAGTTCCTGGCTGGCCTGGGTCAGGTTCCCGCCGCTGCGTTGCAGGGCATCGTTGAGCAGGTTGCGCTCAAAGGCTTCCACCGCCTCGGTAAAGGCAACCCCTTGGTTGCCGCTGCCGGCGCCGCTTTTCTTGAAGGCGGGCAAGCCCAGGGCGAAGCGTTCGGCGACGTTGCGCAACTCACGCACATTGCCCGGCCAGTCGTGGCTCATCAGGCTGGACAGGGTCTGGTTGTCCAGCTCCGGAACGGCGCGGTCGAAGCGTAGCGACGATTGCTGCAGGAAGTGTTCGAACAGTTGCAGGATGTCTTCGCGCCGCTCGCGCAAAGGCGGCAGTTCCAGGGTGACGACATTGAGGCGGTAGTACAGGTCGCTGCGGAACTGGCTGGCGCGGCTCAACTCGTCGAGGTCGGACTTGGTGGCAGCGATTACCCGACAATCCACTGCCACGCTCTGGTTCGAACCCAGGCGTTCCAACGTACGTTCTTGCAGCACCCGCAGCAATTTGATCTGCAGGTTGATCGGCATGCTCTCTACTTCATCGAGGAACAGCGTGCCTTGATGGGCATGCTCGATCTTGCCGATGCGACGTTTACCGGCGCCGGTGAAGGCGTTGGCCTCGTGGCCGAAAATCTCGCTTTCGAAGAGGTTCTCCGGCAGGCCACCGCAGTTGAGCGCAACGAACTGGTGGGTATGGCGTCGGCTGAAATCATGCAGGCAGCGCGCGACCAGTTCCTTGCCGGTGCCGGTTTCGCCTTCGATCAACACGTTGGCCGAGGTGTCGGCGACGTTGGCGATCAGTTCACGCAGGTTTTGCATCGCCGGCGAGCGGCCGATGATGCGGCCTTCCAGCGAGTCGCGCTCGGCCAGTTGCCGGCGTAACGACCAGACTTCCCGCGCCAGGCCGCGCTGTTCCAGGGCGCGGCGTGCCACGTCCACCAGGCGTTCGGGCGAGAAGGGTTTCTCCATGAAGTCGTAGGCGCCGTTACGCATGGCGCCCACCGCCATGGAGATATCGCCATGCCCAGTGATCAACACCACCGGCAGGCTTTTATCCATGGCCTTGAGGCGGGTCAGCAGTTCCAGGCCATCGATGCCCGGCAGGCGGATATCGCTGATGACGATGCCAGCGAAGTTCTCGCCGATGCGCTTGAGCGCTTCTTCGGCGCTGCCCACGCCGACGCTGGTGATGTCTTCGAGCGCCAGTGCTTGCTGGCAACCGAGCAGTACGTGGGGGTCGTCTTCGACGATCAGGACGGTAAGGTCTTGGGCTTGTGTATTCATGTCGACTCAGCTCGTTGAGCGCCCACCAATGGCAGGTTAAGGACAAAGGCGGTACCACCATTGGCCGGATGTTCCACGGCAAGGCTACCGCCGGTAGCGGCCGCGAGGCTTGCGGAAAGGGTCAGGCCCAGGCCCAGGCCTTGTTCGCCGGGCTTGGTGGTAAAAAAGGGTTCGAACAAATGCTTGCGCGCCTCGGGGTCGATGCCGTGGCCATTATCACGCACCAACAGGCGGTATTTGCCATCGCCGCTCTGGCCTTCCAGCCACAGTTGCGGCACCGCTTGGGCTTGCATGGCATCGAGCGCGTTACCGATCAGGTTGACCAGGATCTGCTCCAGGCGGGTCTGGTCGATCTGCAATTGGGCGTTGGCAAAGTCACGGTGCACGGTCAACGGCAGGCTGTCCAGGCGCGCGCCGAGCACCTGGAACGCGGCGTCCACGGCCTTGCCGAGGCTGGCTTCGCCCTGGTCGTCGCCGCGCCGAGCAAAGGAGCGCAGACTGGCGGTGATCCGGCCCATGCGGTCGATCAGTTCGTTGATGGTCTTGAGGTTGGTGCTGGCGGTGTCCAGGGCGCCGCGCTCAAGGAAGCGTACGGTGTTGCCCGACAGCGTGCGCAAGGCCGCCAGCGGCTGGTTCAGTTCGTGGGCGATGCTGGTGGACATCTGGCCGATGGCCGCGAGTTTGCCGGCCTGTACCAGTTCGTCTTGGGCGCGGCGCAAGGTTTCTTCGGCCTGGCGTCGTTCGCGAATCTGGCCCTTGAGCCGTTCGTTGCTGGCGCGCAGGTCGGCGGTGCGTTCGGCAATCCGACGCTCAAGCTGGCTGTTGGCTTCCTGCAAGGCTTCCCGTGCGGCGAGGCGGGTAGCGATGACCTTGCGTCGCTCGTTCCAGGCAATCAGCAGGAAGGCGACCAGGCCGAAGGCGACGGCCACCAGGATGCCCTGGTTGATCGCGGCGCGGCGCAGGTCGTTGAGCGGGGTGAGCAGGGTGAAGTTCCACGGCGTGTCGTTCAGCGGGCGGGTCTGCGCCAGGTAGCTGACCGCGTGCTGGTCGTTGACCACTTCGGTGTTGGCCGGGAAGGTCAGTTTCTCGGTGCCTTCGTTCAGGCGCTCACGGGCCAGGGGTTGCAGTTCATTGAGCGTCGCCCAGTAATATTGCAGGCTGTGGGCCAGGCGGTCCTTGGTGTCATCGCTCAGCGGGCGTACGGCCTTGAGGCGACGCGCCGGGTCGCTGGAAAGAATAATGATGCCGTTCTCATCGCTCACGAAAGCTTCGAGGCGCGCACGTTGCCAGCGCTCTTCTAGCGCTTCGAGGCGTACCTTGACCACAGCGACGCCGATGATCTTGCCGTGCTCTTCCAGGCCATGGGCCAGGTAATAGCCGGGTTCGCCGTTGGTGCTGCCGATGCCGTAGAAACGACCGGGCTGGCCGCGTACGGCGTTCTGGAAATAGGCGCGAAAGGACAGGTCCTCACCTTGGTAACTGTCGGCATCGCGCCAGTTACTGGTGGCCAGCACGCGGCCGGTGGTGTCCATCACGTAGATGGCGCGGCTGCGACTGCGGCGGTTCAGGCCTTCGAGGTAGTCGTTGACCGTCTTGCGGGTTTCCTGGTTCGGGTCGGCGAGCAGTTGGGAAACACTGGACTCCAGTTCCAGCAGGCTGGGCAGGTAGGTGTACTTGCTCAGTTCGCTTTCGACGGTGCGGGCGTGCAGCTCCAACTGGCGTTCGCCGTTGTCGCTGAGGGTGCGGATGCCGTAGTAGTCACTGACCCAGAAGCCGATATAACCCAGGCCGACCATCAGGGCGATGATCAACGGCGGCAGGAACAGTTGGCGTATCAGACGAGGCTTCACGGCAAGTGATGGCGGCGCGGCGCGATATTGATTGGGGTCGCATTTCATCACAGATGCCTTGGGTCAGCTACTTCTCGCCAGTGTAAGAGCGGGCTTGTGTGGGAGTCGGCTTGCCCGCGATGCAGGCGCCTCGGTGTAACAGTTGCACCGAGGCGATGCCATCGCAGGCAAGCCAGCTCCCACACAAGCCCGGCTCCTACAGGACGAACGGTGTTGCTTTTAGTGCTGCAGGATTTTCTCGAGGAAGTGCTGCGCACGCTCGGAGCGTGCGCTGATGTCGCCGAAGAACTCTTCCTTCGGGCAGTCTTCGATGATCTTGCCGGCGTCCATGAAGATCACGCGGTCGGCCACTTTGCGCGCAAAGCCCATTTCGTGGGTCACACACATCATGGTCATGCCTTCGTGGGCCAGTTGCACCATCACGTCGAGCACTTCGTTGACCATTTCCGGGTCCAGCGCCGAGGTCGGTTCGTCGAACAGCATGACGATCGGGTCCATGGCCAGGGCGCGGGCAATCGCCACACGTTGTTGCTGGCCGCCGGAGAGCTGGCCAGGATGCTTGTGGGCGTGAGCCGACAAGCCCACGCGGTCGAGCAGTTGCAGGCCCTTCTTGGTGGCTTCTTCCTTGCTGCGGCCCAAAACCTTGATCTGCGCGATGGTCAGGTTTTCGGTGATGGTCAGGTGCGGGAACAGCTCGAAGTGCTGAAACACCATGCCCACGCGCGAACGCAGTTTTGGCAGGTTGGTCTTCGGGTCGGCGATGGAGGTGCCGTCGACGACAATGTCGCCTTTCTGGAACGGTTCCAGCGCGTTCACGCATTTGATCAGGGTGGATTTGCCCGAGCCGGACGGCCCGCACACCACGATCACTTCGCCTTTTTTAACCTCAGTGCTGCAATCGGTCAGCACCTGGAAGTCGCCATACCACTTGTTGATGTTCTTGATAGAGATCATACGGCAAACCTTTTTTGCAGACGCTTGACCAGCAGCGAGGCGGAAAAGCTGATGATGAAGTAGACGACACCGGCAAAAATCAGGAACTCGTTGGAGCGGCCGATGATGTCGCCGTTGGAGCGGGCGGAGTTGAGGAAGTCCACCAGGCCCACGGTGTAGACCAGGGAGGTGTCCTGGAACAGGATGATCGACTGTTGCAGCAGCAACGGCGTCATCTTGCGGAACGCCTGGGGCAGGATGATCAGGCGCATGGTCTGGCCGTAGGTCATGCCCATGGCTTGTGCCGCCGCCATCTGGCCCTTGGGAATCGACTGCACGCCGGCTCGTACGATTTCGCAGAAGTACGCAGCCTCGAACATCATGAACGCCACGACGCAGGAGGTGAACGCGCCGATCGGGGTGTCTTCGCCGGTGATCCAGCGCAGCACGAACGGCACCGCCAGGTAAAACCAGGTGATCACCAGCAGCAGCGGGATCGAGCGGAAGTAGTTCACATAGGCGCCGGCCACGCGGGACAGCAGTTTATTGGACGACAAGCGCATCAGGGCCAGAATGGTCCCGATGATGATGCCGCCGACCACACCCATGACCATCAGCTTCAAGGTCATGACCATGCCGTTCCACAGGCCCGGGATGGCGGGGATGATGCCGCTGAAATCGAAGTCCATTATTTGCCCCCCACGGAGATCAGGCCGGGCACTGCGACTTTCTTCTCGACCACGCGCATCAGCAGCATCAGGCTCATGTTCAGGGTGAAGTAGATAAGCGTGGCCAGGGTGAAGGCTTCAAACAGGTTGGCCGAGAACTCGGCGGTCTGTTTGGTTTGCGCCAGCAGTTCCATCAAGCCGATCAAGGACGCCACGGAGGAGTTCTTGAACACGTTGAGGAATTCCGAGGTAAGCGGCGGAATGATGATGCGGTAAGCCTGGGGCAGCAGCACGTTCCAGTAGATCTGCGGCAGCTTGAAGCCCATGGCGCGCGCCGCGGATTCCTGGCCGCGTGGCAGCGCCTGGATACCGGTACGCACTTGCTCGCACACACGGGCGGCGGTGAACAGGCCCAGGCACACTACGACACTCAGGTAGGCCGAGGTGGTCGGGTTCAGGTCTTGTTTGTACCAGTCCTGCAGGTTCTGCGGCAGCATGTCCGGTACCAGGAAGTACCAGATGAACAGCTGAACCAGCAGCGGCACGTTACGAAACAGTTCTACGTAGCAGGTCGCGATGCCCGATACGAGGCGGTTTGGCACCGTGCGCATGACCCCCAGAATGGAGCCCAGCAGCAAGGCGATAATCCATGCCACGACAGCGATGGCGATGGTCCAGCCCAGCCCGGAGAGGTACCAGTCGAGATAAGTCTCGCTGCCCACGCCGGTGGACTTGAAGAACACGCCCCAGTCCCAGTTGTAATTCATTAGGGTCTCCCCTCGAGATCGATCGATGTACAAGCACCCGCTTGGGGAAGATCCGTTCCCGCCTGACGTTGAACGCCAGGCACACACGATCGGCTCGAAAACCGCCAGGTCGAGTGTTCCAAGTTAAAACCAGCAGGTAATTACAGACGCCTGAGGGAGGGTTGGCTCCCTCAGGACATAAGCTTAGTCAGGTATCAGATTTTTACTTCTGGCGCTGGTTTGTCGCTAGGGTTAGCGATCAGCTCCTTGACCTTGTCGCTCATCGGGAAGTTCAGGTTCAGGCCTTTCGGTGGGATCGGGCTTTCGAACCATTTGGCGTAGATCTTGTTGATCTCGCCGGACTTGTACAGGGCGACAATGGCGTCATCCACGGCTTTCTTGAAGTCCGGGTCGCCTTTGCGAACCATGCATGCATAGGCTTCGAATGACTGCGGAGTGCCGGTGATAACCCAGTCATCGGGCTTCTTGGCCTTGGCTTCTTCACCGGCCAGCAGGGCGTCGTCCATCATGAATGCAACGGCACGGCCGCTTTCGAGCATCTGGAAGGATTCGCCGTGGTCTTTGGCGGAGATAACGTTCATGCCCATTTGCTTGTCGGCGTTCATCGCCTTGATGATGCGCTCGGACGTGGTGCCGGCGGTGGTCACGACGTTTTTGCCTTTCAGGTCGGCAAAGTCAGCGTAGGACGGCTTGCCTTCCTTGTCTTTCTTGACCAGCAGGCGGGTGCCGATTTCGAAGATGTTGACGGTGAAGTCAACTTGCTGGGCGCGTTCGGCGTTATTGGTGGTGGAGCCGCACTCCAGATCCGCGGTGCCGTTCTGGATCAACGGGATACGGGTTTGCGAGGTCACCAGGTTGTACTTGGCTTTGAGGTCGGGTTTGTTCAGGTCTTTTTTCAGTTGCTCGACAACGGCCAACTGGATGTCGTGGGAGTAGCCCACGGGTTTGCCCGAACCATCCGCGATGTAGGAAAACGGAATGGAGCTGTCGCGGTGAGCGAGAGTGATGGTGCCGGAGTCGTTGATTTTCTTCAGTGTGCCGGTGAGTTCGGCGGCAAAAACTGGAGTGCTGATCAGAGCAGCAGCGATAGCTGCGCCCAGGATATGGGGAACGATGCGCATCAATACTTCCTCGACATTTGTTTTTTTTATGAAGCCAGCTGAACGGCTCTCTTGTACAGCAACTGCCCGTGACGGCTCCTAAGGCGCCTCAGGCAATCGTTGAAGAGTGTAGAGCATGAGTCGTGCCATACCGAAAATAAAAGGATAACTGCATGATTTATATGGAAATTAACTTTTTGTTTCGGTGATATTTTCGGTCTTTGATCCGGCAAACCGAATAGAGTTGAGGGGCACGTTCGGAAAACCGAATAGTCTGTAGGAGCGAGCTTGCTCGCGAAAAACGCAAAAACGCCGCGTTTATGCTGAATAAACGCGGCGCTCTCTAGTTTTTCGCGAGCAAGCTCGCTCCTACAGTCAGGCGGTCAGGCCGCTTCGATCTTGCTGCGGTTCTGCTCGACCTTGGACAAATAGCGTTGCAGGTTTTCCTGCTCCTGCTCGGTGGTGAACAGGCCAAGCTTGGTACGGCGCCACAGCACGTCCTGCGGTTGCGTCACCCACTCTTCGGCGCACAGATAGTCGACTTCGCGGCTATACAGACCGCCACCCAGGTGGTCACCCAGATCGGCGAGCGTTTGCACGCCCTCCAGCAAGCGCCAGGTGCGGCTGCCGTAAGTGGTGGACCAGCGGCGGGCGATCTCGCTCGGTACCCAGTCGAACTTGGCGCGGATGGCGTCGGCCAGGGCTTCAGGGGTGGTCATGTCTTCACCGCCGGGCAGGCTGGCCGTGGCGGTCCAGCTAGGGCGCATCTGGGTGAAGTACGGCGCCAGTTGGGCCATGGCCGACTCGGCCAGTTTGCGATAGGTGGTCAGCTTGCCGCCGAATACCGACAGGATCGGCGCTTCGCCGGTGCCGCCGGACAAGGCCAGGGTGTAATCGCGCGTGATGGCCGATGGGTTGTCGGACTCGTCGTTGCACAGCGGGCGCACGCCGGAGTAAGTGTGGACGATATCGTCACGGCTCAGTTGTTTCTTGAAGTGCGCGTTGACCACTTTGAGCATGTAGTCGGTTTCGCCTTCGGTGATCGCCACTGCAGCCGGGTCGCCGGTGTATTCGCGGTCGGTGGTGCCGATGATCGTCAAGTGGTTCAGGTACGGAATGGTGAAGACGATGCGCTGGTCTTCGTTCTGCAGGATGTGCGCGTGGGCGCCTTCGTACAGGCGCGGCACGATCAGGTGGCTGCCTTGAATCAGGCGGATGCCGTAGGGCGAATCCAGCTTCAGGTCGTCCTTGATGAATTTGGCCACCCAAGGGCCGGCAGCATTCACCAGGGCGCGGGCGCGGATCGAGAACAGGCTGCCGTCGGCACGCTCCATGTTCATTTCCCACAGGCCGTTACTGCGATGGGCGCTGACGCAACGGGTCTGCGTGTGGATGTGCGCGCCTTTCTCGCGGGCCGCCATGGCGTTGAGCACGACCAGGCGAGCGTCATCGACCCAGCAGTCGGAGTATTCGAAGCCTCGGGTAATTTCACTTTTCAGCGGGCTGTCGGCACCGAATTTGAGGCTTTTGGAGCCTGCCAGTTTTTCGCGCTTGCCCAAGTGGTCATACAGGAACAAGCCAGCGCGAATCATCCACGCCGGGCGCAGGTGCGGGCGGTGCGGCAGCACGAAGCGCATTTGCTTGACGATGTGTGGAGCTTTGCCTAGCAGCACCTCACGTTCGGCCAGGGCTTCGCGCACCAAGCGGAATTCGTAGTGTTCCAGGTAACGCAGGCCGCCGTGGATCAGCTTACTGCTGGCCGATGAGGTGTGGCTGGCCAAGTCATCCTTTTCGCAAAGGAATACCGACAAACCGCGACCGGCTGCGTCTGCTGCAATCCCGACGCCATTGATCCCGCCACCAATTACGGCAACGTCATAGACTTCGGCAAGCGGTGGAGCAGGCAAGGTGGAAGGGTTCATCGGCTGGCCTCGCGATCTTTTCGTCTTGGAATTCGAACATTAATGTTCATTTGCGAAAATGGTAGCTGATAATTGCGGGCACAGCCACCCGACTTCGATTGAAAAAACTCATCGAAGGGCGGAGAAAGGAAGAATTATGAACAAAGGTGAATGTATGGGTGTGAGTGAGGCCGTCATCGCGGGCAAGCCCGGCTCCCACATTTAATCGCATTTCAAACTGTGGGAGTCGGGCTTGCCCGCGATGACGCCTGAACAGGCGCTAAACGACTTCCAGCCGCACCTTGTGCTCATTCAGCACTTGCACCAAGGCCGGCACCGGCTGCTGGTCAGTCACCAGGCAGTCCACCAGGCTGATCGGCCCCAGGCGAATCATGGCATTGCGCCCGAATTTGCTGGAGTCTGCCGCCAGAATCACTTGCCGCGCATTGGCGATGATGGCCTGGGAAACCCGCACTTCTTGGTAATCGAAGTCCAGCAGGCTGCCGTCCTCGTCGATCCCGCTGATGCCCACCAGGGCAAAGTCGACCTTGAACTGGTTGATGAAGTCGACACTGGCCTGGCCCACCACGCCACCGTCACGGCGTACATTGCCGCCGGTGAGCAACACATCGAAGTCGTCCTTGGCGCTGAGCATGGTGGCAACGTTGAGGTTGTTGGTGATGATTTTCAGGTGGTTGTGATTGAGCAGCGCACGGGCGATGGATTCGGTGGTGGTGCCAATGTTGATGAACAGCGAGGCATGATCGGGAATCTGCGCGGCGATGGCTTCACCGATGCGTTGCTTCTCGTCGCGCATCTGGTCGGCACGCATGGCGTACGCGGTATTCTCGACACTGGAGTCATAGGCTGCGCCGCCGTGGTAGCGGCGCAACAGGTTGGCGTCCGCCAGCTGGTTGATATCGCGGCGGATGGTTTGCGGGGTGACAACGAATAGCTGCGCCATTTCCTCGATACTGACGTAGCCGCGTTCGCGGACCAGTTCGAGGATTTGTTGTTGGCGGGGAGGCAGATTCATGGGGCGTCCTTTGGGCTGCCATACAAAAGTGGCCCATGATGACGCAGGAATCCGCTCCCTGCCAGTTACAACCTACCGTAAGCCAGCGCTTGGCTTATTCGGCGCCTTCGTGCGGTTCCCAGTCACGGGTGCGGCTCACGGCTTTTTGCCAGCCGGCATAGAGCTTTTCTTTGGCCGCTTCATCCAGCTGTGGTTCGAACTCGCGCTCGATCACTGCTTTGCCGCGCAACTCGTCCAGGCTGCCCCAGAAGCCACACGCCAGGCCGGCCAGGTAGGCTGCGCCCAAGGCAGTGGTCTCACGCATTTGCGGGCGTTCTACCTGGGTGCCGAGGATGTCGGCCTGGAATTGCATCAGGAAGTTGTTGGCAACCGCGCCGCCGTCCACGCGCAGGGCCTTGAGGCGTTCGCCCGAGTCCTGTTGCATGGCGTCGAGGACGTCGCGGGTCTGATAGGCAATCGACTCCAGGGCTGCGCGAATAATGTGGTCTACGCGTACGCCACGGGTCAGGCCGAACAGTGCGCCACGGGCATACGGGTCCCAGTAGGGCGCGCCGAGGCCGGTGAAGGCGGGTACCAGGTACACGCCGTTGCTGTCTTTGACCTTGCCGGCAAAGTATTCGGTGTCGTGGGCATCGTTGATGATCTTCAGCTCGTCACGCAGCCATTGCACGGTGGAGCCGCCGTTGAAGACCGCGCCTTCCAGGGCATAGGCAACCTCACCGCGCGGGCCGCAGGCAATGGTGGTGAGCATGCCGTGTTTGGATTTCACCGCCTTGTCGCCGGTGTTCATCAGCAGGAAGCAGCCGGTGCCGTAGGTGTTCTTGGCCTGGCCCGCTTCCACGCACATCTGGCCAAACAGGGCCGCTTGCTGGTCGCCGGCAATGCCACCGATAGCGATGCCGCTCTTGGTACGGCCATAGATTTGCGACGATGACTTCACTTCAGGGAGCATTTCTCGCGGGATGTCGAGAATCTCCAGCATCTTCGCATCCCACTCCAGTGTGTGGATGTTGAAGAGCATGGTGCGCGACGCATTGGTGTAGTCGGTGACGTGGGTCTTGCCGCCGGTAAATTTCCAGATCAGCCAGCTGTCGACAGTGCCGAACAGCAGTTCGCCATTGCGCGCACGTTCGCGGCTGCCTTCGACGTTGTCGAGGATCCATTTGAGCTTGGTGCCGGAGAAGTACGGGTCGGTCACAAGGCCCGTGGTGTCGCTGATGTATTGCTCATGGCCGTCGCGCTTGAGCTGCTGGCAGATCTCGGTACTGCGGCGGCACTGCCAGACAATAGCGTTGTAGATCGGGCGGCCGGTGATCTTGTCCCAGACCACCGTGGTTTCACGCTGGTTGGTGATACCGATGGCGGCCACCTGGTCATGGTGCAGGCCGGCCTGGGCCAGCGCCTCAACCATCACCGCGCTCTGGGTGGCGAAGATTTCCATCGGGTCATGTTCAACCCAGCCCGCCTGCGGGTAGTGCTGGACGAATTCACGCTGGGCGGTACACACCACGTTGGCGTCACGATCGAAGATGATCGCCCGGGAACTGGTGGTGCCCTGATCAAGGGCAATGATGTAGTTCTTATTCTGAAGGTCGGTCATGTCAATTGCCTTGGACGAAATAAGGAAGTCAGAAATCAGCCTGGGCCGCGAAGGGCAGGGGACCAGGCTGGCGCTTTCAGGAAATACGAGTCTTGCCGTTGACAGCCGTGTCAGGTGTTTCTTCAGCGATAGCCGGTGCTGCGCTCGGCAGATGGCGGGCAATCAGCCCGCGATAGGCCGCAGCACCCAGGCATGCGCCGACAATCGGGGCGAAAATCGGCACCAGGAAGTAAGGAATATCTCGACCGCCAGTAAAGGCCATTTCACCCCAACCGGCGAAAAAGGTCATCAGCTTGGGGCCGAAATCCCGTGCCGGGTTCATCGCAAAGCCGGTCAGGGGGCCCATGGCGCTACCAATCACCGCGATCAGCAAACCGATCAGCAGGGGGGCCAGGGGGCCGCGTGGCAGGCCGTTGTTATCGTCGGTGAGGGCCATGATCACGCCCATCAGGATGGCGGTGATGACCATTTCCACCAGGAATGCCTGGGCCGTGCTCAGCAGCGCATGAGGATAGGTGGAGAACACCGAGGCCAATTCCAGGCTGGCTTGGGAGCCGCGGACCATGTGGTGGGTTTGTTCGTAATCGAAAAACAGATTGCTGTAGAGCGTGTACACCAGGGCGGCGGAGCAAAAGGCGCCGGCCACCTGGGCAAGAATATAGAAGGGCAGCTTGCGCTTTTCAAAATCGGCAAAGATGCACAGGGCGATACTGACCGCTGGGTTGAGGTGAGCCCCGGAAATACCGGCACTCAGGTAGATCGCCATGCTCACACCGACCCCCCAGATGATACTGATTTCCCACAAGCCAAAGCTCGCACCCGCGACCTTGAGCGCGGCGACGCATCCTGTACCGAAGAAGATCAGCAGCGCGGTGCCCAGGAATTCGGCCATGCATTGGCTCGAAAGTGAAGGCTGTTGAAGAGCAGTTGTCATGGAAAACCTCAATTGTTGTTCTTGTCTTGCGCACGGCCTCAACGGGCAGTTGCGCGATATTCACCACGAGAAGGATCCCCATCCTGGATCGCGGCTTACTGCGGAGTACCAGAGGATTATTCCTACGGTATTCGGAAACGAAAAAATATAGACAAGAATGACCGCTGTCAAAGGTCGAAAGTGAACCATTGGTCATTTCCGAACTATTGGTGTGATGAATGATCATGGCCAAGGCGCGTTGCTTAAGCGGTAATAGGTCTGTGCTAGAGCGTTTTAGGTAGGCTTGGCCTAGAATTGGCCATCAGTTTGCCCGCCCGGAGCCGCTATGACCCCTGCATTGGACCTGTTGAAAAAAGTTCGCGCCGAACATCGTGTGCATAGTTATGAACATGATCCCAAGGCAGCCTCGTATGGGCTGGAGGCCGCGGAGAAATTGAGCCTGGACCCGGCCCAGGTGTTCAAGACGCTGCTGGCGAGCAGTGAGAAGGGTGAATTGTTGGTGGCGGTGGTGCCGGTCGTCGGAAGTCTGGACTTGAAAGCCCTGGCTCACGCTGCGGGTGTGAAGAAAGTCGAAATGGCTGACCCGGCAGCGGCGCAGCGCTCCACGGGTTATCTGTTGGGCGGCATCAGTCCGTTGGGGCAGAAAAAGCGCCTGCGCACGTTTATCGATGAAACGGCGCAACCCTTTGCAACGATTTTTGTCAGCGCGGGCAGAAGAGGCCTGGAAGTTGAATTGCCAGCGGCGGTGCTGGCAGAACACACCCAGGCCAAATTCGCACCGATCGGGCGGGCCTGATAATCATCTTTGAAGTCTATGAGGATCAAATGTGGAAGCTGGCTTGCCTGCGATAGCATCAACGCGGTGTAACAGATAACCCGAGTTGTCTGTATCGCAGGCAAGCCAGCTCCCACAGTTTGATCCGGTTTCGTCAGTGAGCGACGCTGTGGCGACGCACGCCTGACTCAACAGCGGGAATCTGCGCCGCTGTGCTGCCGGATGCCTGGAACACCACCAAATGTTCAGCCGCCACACGGATCCCCACCTCTGCGCCCACTTGGTGATCGGCATGGCTGGGGAAAATCGACTCTAATTGCGCGCCGGTCGGCAGCTGTAACCGGTACAGCGTTGAGGCACCGAGGAAGGTCTTGCCGACGATCCGGGCTTTCAACGCGCTGTCCGGCGCATACACGATGTCGTCCGGGCGCAGCAGCACGTCCACCGCAGCGCCGGTCGGCAAAGTGTAGGCACGGTTGCCGCGCAGGTCGCCCAGTTCAGTGCTGACCGATTCGGGCGAGTTCAGCCGACCACGGATGAAATACCCCTGGCCGATGAAACTGGCGACGTAAGGCGTCTGCGGTTCGTGATAGAGGTTGTAGGGCGTGTCCCACTGCTCTAGGCGGCCTTCCTTGAAGACTCCGACGTGGTCGCTGACGGCGAAGGCCTCTTCCTGATCATGGGTTACCAGGATCGCGCTGGTGCCGCGAGCCTTGAGGATGTCGCGCACTTCATGGCTGAGCTTGCGGCGCAGTTCCCCATCGAGGTTGGAAAAGGGTTCATCCAGCAACAGCAGTTGCGGCTCCGGCGCCAGGGCGCGGGCGAGGGCGACGCGTTGTTGCTGGCCACCGGAAAGCTCATGGGGGAAGCGCTTGCCCAGGTTCTTCAAGTTGACCAGTTCCAGCAACTCGGCGACCACGCGCTCTTTTTGCGGGTGTTTGCGAATGCCAAAGGCGATGTTGTCAGCCACGCTCAGGTGCGGGAACAATGCGTAGTCCTGGAACACCATGCCGATGCGACGCTTCTCCGGCGCGAGGGTGAAACCGGCGCGGGAGATGACGTCGCCCGCCAGGCTGATTTCGCCTTCATGCACCGGCTCAAAGCCTGCGATCGCGCGCAGGGTAGTGGTCTTGCCGCAGCCCGAAGAGCCGAGCAGGCAACCGATATCACCGGCGTTGAGGTGCAGGTTGAGGTTCTGCACCACCCGCTGGTCTTGATAGCCGCATGCCAGATTGCGCAGGTTCAGCAGTAATGGCTGGCTCATGCGTGGTGGTACGACGGCGGGACGAGGAATTCGAGCAAGGCTTTTTGCGCATGCAGGCGGTTCTCGGCCTGATCCCACGCGACTGAGCGCGGATCGTCGAGCAGGTCCTGGCTGATTTCTTCGCCCCGGTGGGCGGGTAGGCAGTGCATGAACAGCACGTCCGGCGCGGCCAGGTCGAGCAACGCGCGAGTCACCTGGAACGGCGCGAACCGGGCCAGGCGCTTGGCGGTTTCGTCTTCCTGGCCCATGGAGGTCCAGACGTCTGTGCTGACCAGGTGCGCGCCGACCACTGCGTCTTTTGGATCGCGCAGCAGTTGCACACGGCCATCGGCCTTGGCCATGAACTCGGCGCTGGGCTCGTAGCCTTCAGGGCAGGCGATACGCAGGTGGAAGTCGAACTGGATCGCCGCTTCTATATAGCTGTTGCACATATTGTTGCCGTCGCCGATCCAGGCCACGGTCTTGCCTTGGATCGAGCCACGGTGTTCGAGGAAGGTTTGCATGTCGGCCAGCAACTGGCAGGGATGCAGGTCATCGGACAGGCCGTTGATCACGGGCACACGGGAGTTGGCGGCAAATTCGGTCAAGGTGCTGTGGGCGAAGGTACGGATCATCACGGCATCGAGCATGCGCGACATCACGATGGCGCAATCGCTGATCGGCTCACCACGGCCCAACTGGGTGTCGCGCGGTGACAGGAAGATGGCCTGGCCACCCAGCTGGATCATGCCGGCTTCGAACGACAGGCGTGTGCGCGTCGAGGACTTTTCGAAAATCATCCCGAGCACCCGGTTTTTCAACGGCTCAAACAGTACACCGCGGTTACGCAGGTCTTTAAGCTCAATGCCGCGACGGATCACGCTGACCAGCTCTTCGGGCGTGCAATCCATCAGGGAGAGAAAGTGCCTTGCGCTCATCATTAACTACCTTTTGCAACAGACCGCAGATACTCAAAGCCTTGTTTATTGCGACAACGGGCGAGACCTGCGGCGAAAGCCGCACGGGGCGACGAAATAGGGGAAGACGCGATATTGACATTAAATGTCGCGTTTTACCAATAGGGCTACGGCTTTAGGGATGTTCAAGCAGGGCGCTGGCGCGCGTTTGAAGACGATTTCCTGACAGCAGCGAGCCATTTGTACACTGGCGTCCAGGCCTTTTGCAATGCGCGGGGGCGGGCTTGGGCCAGGCCGCGTCGGTTTCAGCGCCTGCTGGCAAGGTTTCTGAAACATTTGCTCATGCTTAGCCATGCCCTGGCCTATGCCTGTCGATTCACAACGCGAAGGTTGCTGGCGCCCCAAGTGGTCGCGGCCCATAGTTGAGCCAAAGCCCCTATAAAAGAGACTGGCCATGACCAAGACTCTCCACCACCGTGCCTGCCACCTGTGCGAAGCCATCTGCGGCCTCACCCTGGAAACCACCCAAGGCGAAGACGGTCGCCTGGCGATCACCTCGATCAAGGGCGACCCTCTGGACAGTTTCAGTCGCGGCCACATCTGCCCCAAAGCCGTGGCCCTGCAGGACATCCAGAATGACCCGGACCGCCTGCACCAACCCATGCGGCGGGTGGGCAGCGAATGGCAGCCGATTGGCTGGGATGAAGCCTTTGCCCTGGTGGCCGAGCGGCTTGCGGGTATCCAGGCGCGGCATGGGCAGAACGCGGTGGCGGTGTATCAGGGCAACCCAAGCGTGCATAACTATGGGTTGATGACCCACAGCAACTACTTTCTAGGGCTGTTGAAGACGCGCAATCGCTTTTCCGCGACCTCGGTAGACCAGTTGCCTCATCACCTCACCAGCCACCTGATGTACGGCCACGGCCTGTTGTTGCCCATCCCCGACATCGACCAGACCGACTTCATGTTGATCCTCGGCGGCAACCCGCTGGCCTCCAATGGCAGCATCATGACCGTGCCCGATGTGGAAAAACGCCTCAAGGCCATCCAGGCGCGGGGTGGAAAAGTGGTGGTGGTCGACCCGCGGCGCAGCGAGACGGCAGCCATCGCCGACCAGCACGTGTTCGTACGCCCCGGCGGCGATGCGGCGTTGTTGTTTGGGGTGCTCAACACGTTGTTCACAGAAGGGCTGACACGCGACAGCCATTTGCCGGTGGAAGGCCTGGATGATGTACGCAAGGCGATTGCCGGCTTCGATGCCGAGGCCATGAGCCGCCAGTGTGCGGTGCCTGCCGAGCAGATCCGCCAGTTGGCCAGGGACTTCGCCGGCGCTGACAAGGCCGTTTGTTATGGCCGCATGGGGGTCTCGACCCAGGCGTTTGGCACGCTGTGCCATTGGCTGGTGCAACTGATCAACCTGGTGACCGGCAATCTGGACCGCGTCGGCGGCGCGCTCTGCACCAGCCCCGCGGTGGACCTGGTGGCCTCCACCAGCGGCGGCCATTTCAACCGCTGGCAGAGCCGCGTGTCCGGACGCCCGGAGTACGGTGGAGAACTGCCGGTGTCGGCGCTGGCCGAAGAAATGCTGACCGAGGGTGAAGGGCAGATCCGCGCCCTCGTGACGGTGGCCGGCAACCCGGTGCTGTCCACACCTAACGGTCGCCAATTGGAGCAAGCACTGGACGGGTTGGAATTCATGGTCAGCATCGACCTGTATATCAACGAGACCACGCGTTATGCCGACCTGATCTTGCCCTCCACCTCGGCGCTGGAAAACGATCACTACGACACCACCTTCAATCTGTTTGCGGTGCGCAATGTCACGCGTTTCAATCGTGCCATCCTGCCCAAGCCTGAGGGGGCGTTGCATGACTGGGAGATTTTTGTCGGCTTGGCCAAGGCGTTTGCGGCGCACACTGGCGCGGTGCTCAAGCCCACCCTGCCACCGGCACAGATGATCGACTTCGGCCTGCGTGCGGGTGCCTATGGTGACGCATCCAGTCATAAACTGTCGGTGGCCATGCTGGCGGATCATCCCCATGGCGTGGACCTGGGGCCGCTCAAGCCCAACCTCGGGGCACGTTTGAAAACCGCGGATGGCAAGGTGCAAGCGGCACCGGCCGTGATCCTGGCAGACCTGGCGCGTTTCACCGCGCAGCCGGTGCCGGTGGCCGACGAACTGCTATTGATTGGCAGGCGGCATGTGCGCAGCAATAATTCCTGGATGCATAACTATCACCGGCTGGTGAAGGGTAAGCCACGCCATCAACTGCTGATGCACCCCGATGATCTGGCTAGCCGTCAGTTGAGCGATGGCCAGCGGGTGCGGGTGAGTTCGCGTATCGGTATGGTCGAGGTGGAAGTAGCGGCCAGCACGGACATGATGCCGGGTGTGGTCAGCCTGCCTCACGGCTGGGGCCACGGTCGTCCTGGCGTGCAGATGAGCATCGCGAGCAGCCAGCCGGGGGCGAGTGCCAATGACTTGACCGACGAGCGGCAATTGGATGAGTTGTCGGGTAATGCGGCGCTCAATGGCGTACCGGTGAAGGTGGCGGCGGCCTGAGCATCCTGCTGGATTTTTGCGTTACAATGCGCCACCGTGCCGACCCGTGAGTCGCAAAGTTCCTGCAGAGGTGTTCCATGGATATCATCGAAACGATCAAAGAGCAGATTGCCAACAACACCATTCTGCTTTACATGAAAGGCGCTCCAAACGCGCCTCAGTGCGGTTTCTCCGCGAAAGCGTCCCAGGCAGTCATGGCATGTGGCGAGAAGTTCGCTTACGTGGATATCCTGCAAAACCCCGAGATCCGCGCCAACCTGCCAAAGTACGCCAACTGGCCGACTTTCCCGCAGTTGTGGGTAGCCGGTGAGCTGGTTGGCGGTAGCGACATCATCACTGAAATGGCAGCTGATGGTTCGCTGCAAGCGCTGATCAAAGACGCAGCGCAAAAAGCAGCAGTCAAGACTGACGCCTAATTGGCGAGCAATAAAAAGCCCCGCTTCTCTGGTGAGAGCGGGGCTTTTTTGTGCCTGAACGCTACGGGTTATTCACCCATCTGCGATTGCAGGTAATTCTCCAGGCTGACCTTGTCGATCAGGCCCAACTGGGTTTCAAGCCAGTCGATATGCTCTTCCTGATCTTCCAGGATATCTTCCAGCAGTTCACGGCTGCCGAAATCGCCCTTGGTTTCGCAGTGAGCGATAGCGGCTTTCAGATCGCTGTGGCTCTTGCGCTCAAAGCCCAGGTCGCTGCTGATCATTTCCTGGGTGTGCTCGCCGATGTTCAGCTTGCCCAAGTCCTGTACGTTCGGCAGGCCTTCCAGGAACAGGATGCGCTTGATCAGCGCGTCGGCGTCCTTCATGGCCTTGATCGACTCTTTGTATTCACGCTTGCCGAGCTTTTCCAGGCCCCAATCGTCGTACATGCGCGCATGCAGAAAGTACTGATTGATCGCGACCAGTTCATTGGCAAGGATTTTGTTGAGTTGCTGGATGACTGAGATGTCGCCTTTCATGACTGGGGTCCTGCCCTGTAATAGCTGTGTATAGGGCGGAGTCTGAGCGGTGAAAATCCTAGTGTCAAACCTAAGTTATTGAATAATAAATGAAAATTAATCGGAATAAGAATGTTTGTGTTCCGCGTCTTGGCGCTAACTATTTGAATTGATGGCATAAAAAAACCGGACACTAGGTCCGGTTCTTCAAAACATGCCTATTCAGGCGTGTTTAAATTCTGCTGGGTAGGGGAGCGCGGCCTGGGCTGTTTGCAGCTGCGTCAGGGTTTCCCGTACCACTTGCTTGGCCAGGCAAGCACATTTGCCACACTGGCTGGCAACGCCGGTGGTTTCACGTACTTCCTTATAGCTGCAGCAACCTTCGTAGATTGCTTCGCGGATTTGTCCGTCGGTGACGCCAGTGCAGAGGCAGACATACATAAGTGAGAACCGTCGCGGGTTTATGGCTTAAGTGCGATGGATCTTAATGTTAACGAGAATGATTGTCAAAATAGTTTCAGTAGCAATCCGGGGGGAATTGCCCGTGCGCTGACGAACGGTTTTTTCGGTGTATGATGGTCGGTCTTCACGAAGCGTGATTGCGTCATATTTTTGTCTGTTTCCACAGGCAGATTCGACCGGTCCTTTTACTTCAATCGTCACCCCTATATCAGGAGATATCCAATGAGCGTACTCGTCGGTAAACAAGCCCCGGATTTCGACGTACCAGCCGTCCTCGGCAATGGCGAAATCGTAGACAGCTTCAAGCTGTCTGAAGCCATCAAAGGCAAATACGGCCTGGTGTTCTTCTACCCGCTGGACTTCACCTTCGTCTGCCCTTCGGAGCTGATCGCCCTGGACCACCGCATGGACGATTTCAAGGCGCGCAACGTTGAAGTGGTCGCGGTTTCCATCGACTCCCATTTCACCCACAACGCCTGGCGCAACACCGCCATCAACGACGGCGGCATTGGCAAAGTCAAATACACCATGGCTGCCGACATGAAGCACGACATCGCCAAGGCCTACGACGTTGAGTCCGAAGGCGGCGTGGCGTTCCGTGGCGCGTTCCTGATCGACGACAAGGGCGTTGTGCGCTCGCAGATCATCAACGACCTGCCGCTGGGCCGTAACATGGAAGAGCTGATCCGCCTGGTCGACGCGCTGCAATTCCACGAAGAGCACGGCGAAGTCTGCCCTGCCAACTGGAAAAAAGGCGACAAAGGCATGAACGCTTCGCCAGAAGGCGTTGCGGCTTACCTGACCGAGAACGCTGGCAAGCTGTAAGCCAACGTCACGGTAAAAAAAACCGGCCTGAAAAGGCCGGTTTTTTTATGCGCGGGATTTGACTTCAGTCGTTGAAGTCTTCCCAGCCGCCCATCTGCTTCCAGCGGTTGACGATGCCGCAGAACAGCTCGGCGGTCTTCTCGGTGTCGTAGCGGGCCGAGTGGGCTTCACGCCCGTCAAAGTCGATACCGGCCGCCTGGCAGGCTTTGGCCAGAACGGTCTGACCGTAGGCCAGGCCTGCAAGCGTTGCGGTGTCGAAACTGGAGAACGGATGAAACGGGTTGCGCTTCATGTCCAACCGCGCCACGGCGGCGTTCAGGAAGCCCAGGTCGAAACTGCTGTTGTGACCGACGAGGATCGCACGTTTGCAGCCATTGGCCTTCAATGCCTTGCGCACGCCACGGAAGATGTCGGTCAGCGCCGCTTCTTCACTTACCGCCATGCGCAGTGGGTGGTCGAGCTTGATCCCGGTGAATTCCAGGGCAGCGGCTTCGATATTGGCGCCTTCAAACGGCTCGACGCGAAAGAAATGGGTGTGCTCCGGGTACACAAAGCCCTGTTCGTCCATGCCGATGGTGGTTGCGGCAATTTCCAGCAAGGCATCGGTGGCGCAGTTGAAACCACCGGTTTCTACGTCGATGACGACCGGCAGATAGCCGCGAAAACGCTCGGCCATCGGATGGCGCGAGCCACCACCGCCGTGCTCTTGTTCGTCGTCGTAATGGTCTTCACTCACTTGCTTTCCTCCAGCAGGCGCCAGCGCAGTGTTTCACCGGCGCGCAGCGGGATAACGGTCAGCTCGCCAAACGGCAGGCTGGCAGGGGCGGTCCAGTCTTCACGAACCAGGGTAATGCGGTCGGTATTCGCCGGCAGGCCGTAGAAACGCGGGCCGTTGAGGCTGGCGAAACCTTCGAGCTTGTCCAGAGCATTACGTTGTTCAAACGCTTCGGCGTACAACTCGATGGCGGCAAACGCGGTGTAGCAGCCGGCGCAGCCGCATGCGGCTTCCTTGGCGTGCTGGGCGTGGGGCGCCGAGTCGGTGCCGAGGAAGAACTTCGGGTTGCCGCTGGTGGCGGCATCCAGCAGGGCTACCTGATGGGTGTTGCGTTTGAGGATCGGCAGGCAGTAGAAGTGCGGCCGAATCCCGCCCACCAGCATGTGGTTGCGGTTGTAGAGCAGGTGATGGGCCGTGATGGTCGCGCCAACGTTGGCCGACGCCTCGCTGACGAACTGCACCGCATCGGCGGTGGTGATGTGTTCAAACACCACCTTGAGCGTGGGGAACAGCTCGACCACACGACGCATGTGTTCATCGATGAAGATTTTTTCGCGATCGAACACGTCCACATCGCCACGGGTGACTTCCCCGTGGATCAGCAATGGCATGCCGACCTCCGCCATGGCTTCGATTGCCGGCAGGATCTTATCGATGCTGGTCACGCCGGAATCGGAGTTGGTGGTCGCGCCTGCCGGGTACAGCTTGGCGGCGTGCACGTAACCGCTGGCCTTGGCTTCACGGATTTCTTCAGGCTGGGTGCGGTCGGTGAGGTAGAGCACCATCAACGGTTCGAAGCGGCTGCCGGCCGGTCGCGCAGCGAGGATGCGCTGGCGATAGGCGTCGGCTTCTGCGGCATTGCGCACCGGAGGTACGAGGTTAGGCATGATGATGGCGCGGCCAAACGTGCGCGCGACATCGGCCACGGTTTGAGGTAACGCAGCACCATCGCGAAGATGAATATGCCAGTCGTCGGGACGCAGCAGGGTCAGGCGGTCGGACATTGGGGATTCCAGGCGGGTCAATCTGGTGGGAATGCTACCGGAAAAGACTCTTGCAGGCACTCGCTATCAAGTTTTGCCGGATGCTACCGATATCTCCGGGTATGCCTTAACGATGTATGACGCTTTGAAGTGTTGTAGAAACCAGTGGAGCCTCCCGTGCGCCAGTATTATCTAGCCCTGCTCAGTGTGTTCGCCAGCCTGCCTGCGGCGGCCCTCACGTTCCAGACACGTCTGGAGAATATTGAGTGGAAGGTAGAGGGCGATCAGTTCGAGTGCCGCCTGACCCAGCCGATCAGCGATTTCGGTTCCGGTGAATTCGTACGCCGGGCCGGCGAACAGGCGACGTTTCGTCTGAAAACCTATGGCGGCACCCTTGGCGCCGGCTCGGCAACCTTATTGGCCGCGGCCGCGCCGTGGCAGCCGGGCCGAGGTGATATCAACCTTGGAGCCGTGCGTGTCGGCAGCGGCGACGTCCTGTTCAATAGCTCCCAGGCCCAGGCCGGCCGCCTGTTCACGGGTTTGCTTGAAGGGCGCAGCCCGACCGTGCGGCATTACGGGCGTCAAGGCGGCTACTCGGAAATTCGCCTGCTGCCTGTGAAGTTCAACAAGGCTTACAGCGATTATCAGCTGTGCACCACCAAGCTGCTGCCCATGAATTACGACCAGGTCAGACAGACCGAAGTGGGCTTTCCCGGCGGCGGCATTGAGCTGGACGCGGCGGCCAAGAAGAAGTTGTCCGTGATCCTTGCCTTCATGAAGGCCGATCCTACGGTCAACCATGTCGAGTTGAACGGCCATTCGGACAACAGTGGCAACCGCCTGACCAACCGTGACGTTTCACGTCGCCGCGCCCTGGCGGTGATGGACTACTTCAAGGCCAACGGCATCCAGGAATCGCAGATCACGATGCGCTTTCATGGCGAAAGCTACCCCTTGGCGCCCAACACCAATGCCGCCAACCGCGCGCGTAACCGCCGTGTGAATATTCAGCTGGAGCGCGTGGCTGCCCCCGAGAAACCGGCGCCCCAGACCATTGCGCCAAGCAACCCGGCGGCTACCTCATAAGGGCGACCATCGGTCGCCCACTCGACATAATCTGTCGCTTTATCTTCATTTGCTGTCGCGCCCCTGTAATTTCACGGTTTTGATCGGTAGAATCGTCGCCTTTCCGTACAACCCCGTGGAGTGATGGCATGGCCGACGTAAACAAGGTCGTTCTCGCGTATTCCGGCGGCCTGGACACTTCGGTGATCCTCAAGTGGCTGCAGGATACTTATAACTGTGAAGTGGTGACCTTCACCGCTGACCTGGGTCAGGGTGAAGAGGTCGAGCCTGCACGTGCCAAGGCGCAAGCCATGGGCGTGAAAGAGATCTACATTGACGACCTGCGCGAAGAGTTCGTCCGCGATTTCGTCTTCCCGATGTTTCGCGCCAACACTGTCTACGAAGGTGAGTACCTGCTGGGTACCTCCATCGCACGTCCACTGATCGCCAAGCGCCTGATCGAGATCGCCAACGAAACGGGCGCCGACGCCATTTCTCACGGCGCCACCGGCAAGGGCAACGACCAGGTCCGTTTCGAACTGGGTGCCTACGCACTCAAGCCAGGCGTTAAAGTCATTGCGCCGTGGCGGGAATGGGACCTGCTGTCCCGTGAAAAGCTGATGGATTACGCTGAAAAGCACGCCATCCCGATCGAGCGCCACGGCAAGAAGAAGTCGCCGTACTCAATGGACGCCAACCTGTTGCACATCTCCTATGAAGGCGGCGTGCTGGAAGACACCTGGACCGAGCACGAAGAAGACATGTGGAAATGGACCGTCTCCCCGGAGAACGCTCCAGACAAGGCGCAGTACCTGGAACTGACTTACCGTAACGGCGATATCGTTGCGCTGGACGGCGTTGAAATGACCCCGGCCACCGTACTGGCGACCCTGAACCGGATCGGTGGCCAGCATGGTATCGGCCGTCTCGACATCGTCGAGAACCGTTACGTGGGCATGAAGTCCCGTGGCTGCTACGAAACCCCAGGTGGCACCATCATGCTGCGCGCCCACCGCGCCATCGAATCCATCACCCTGGACCGCGAAGTCGCTCACCTCAAAGACGAGCTGATGCCCAAGTACGCCAGCCTGATCTACACCGGTTACTGGTGGAGCCCTGAGCGTCTGATGCTGCAACAGATGATCGACGCCTCCCAGGCTCATGTGAACGGTGTTGTGCGCCTGAAGCTGTACAAGGGCAACGTGATCGTCACCGGCCGCAAGTCCGATGAGTCGCTGTTCGACTCCAACATCGCCACCTTCGAAGAAGACGGCGGGGCCTACAATCAGGCGGACGCGGCAGGCTTCATCAAGTTGAACGCACTGCGCATGCGCATTGCTGCCAACAAGGGCCGCTCGTTGTTCTGAACCGTGCGCCTGTCGTGAAAAATGGCCCCTTATGCAAGGGGCCATTTTTTTTGCCTGGATTTTAGATGTCGCACTGTTTATTAGCGTTTAGCGTGTGTTTAAGGTTTTTTCGTAACTTGCGCAATTATTTACCGGTTTATCTTTTTTTAAGGCTGAATCATTTTTTACATCTGGGGAGGAACTATGTCTGACAGAAAATTCACTCATGTAGTTGCAATGGAGATGTGAGTTGTTGAATTTTCTGTAGGAATTGCGGAAGTGTTGAAATATGTTAAATGGAACTAATGCGGACGGTTTTTCCGGGTCGGTTTGCGGGCGTCATTGCGACAAGCAAGGGGCATTTCCTGAAAGTCTTGTGCGGCACGTTTACCTTCAGGGGCTCATGCCCCAGACATTTCACTCAAAATATGTGCGCGCCGGGAAAGGTCTGAAAGCAACCATAAAGCTACATGCATCTAAGTTGGCGAATTTTTGTAGGTTAATTCCTATCTTCTTGTGGGTTGGGTCTCTGCCTGCTCTTGCTCGGGGTGGAATGCTATGCCAACTAGTAATCGACTAGGCTATTGTGTTTGCTCTAAATAATTCGAACAGCGAAATTGGACTTTCTCATGAATAAAGTGCTGATCGTGGATGATCATCCCGTCATTCGTCTTGCTGTGCGCATGCTAATGGAGCGTCATGGTTATGAGGTCGTTGCCGAGACTGATAACGGTGTCGATGCGTTGCAACTTGCACGGGAACATATGCCGGATATTGTGATACTGGATATCGGAATCCCCAAGCTCGACGGCTTGGAAGTTATTTGTCGGCTGGCTTCGACCAAGCAAGCCGTCTCGTTCAAGGTGCTGGTGCTGACGTCCCAGGCGCCTGGCCATTTTTCCATGCGCTGCATGCAGGCGGGTGCCGCCGGCTATGTGTGCAAGCAGCAGGATCTGACAGAGTTGCTCAGTGCCATCAAGGCGGTGCTTTCCGGCTATAGCTATTTCCCGAACCAGGCGCTCAACTCAGTGCGGTCAACCATGGGCAATGCCAGTGAAGCCGACATGGTCGAACGCTTATCGGGGCGGGAGATGATGGTGCTGCAGCAACTGGCCCGTGGCAAAACCAACAAGGAGATTGCCGATGGCATGTTCCTCAGCAACAAAACCGTCAGTACCTACAAGACGCGCTTGCTGCTCAAGCTCAATGCCAGGTCCCTCGTGGACTTGATCGAACTGGCCCAGCGCAACGGCCTGGTCTAGGAGGATATTGCATCTCTTGAATACCCGTGTAACCGGCAGAAAAAAGCCTCCGTCAGGGAGGCTTCCGGCCGCCAACGGCTCGATCAGAGATCGAAGTCGTAATCGGCCAGCTGTTTTTGCAAGCGTCGCTCTTCCAGAAGATTGTCGATAGTGCGGCGTTTGCTTAAATTGGTCTTGGCCACCTCTGCCACAGGTGCCTCTACCACATCGTCATCCGACTCAACGAGGTCGTCTTCCACTTCCAGTTGTTCGTTGCCAGCGCTCATAAGGTCAACTCCAGGCTAAGACTGCCGTTGGGGCTCCTTATAGCGATAATCCGCGAACGGGTAAAAAAGATTTTTTCAATCGCCTGATCACAAAAAGCAATGATCGCTCAATCGTCGGAGGTCTTGTCCTTGTATTCGCACAAGTCTTCGATACGGCAGCTGCCGCAGCGCGGCTTGCGGGCCTGGCAAACGTAGCGTCCGTGCAGGATCAGCCAATGGTGGGAGTCGAGCAAATAGGGCTTGGGCACGAACTTCATCAATTGCTTTTCCACCTCAACCACATTCTTGCCCCGTGCAATGCCGGTTCGGTTGCTGACGCGGAAAATGTGCGTGTCCACCGCCATGGTCAACTGCCGAAACGCCGTATTGAGCACCACGTTCGCCGTTTTGCGGCCCACGCCTGGCAAGGCTTCGAGGGCTTCGCGGGTTTGTGGCACCTCACCCCCATGCAGCTCCAACAACAGGCGGCACGTTTCGATCACATTCTTGGCCTTGCTGTTATACAGGCCGATGGTTTTGATGTATTCGGACAAGCCTTCCACACCCAGGGCGCAAATCGCGGCGGGTGTATTGGCCACGGGGTACAACTTCGCCGTGGCCTTGTTAACGCCTACGTCTGTGGATTGAGCCGATAGGATCACCGCAATCAGTAATTCGAACGGTGAGGAGTAGGCCAGTTCGGTTTTCGGTTCCGGATTGTCTTCGTGAAACCTGCGGAAGATTTCCAGGCGTTTTGCGGCATTCATAGGGACAGGCGTTTCCTTGCAGGCGGTCGGCGTGATGTTAGCAATACACAGCGCACTGGGTCAGCCGTTGGCCTCGGCATCTTGCAGCGTTTGCTCGGCGGCATTCAATGCGGCTTTCAAGGTTGCCAATTGATGCTCGTCGGCATGGTGATCCTGAGCCTTTTTCAACGCTGCACGGCGCATGGCCAGCTGGATTTTTGCGCGCTTGAACTCGGCGCTTTTAGTGGTCGTCTTTGGTGGCTGCGGTGAGCTGTTGGCCTCCAGTGCGGCAAGCGCCTGCTCGGATGCCTCGAACTGCCGCTGCAGCATAATCAATTGCGACTGTTGCTCAAAGGTCGGCGGATGCCCAAACGCTTTCAAGGATTTGTGCAACTGAGCGCGACTCATGGCGACGCTGCTTTTGGCCTGCTTGATCGCAGCGTCCTGAGCGGCCTGAGTGTTATCAACCGGTGCCACCTCCATCGGCGCTGTGCGCTTGGCTCGTGCCAGGCGTTCGGCGAGCTTGTAGGCTTCTTCACGTTGCAGGCGGGCGTTACGTTGCTCGAAGCGCCGCCGCGCCCGGTTGCGTTTGCGGTCGCGTACACGCCGTTCATCATCGTTGCTGGCCAAGTCACCGACGATAGGCAGAACGTCAGCAAGTGGGCGCATCTCGATACAGTCGACAGGGCAAGGCGCAACGCACAGGTCGCAACCGGTGCACTCGTCGACAATCACGGTGTGCATCAACTTGGCGGCACCCACAATGGCGTCCACCGGGCAGGCCTGGATGCATTTGGTACAGCCGATGCATTCGGCCTCGCGGATATAGGCGACTTGCGCAGGCGCATCTCCACGGCTGGTGTCCAGCTCCAGTACCGGCAGGCGCAGCAGTTGCGCGAGCCCGGCAATGGTTTCCTGCCCACCGGGCGGGCACTTGTTGATGGCTTCGCCTTTAGCGATGCCTTCTGCGTAGGGCTTGCAGCCCGGGTGCCCGCACTTGCCGCATTGAGTCTGCGGCAGCAGCGCGTCGATACGTTGAATGAGGTTCATGCTGTGATCATAGCGTTGATGCCCGGTCCAGGGAGGAGGGCAAGCTGAGAAGCCCCGCTGTAGCAACAGCGGGGCATTTTGCAGAGGTTACTTGATGCGTTGACCCGGCTTGGCACCGCTGTCCGGGCTCAGCAGGTAGATTTCTTCGCCGCCAGGGCCAGCCGCCATCACCATGCCTTCGGAAATGCCAAACTTCATTTTCCGTGGCTTGAGGTTGGCGATCATCATGGTCAGGCGACCATCGAGCTTGGACGGGTCCGGGTACGCGCTCTTGATGCCGGAGAACACGTTGCGCTGTTCGTCACCGATATCCAAGGTCAGGCGCAGCAGCTTGTCGGCGCCTTCCACGGCTTCGGCCTTGATGATCAGCGCCACGCGCAGGTCCACGGCGGCAAAGGCGTCGAAATCGATTTCCGGGGAAATCGGGTCCTTGGCCAGCTCGCCATTGCCCGCCGGCGCGGATTGGCCGGTATCGGTCTGGCTGGCCACCAGGTCTTCTTTCGAAGCGTCGGTCATTGCCTGGACTTTCACCGGGTCAATCCGGGTCATCAAGGGCTTGAACGCGTTCAACTGATGATTACCGAGCAATGTGGTGTGATCGTTCCAGCTCAACGGCGCCACGTTGAGGAACGCCTCGGCATCAGCGGCCAGCAATGGCAGCACCGGCTTGAGGAAGATCACCAACTGACGGAACAGGTTGACCCCGGTGGCGCAGATCGCCTGAACCTCAGCTTCCTTGCCTTCCTGCTTGTTCAGCGACCATGGCGCCTTGTCGGCGATCCAGGCGTTGGCGCGGTCGGCCAGGCCCATGATCTCGCGCATGGCGCGGGCAAAGTCGCGGGCTTCATAAGCGTCGGCGATGCTCGGCGCGGCGGCCAGGAAGGCGTCGGTCAGTTCCGGTGCGGCGTTCTCGGCTACCAGTACACCGGCGTTGCCCTTGTGGATGAACCCGGCGCAACGGCTGGCGATGTTGACGACTTTACCTACAAGGTCCGAGTTGACCTTCTGTACGAAGTCTTCCAGGTTCAGGTCCAAGTCGTCCACACCACGGCCCAGCTTGGATGCGTAGTAATAGCGCAGGTATTCCGGCGACAGATGGTCCAGGTAGGTGCGCGCCTTGATAAAGGTGCCACGGGACTTGGACATTTTCTGGCCGTTGACCGTCAGGTAGCCGTGCACGGCGATGCCGGTCGGCTTGCGGTAGCCCGAGCCTTCAAGCATTGCCGGCCAGAACAGCGCGTGGAAGTTGACGATGTCCTTGCCGATGAAGTGGTACAGCTCGGCGGTGGAGTCCTTGCCCCAGAACGCGTCGAAGTCCAACTGCGGGGTGCGGTCGCACAGATTCTTGAAGCTGGCCATGTAGCCGATCGGCGCGTCCAGCCATACATAGAAATACTTGCCTGGCTCGCCCGGAATCTCGAAGCCGAAGTACGGCGCGTCGCGGGAGATGTCCCACTGCTGCAGGCCACTGTCGAGCCATTCGGAGAGTTTGTTGGCCACGGCGTCCTGCAAGGTGCCGCTGCGCGTCCAGGTTTGCAGCATTTGCTGGAAATCCGGGAGCTTGAAGAAGAAGTGCTGCGAGTCCTTGAGCACCGGCGTGGCGCCGGAGATCGCTGACTTGGGATCCTTCAAGTCGGTCGGTGCGTAGGTCGCACCACATTTTTCGCAGTTGTCGCCGTACTGGTCTTCGGTGCCGCATTTCGGGCAGGTGCCCTTGATGAAACGGTCGGCCAGGAACATTTTCTTTTCCGGGTCGAAATACTGGGTCACCGAACGTTGGTCGATGTGCCCGGCTTCCTTCAACCGCAGGTAGATCTGGCTCGACAGCTCGCGGTTTTCGTCGGAGTGGGTCGAGTGAAAATTGTCGAAGTCCACCAGGAACTCGGCAAAGTCGGCGCTGTGTTCAGCCTGCACATTGGCGATCAGCTGTTCCGGGGTGATGCCTTCCTTTTCGGCGCGCAACATGATGGCCGAACCGTGGGCGTCGTCCGCGCAGACATAAATGCATTGATTGCCGCGATGCTTCTGGAAGCGCACCCACATATCGGTCTGGATGTACTCAAGCATATGGCCAAGATGGATCGAACCATTGGCATAGGGCAGGGCGCTGGTGACGAGGATCTTGCGTGGCTCGGACATGGGGCTCGGCTACTTGATGAAACGGAGGTCGGCCACTATAAAGCGCCGGGAAATTTATTTCACCCCGTGACGCTGTTTCAGAATCTTCCGTACTTTCGAAAGCATGCCGTTCGGCGGCTGGAACGGTTAGGATAGCCGCCTGTTTCAGTCAGTCTTTTTTTCGGGAGTAGCCCATGAGCGCCGTCAATCGCGCAGCGGTGGAAGCCGTTCTTCGCCAGTACACCGACCCCTATTTGAACCAGGACCCGGTCAGTGCCGGCTGTGTACGTGCCATCGAGGTCCAGGGCGACCAGGTGTCGGTGCAGTTGCAACTGGGTTATGCCGCGGGCCTGTTCAAAAGCGGTTGGGCGCAGATGCTGCAAATGGCTATCGAGGGCCTCGACGGTGTGGGTTCGGCCAAGGTCGACATCCAATGCGTGATCACGCCGCACAAGGCCCAGGCGCAGATCCCGGGTCTGGCCAACGTCAAGAATGTGGTGGCGGTGGCTTCCGGCAAGGGTGGCGTGGGTAAATCCACCACCGCGGCCAACCTGGCCCTGGCCTTGGCCCGGGAAGGGGCGCGCGTGGGCATTCTCGATGCCGATATCTACGGGCCGAGCCAGGGCGTGATGTTCGGCATCGCCGAAGGCACACGGCCGAAGGTCAAGGATCAGAAATGGTTTGTACCGATCGAGTCGCTGGGTGTGGAAGTGATGTCCATGGCGTTTCTCACCGATGACAACACGCCGATGGTCTGGCGCGGGCCAATGGTCTCCGGTGCGTTGCTGCAATTGGTCACACAAACAGCTTGGGGCGACCTCGACTACCTGGTGATCGACATGCCGCCAGGCACCGGCGACATTCAACTGACCCTGGCGCAGAAAGTGCCGGTGGCCGGTGCGGTGATTGTCACCACGCCTCAGGACCTGGCGCTGCTGGACGCCAGGAAAGGTGTGGAGATGTTCCGCAAGGTCAACATCCCGGTGCTGGGCGTCGTGGAAAACATGGCGGTGCACATCTGTTCCAACTGCGGGCATGCCGAGCATCTGTTCGGTGAGGGCGGGGGGGCGAAGCTCGCTACCCAGTATGGCGTTGAACTGCTGGCATCGCTGCCATTGGCGATGGAGATTCGCGAGCAGGCCGATGGTGGCAAACCTACCGTCGCGGCAGAGGCCGATGGGCAGATCGCGATGATCTATCAGGAATTGGCCCGTCACGTCGGTGCGCGGATTGTTTTGCAGGAAGCGACGGCGCCGGCAATGCCGACCATTACCGTGAGCGACGATTGATTAGGCTTTAACGGTTACGCGAAAAGCCTGACGATCCGTGGTGCTCTCAGGTTTTTCGCGAGCGAGCTCGCTCCTACAGGTGGGGCGCCAAAAGGGCTTGTTGCTACTTTGCGCAATGCACGTGTAAGCATTCGCTTACTTTTTCGTAAGTGTTTGGTTTTTTTAGCGGTTGCGTACGTCTTGAATCGACGAAGCTATTATCTATCTATTTGAAAAATAACGATTATTTTCATGCTGGCGAGCGGCAACTTTTGTCAGCCCGCCGTGGGGATCGCGTTGAACTTCCCTTGGAACGCTCTAACATCAGCCCTGTGTCCACGGATTGGCACAGCCATCAAGGAACGATGGTTTGAAGGAACGTCGCAGGATGCGATTCATCAGGATGATGAAAAGGAATACAGGGACTAGGGAAAAAATGTGGGCGGGTCATACCGCCCCTTTTTTTGCCTGTAGAAAAGTGAACCCAGGCACCCGAACGCAAAAAAGGCCCTCAAGGGCCTTTTTTTGTTGGGCAGTGGCGCTTTAGCGCTCTAGTTGCTCAATCTTGTTGGGCTTGCCATCCCATTCGGCGGCGTCCGGCATCGGATCTTTGCGCTCAGTGATGTTTGGCCAGATGTCTGCCAACTCGACGTTCAACTGAATGAATTGCTCCATGCCCGCAGGCACTTCGTCCTCGGAGAAAATCGCGACGGCCGGGCATTCTGGTTCACACAGGGCGCAGTCGATGCACTCGTCCGGGTGGATAACCAGGAAATTCGGGCCTTCGTAGAAGCAGTCCACCGGACAGACTTCTACGCAGTCGGTGTACTTGCACTTGATGCAGTTGTCGGTGACGACGAAGGTCATTTCTAATTTTCTCCTCAGGCGGCGGCAGCGAAACCCCTTGTGGTGGGGTTCGCGAGGTTTGAGAGCGATAGTCTGCGGACCAGGCTAAAAGCCCGCAGCATCCCAAACCGCGCGAGATTCTATCAGCTTGCAAGCGTCTGCGTTATATCCGAGTCTTCAGTGCATATAACATTTCGAGCGCTTTACGCGGCGTCAAGTCATCCAGGTCAAGCTTTGCCAACTCATCCAGCACCGGATGGGGCAGGCTGGCGAACATATCGCTCTGATGCGGCGCGGCAGGTTTCTTGCTGGCCTTGGCCGGGCTGGCGACCACGGTTTCATGGGGCAGGGCCGTGGTTTCCAGGCGGCTGAGATGTTCGCGGGCACGGGTGATCACCTCGTTCGGCACACCGGCCAACTGCGCCACGGCCAGGCCGTAGCTCTGGCTCGCAGGCCCTGGCAGCACATGGTGCAGGAACACGATGCGCTCGTTGTGCTCGGTGGCATTGAGATGCACGTTGGCCACCAGCGGCTCGCTTTCCGGCAACACCGTCAGCTCGAAGTAGTGCGTGGCGAACAGCGTGTACGCACGCAAATGCGCCAAGCGTTCGGCCGCGGCCCAAGCCAGGGACAGGCCGTCGAAGGTGCTGGTACCACGACCTACTTCGTCCATCAGCACCAGGCTGCGTTCGGTGGCGTTGTGCAGAATGTTGGCGGTTTCGCTCATTTCCACCATAAAGGTCGAACGGCCACCGGCCAGGTCATCGCTGGAGCCGATCCGCGTGAAAATGCGGTCCACCAGCGACAACTCGCAACTGGCTGCGGGTACAAAGCTGCCGATATGCGCCAACAGCACGATCAACGCGGTCTGGCGCATGTAGGTGGATTTACCACCCATGTTCGGACCGGTGATCACCAACATGCGGGTATCGTCGTCCAGCGACAGGTCATTGGCGACGAACGGCGTGGTCAGCACCTGCTCTACCACCGGGTGACGGCCTTGCACGATGCGCATGCACGGTTCGCTGACAAACCGTGGGCAGTTGAGGTCCAGGTTCAGCGCCCGTTCGGCGAGGTTGCTCAACACATCCAGCTCCGCCAGGGCGGCGGCGGTGTCTTGCAACGGCGCCAGGCGGCTGATCAGGTCCTCGAGCAAGGCTTCGTACAGCATCTTTTCCCGCGCCAGGGCGCGGCTTTTGGCCGATAGCGCCTTGTCTTCGAACTCTTTGAGCTCTGGGGTGATAAAACGCTCGGCGCCTTTGAGGGTCTGGCGACGTTGATAGTCGATAGGCGCAGACTCCGCCTGCTTGCTCGGCAACTCGATAAAGTAGCCATGCACGCGGTTGTAGCCGACTTTCAGGTTAGCCAGGCCGGTACGGGCTTTTTCGCGGGCTTCCAGGTCGATCAGGAACTGCCCGGCGTTTTCGCTCAGGGATTGCAGCTCATCCAGCTCACTGTCGTAGCCGGTTTTCAACACACCGCCGTCACGAATGATCGCCGGCGGGTTGTCGATGATGGCCTTTTCCAGCAACGCGGCGAGGTCCGGGTACGTGCCGGCCGTCACGGCCAGCTGTTGCAGGTGCGGCGTGTCCAGTTCGGTCATCGCCACTTGCAACTGAGGCAGGGCACTCAAGGCATCACGCAGGCGCGCCAGGTCACGGGGCCGTGCATTGCGCAAACCGATCCGTGCCAGGATACGTTCGATATCGCCGATTTCTTTCAGTTGCGGCTGCAATTTTTCAAAGCGGTAGCCGTCCAGCAGGCAGGTAATAGACGTCTGACGCGCTTGCAGCACGGTCAAGTCCCGCAGCGGACGGTTCAGCCAACGGGTCAGCAAACGGCTGCCCATGGCGGTCTGGCAACGGTCTACCACCGATTGCAGGGTGTTATCGCGGCCACCGGCCAGGTTGGTGTCCAGTTCCAGGTTGCGACGGCTGGCGCCATCAAGCACCACGGTATCGTCCAGACGCTCATGGCGCAGGCTGCGCAAGTGCGGCAGGGCCGTGCGCTGGGTTTCCTTGGCGTAGCTGAGCAGGCAGCCGGCAGCGCCGATAGCCAGGGTCAGGGTTTCGCAACCAAAGCCTTTAAGGTCCTGCACCGAGAACTGCTGGCACAGACTTTTCAGTGCCGAATCACGTTCAAAATCCCACGGTGCACGACGTTTGGTTCCCCGACGCTTCTCGGCGGGCAAGTCCTTGGGCCAATCATCCGGGATCAACAACTCCACCGGATTGATACGCTCCAGCTCCGCCAGCAGGTTTTCCCAACCCTTGATCTCCAGCACGCTGAAGTTGCCGCTGGTGATATCCAGCACCGACAGGCCGAACAGACGCTCATCGCCCAACACCGCCGCAATCAGGTTATCGCGACGCTCATCCAGCAACGCCTCATCACTCACCGTGCCTGGGGTGATGATGCGCACCACCTGGCGCTCCACCGGCCCTTTGCTGGTGGCCGGGTCACCGATCTGCTCACAGATCACCACCGACTCGCCCAGCTTGACCAGCTTGACCAAGTAGCCTTCCAACGAGTGATAAGGAATCCCACACATCGGAATCGACTGCCCCGCCGACTGCCCGCGCGCGGTCAGGGTAATGTCCAGCAGCTTGGCGGCCTTCTTCGCGTCTTCGTAGAAGATCTCGTAGAAGTCGCCCATGCGATAGAACATCAACTGATCAGGGTGCTGGTTTTTCAGGCGCCAGTACTGCTGCATCATTGGGGTGTGGGAGGACAGGTCTGAAGTGTTTTTACTCATTGGGTAGTAGGCAAATTCGTTGAAAGTGATGGGGCAAAGGGGGCGCTTGGCCCAGCATTTTTTGCGATGGCGGCAAGGTTAACACGCGAGGTCGGGGGTTCGCAGGTCGCAAACGGATAGGTAAAAAGCAAAAGCGGTGCCGCCCCGATATCCACCACTAAAGGAGCGGCGCCGCCACAGGTTAGCGGTTGCCCGCCTTTTCTATTTTCGCGGCTTACTGGGTATTAACCGGCGAATCCAACACCTTCACCCCATCATCAACCACCGCCTTGACCATTTCCTGCAAGTCATGCGAAGCCCAGGCGTAACGGTCCGTCTCCTTGGTCATCGCCGCATCTTCTACGAGCAGCTTGGCGACGTGGAGAAGATTGGAGGTGGGGTGCAAGGCGTTTTGCAAGGAGACACCGCTGTTAATGCGTGAACCTGCTCTGGTTTTTCATAAAGCCGTGTTTATGAAGAATTGTTTAAGTTGCGCTCGCAGGTCGTGCCTTCGCGAGATCCTTCCTGGGGCAAGCGTTTTTGAGCGGGTGAATATAATTTCGAATAATCAGGGTTTTAGAAAAAACATCCGCACTAAAAAGAATCGTTGATGTGATTTTTATTAGCTTCCTATCATTTTTTCCTGGCTGTCTATTCCAAAAAGGTCTTTTGTCGAAAAATTCGGAGCATGTTTTATTGCTCACAGATGTAACAAATTGTTTCATTTTTTGCCGTTTTTCGGTATCGACAAGGGGGCTTTCTGTCGGCGAACAGGTGAGTTCCGTTCGTTGCGACGCAGTGGGTTAAGCCTGGGACATTGATGATTTTGCGTGTGTCTGTTCGGCGCACTGCAAACAAGGGATTTGACAATTATCGAGGCTTGAACCCATGAATCATGTGATCAACTCCATACTGGAAAATGCATCAACTCGCCCCTCAATCGGCCATACCAACCCCGCGCTACTGCATGACGTCCTATGGCGAGCCCTGGAGCACGCACTCAAGGCCAACACGGATGATGCTTCCCATACCCCGCATGCCCGTGCCTGTCTCAGGATCTATGCTGAAATCGATACGCTGTCGTATCTGGACAAGGGTGATTCGAAATTGGCCGCAGCTCTGGGCAAGGCGTTCTTCGAATCGCGCTCCAGCAAAGACGTCGAGGCATTCTGGAAGTTGTTACTGATCAAGCAACTGCTGTTCGAATTGTCGGTCAGGGGTGTGGCGACCCAGATTGCTTCGCAAGCCAGTCTGCCTCGTCAGTTGCTCACGCTCGATCCGCAGTTGATTGCAGCGCCTGCGGGCGTGAATATCAGCCTGGGAGTGCTGTGCAAAGAAACCGATCAGCTCAAGCATTCCGTTGTGCTGGTCTTGCAGAAACTGGCACAGCACGTCGAGGATCGTGGCCTGAAAAAGCCTCAAGTCACTGCGCAGCTTCTGCTGGAGTTGTACAACGCCGTGTGGTCGGGCAGTAATGGCACCGATATCGAGTCACAGATTTTTTACGCCGACAGTGTGTATGACGCGTTGCCCGACGTGCATCACGCCCTGGGCCTGGCGCCGCAGGAAAAATGGCTGACTTTGTTCACCTGGTTATACGGCGACAAGGATGGCCGCCCCTATGACACCAACCAGCACACCGAAACCCTGGTGGTGGCGCTGGAAACGGCGCTGCGCAATCGCTACATCGCTGATATCGACAGTCTGATCAAGGACGGCGGCGCACGGCATCGCCTTGAAGAGATTCGTGCTCGCGTGGGCAAGGATCATCCCGAGCATTTCAAGCGTCCCGCCGAACTGATCGACGCACTGAGCAGCATCCGTTTTACCCAGCCCGCCGCCATCGACCGTCTGCTGCTGCGGGTGCATGCGTTTGGCTTTCACTATCTGGATATCGAGTTTCGTGAAAACGCCGAGATGTTCAGCTGCGTGGTCGATGAGATCCTTTCCAGTCAGTGGCTGGAAACCATCGGCCTGGGCCAGGGCCGGCACTATCACGAGCTGGATGAGCGTGCGCGTCAGGCCGCCCTTGAGGTCGCGCTGGAGGGCGGGGCGGCCCGGACGCCCGCTGCCCTGTGGCAGGAGTATTTGCAACGCACCACGCCGATTTACACGCGGAAAGTCGAGCAATATGCCGGCCAGGATTACATTGCGCTGATGGAGCAGGATCCGAGCTATATCCGCATGCACGATGCGCGCAACGCGGTGGAACGGTTTGAAATGATTGACCGTTATCGCGACCGGATGAAAATCCACGGGATCGCCGAGTACACCTCGGCCCTCAGCGCGCTGGAGGTGCTGTTCCTGATGAAAGCGGCCCAGGTACGGGACGGGATTGACATCGCTCTGCAACCTGAAGACCTGGCAGGTGCCGAGCGCACGGTGGCCACGGTGCATGAGGTGTACGAAAACCCGGTGTACCGCCAGCACCTGGCAACGCGCGGCAACCGCCAATACATCACGTTTGGCCCCAGCGACACGGGCAAGCAAGGCGGCAAGGCCATGCACAAGCTGAACATGGCGATTGCCAACCAGCACAAGTTGATCGCGGCCCGTTATGGCATCGAGGTGGTCGTCCACGTCATCATGGGCGGGGAACACGCACGGTGTAATGGGGTGATCGCCGAGACCTTGCAGGAGTTCGGCGCGCTGGAGGGCCCGGAAACCCGCTTCATGCTGGCCGGCTGCGCGGAGATGCGCGCTCATCTGCTGACCCGCAACCAGTCCGTCAACTTTCTCAGCCAGTTGTACCGTATGCACGCCGAGCCCAAGCCGCAGCCGTCCGAGGAGGTCATTGCCGGCAGGGTTCAACGTTGGGGGGGCGTGGTGCGCCGCTACCAGGCGACGTTCTTCGAGCATCCGGCGCTGCCTTCCCTGCTGCGGGACCTGGCACGATTCGATGTGGTCAGGGCCACCGCCAAAGGCACCCGGCCGCCTTCTCGTATCTTCAACATCAAGGTGTTCGAGTCGCGTCCCGATGCCATTCGTGCGATTCCCTGGACCCGCGCCTTGCTGGCCGGTGGATTGCACAGCGAACTGATCGGCGTCGGGCAGTTTGCGCAAGAGCCGGCAACTTGCTTGTCCAAGGCCTTCAACGAGGATGAGAGCTTTCACACCTACGTCAAAGGCATGGCCTACGCCATTGCGCGAACCGACCTCAAATGCGCCTGGCTGACCCTGACCGGCAGCATCCCGGAAAAGGCCCACATCCAGAGGCTGGCGCAAGCCTTGAAGGCCGAAGCCGTCGGTACCGCCGAACAGCTGCTGGCCAGCCTGCACCTGGAAGTGATTGAAGGTAAGCGCTTCGTGTACAAAGCCACCAACGGCACCGAGCCGGCGGATCCATGGAAAATCAAGGAAGGCAGCTTGCTCAACCTATGGCCCAGCCTCAGGGCCGAGGTCTATCTCAAGGAAAAGAACTTGCGAATCTATCGCTTGTTTCTGCTCTACGCCAAAAGCAATCCCGCGTTCATCCAGTCGTCATCGCTGAATGATTTCTACAGCGGGTTCCTCGCGGCCGTGAGTACCGATGCAGGTTTGGTCGATCCCGCAAGCGCCCACCATTTCACCTGGTGATTAACCCCGATGCCCAGGGCAACCTGGGTATCGGCAGGCGCTACCCTCCAAGAGGATCAACTGTATGGCATTTACCACCTTGATACTGGATGCCCCCGGGCCGCCGTTACTGTTTGAGGAAGTCGATCGCTTTCTTGAACTGGGCCTGGGCGTCACCCTCAACCTGCATTATTTCGCGGACAAAGAGCGCATCCGGCAGCACTACGGCACGCGCATTCACTATGCCGAGATCAACTGCCATGACGAGCCTGGCTTTATTGCCGCCGTGAGTCAGGCCGGGGGTTACAGCGTGTTCAAGACGCGCCTGAACATCCCGTTGGGCGCTGGCCTGATCCGCGCTGCCACCTCGCCGGCGTTGGCCACGCCACTGCGCGCCATTGCCCAGGCTGGCACAGGGATCAATCATATTGATCGGCTGGCGTGCGAGCAGTGTGGCGTGGCGATCCTCAACACACCGGGCTCCAACGCGACCGCTGTTGCCGAATACGTCGTGGCCCAGGCGCTGTTTCTGTCGCGCGACCTGGATGACTACAACGCTGAAACGCACAACGGCCATTGGGCAAAAGGCTCCTTGGCACCTGCCTGCGAATACGCCGAACTGACGCTTGGGCTGGTGGGCACCGGCAGCATTGCCCGGCAGGTGGCGCGCAAGGCTGCGGCGCTGGGCATCAGGGTGATCGCCACCGGGTCCGAACGTTTTACCGAACCGGTGGCGCACAGCCTTGGGCTTGAACGGCGGGCAGGTCTTGGACAGTTACTGGCCGAGGCGAACATCGTCTCGATCCACGTACCGCTCACCCCGCAGACCCGAGGCTTGTTCGGCACCGCCGAGTTCCAGCAGATGCGCCAGGGATCAATCCTCATCAATACCGCGCGCGGCGGGATCGTCGACGAACACCGGTTGGCCGCTTTCATGCGCCAGTTTCCCAGGCATATCAAAGCCGTCGCCATCGATACCTTTGCCCTTGAAAAAGACCGCTTCGACTCGCCATTGACCACTATTGCCAATGCGCAATTGACGCCGCACATCGCTGGCAATACCACCACGGCAATCCGGACGGCGTCACGCCAGATCGTCGACAAGATCCACGCATTCAGTGCCGACGCCACCGCGCGTTAACCCACAGGACACAAGGAAGGCCACATCATGCAAACCTCTATTGTTACCCGCCTCGACGCCCTGAGTTGCACCGACCTCAGCGATGCGATGGACCGCCTGAAAATCGTTTGCCAGTGCACCGACATCATGCCTCTGGACCGGTCGTTCAACCTCACAGGCAAAGCCTGGACCCTGCGCTACGGCCCTACTGGCCTGGACGGCGGCTCGGTGGGTGACTACATCGACGACCTTGAGGCTGGCCAGGTGGTAGTGATCGACAACCAGGCGCGGCTCGACACCACCGTGTGGGGCGATTTACTGACCTCTACCGCCGCCCGTAAGCAGTTGGCCGGGACGGTGATTGACGGTATCTGCCGCGATGTCGACCGTGCGTTGGAGCTTAACTACCCGATCTTTTCCCGGGGGAACTGGATGCGCACCGGCAAGGATCGCGTGCGTGTCGAAGCGATCCAGGCGCCCGTTACGCTGGGTGGCGTGCGGGTACAACCCGATGATTGGTTGCGCGGCGACGGTGACGGCCTGGTGGTGATTCCGGCCGGCTCACTGAGCGAAGTGCTGGAGGTGGCCGAAGAAATCCACCAGGCCGAAGAACATATTCGTGCGGCTATCGAGGCGGGCGTTCCTTTACGCAAAGCTCGCGCCGATTACGGCTACCACGCCTTGCAGACTCCGCGCCGCTGACTGGCCGACGACAGAAGCCGCCGCGGCTGCGGCTTCAGTTGATGCTGGTCGGGGTGGTCAATAGCACCGACCCGGTTAAGCGGGACCGGGTCTTGCGCAATACAGACGTGGCGGAAATCCGAGGTGTTGGCCGCAAGATGAAACTCCACCTCGGTGCGATTTTTGCAGCCGGTCGCTGCTGGATAAGCTCGGCAAAAACTAAAAAACCGATCAGTGCCTTGAAGATGATTAACTGACTTTTGCGTGCTCACACCTCAATGCCGAATAGAGAGAAGTCAGGGTATGAGTACGACCAGACTATTTGGATTTACGCCCACTAGCCGGAAACAACCCTCTGATCACCCCAAGAAACGCCGCAAACAAGTTGATTGAAGTCGCCGTAGTGATGGCTATCAACACATTGTCCGAGAACGGCGCTTTACCCGAGTAATACGTCGACCAGCCATTCCACACCAGCAGGACCCCCCAGAAGATCACCCCGCACGCAGCGAACCAAAACGCACGCCCCGCATATTTCTTGCGCAGTTGCCTTTCAGCCTTCTGGTCTTTGAGGTTCTGGCTTCTTTCATCGTCGGTGCCTATGGCTTGCTCGCCACCGGCTTGGGTGTCCTGGTCAGGCCCTGCCACGGGGGGCAAGGTGAGTTCCAGGTTGTCGAGTTCTTCACTCACGGATGCGGCTCTTTGGGTGAATGAGTGTGGCCATGTCTTCCCAGTCGATGGCCGAACCGTCGGCGCCCTTGAGGGCCCAGGCTGTGCCGTCCTCGTGGGAGAGGTTGGACAGTTGGGTGCCAGACCACTTGCCGTATTTGTTGATGATCCGGTCAATCAAACGATGGGTGTAGGTATCGCTCTCAGGCACTCTCGGTGTCACGAAGACAATGTCTTCGGCGTCGGGCTTCAGGTTGCTGAGCAACGCGGTCACCGGGCGATTACCGTAGGATTTTAACTCATGGTAAAGCGACGGAATGACCGGGCCATATTGCCAGCGGGCGAAGTGATCATCCATGAGGGGCTGATCCCGTTCGCGCAAATGCCAGGACTGCGTATAAAACAGCAGTTTTTGCAGCTTCATGGGCGTCAGGCCCGAAAGCTTGCCTTCCTTCGCACGTTCAATGAAGGCGTTAGCGACAGCTAGCGCTGAATAAGCCATGAGCACCTCCGTCGTTGCTGGCTACGTTGTCAAAGAGTTTTATACATAGGCCTTGAGTTGTCGACATGCAAGGTGTTGATCGGCAGCAATACCAAGCTGTCGGAATAATAGAGTGTCGATAACTGGTTGCATATACAGTATTCTGATTCGAATTAAGTAAGGTCCGGATGTTTAATGCATAAATATGCAAATTAGCATTTGCCAACCCCCCAAACTCCCGTCACTATCCGCGCTATGCAAAAACGCAACGTTTCTATCGTCTTAAGAGAGCTGCTGGACCGCGACCGGATCTCCCCCACGGAGCTTCACCGACGCACTGGCGTGCCTCAATCCACACTGTCCCGGATCCTCAGCGGCAAGATCGTTGATCCGTCGGATAAACACATCTCCCGTATCGCCGAGTATTTTCGCGTGAGCACTGATTACCTGCGCGGGCGCGCAGCAGTGGGCGCTTTGCGCGATGACGGGCGCGACCCGATGCATTCGGAACTCAAGGACATAAGCCTGTGGGACGACGACACCCCCGTCAATGATGACGAGGTGTCGATCCCCTTTCTGCGCGAGGTTGAATTGGCTGCTGGATCAGGAAGATTCGTCATCGAGGAAAGCGAAAAGGCCAGCCTGCGGTTCGGCAAGCGCAGCCTGCGGCATAACGGTGTGCAGTTCGACCAGGCCAAGTGCGTGACGGTGCGCGGCAACAGTATGTTGCCGGTGTTGCGCGACGGCGCCACGGTGGGGGTCAATGCCGGCAAGAGCGGCATTGGCGATATCGTCGATGGTGACCTGTATGCCATCAATCACAACGGCCAGTTGCGGGTTAAACAGCTCTACCGCCTGCCGTCCGGTATCCGCCTGCGCAGCTTCAATCGTGATGAACACCCCGATGAGGACTACAGCTTCCAGGATATCCAGGACGAGCAGATCAGCATCCTCGGTCATGTTTTCTGGTGGGGTATGTACGCCCGCTAACTCCCACTCGTAAGAAGAAACCCGCCCATGTGCGGGTTTTTTTTCACCCGCAGAAAACCGGCAAACCCCAAGCCAGTAGGCCTTCTAATGCATATGCGCATTTCCGCAGCAAAAATAAATGCATTTGTGCATTGACTGTATATGCATACATGCATATTCTTCATCTCAAGCCAGCCAACAAGGCCTGGTGGAGGCGGCAAGGATGCTGCCAAGGAAGACAAGGAAGGCACGCAACATCGGCAAGGACGCCATCGAAGCGATGGCAGGGATGCCAGGCAACACCGGCAAGGATGCCGACGCTCTTTAGTTTCACCGCTTCAACAACAGGCAGCGATGAACCGGCCTTAACGGTTCAGAGGGTTGGCAACTGACCCGGGTGTGCAGCGTAAAGCACCAGAAGCAGTTATCCGGCAGACAGGGATCGTGGTCGGAAAAACATCGAGGAAAGGACCGTACCGCGCCAGTAGCGCCGAAAGTCCGAGGACATCATTACTGAAAAGCCCGGGCGACCGGGCTTTTTGGAATGCCTACCTACTCAAGCATTTGTAAATGAAATACGGACTATCTATTGCTCAGCCAGGAGGCGTGACATGACAAATGAACAGCAAGCGTTAGCGGAAATGCCTATCTGGCTGGTGATCGTATTGGCAGTGATCGGCGGCGTATCCGGCGAGATGTGGCGGGCCGACAAGGAGGGCGCCCGCGGTTGGTCACTGATCCGCCGTCTGGCCCTGCGTTCCGGGGCGTGCATGGTTTGCGGGGTTTCCGCCCTGATGCTGTGCTACGCCGCCGGAATGTCGATCTGGACCGCCGGCGCCATTGGTTGCCTGACCGCCATGGCCGGTGCCGACGTGGCCATCGGTCTTTATGAACGGTGGGCAGCCAAGCGCATCGGGATCAACCAAGGCTCCCGCCAGGACCCGCAGTAATTGTTGCAAGGACGCTACTTAAAATGACGCTTATCGAAAAGCCATCCCAACTGCCCCAGGCCATCGGCGCGGTGCTGCACGCGGCCTTCCCGGACATCAAGGTCGGTAGCCACCAGGACTTTAAGGGCGACGCCGAAAAAACCGGTGTGCAGGTCACGGTCGAAGGCAATGGCCCGGGCATTCGCTCTCGCGAAGGGCGCAAGGCTCACGTGCTGAGCATTTCACTGAGGGCCATGGTCGCCCCCGGTGCATTGCCGTTCGATGCCTGCGACCTGGCCAGCCAACTCATGGACCTGGTGTTGGATAACCGTTGGAACCTGCCCCAGACGCAGTGCGATTTGCCGGCGAATATCGTCGCCGCTCCCGCTGCGCGCACTTCCGTGGAAACGGACTACGACACCTGGACGGTTTCCTTCACACAAACCCTCTATCTGGGGCCGGTGTTACTCGACGATCCCACAGGCCAACCGCTATTTGCCTGCACTTGGGACGTCTCCAACATCGACGACCCAACCCAATACCAGCCACTGGCGGAGTAGCCCATGTTCGACGCGCTGTTACGCATGCAATTGGGACCGATCGTCGAACGCCTGGCAGAGATGGAAACCCAGCTCGAAGACCTCTACCGCCGCGCCGAAAGCTTCTGCCGGATTGGCATTTGCCAGCAGGTCGACGCGGCCAGCAACACCTGCAAGGTCAGCCACGGTGACCTGCTCACCCCGGCGATCCGCTTTTTCAACCCCAGCGCCGGTGCGCAAACCGAAACCCGTATCCCCACGGTGGGTGAACAATGCCTGCTGCTCAACTACGGCGGGGGGGAGGGCGGGGTGCAGTCTGTGGCGCTGTTTGGTCTCAACAGTGATCGCTTCCCGCCGGTCTCCAGCGTGGCGACGCTGACCCGGCGGCGCCATCAAGACGGCACCCAAAGCGACTACGACGATGCCAGCCATACCTTCAACTGGGTCAACGGCCCAACCACCGTCAGCGGCTCCCGTGAACAGGTCGATATTAAAGTCGGCGCTGCCAGCCTGACCATGAATGCCCAGAGCATCACCCTGCAAATCGGCGGTACCAGCCTGTTGCTGGATGCCGGCGGCGCGCACTTCAGCGGCCCGGTGGTGGACCATCAAGGACGCGTCATCAGCCCCCGATAAGGACACCCCATGCTCGGAATCGATAGGAACACCGGGGCGGCCGTCGACGACTGGCTGCAATTTGTGCAGCGCGCCACCCGAGCGCTGACCACCCCCATCGGAACGCGGCAAAAGCGCCCGCTGTACGGCTCACTGATCCCGCAATTGCTCGGCCAGAACCTGGGCGATGACTTGCTGATCCTCGCCCAAAGCCACGCCGCCCAAGCGTTCTACAACATTCATAACGGCATTGGCGATTTTGACCCTCAGGTCATTGTCGCTACCCGCCAGGGCGCCGGCCTGCTGCTGCGGTTTGCCGGCACCTGGAAAAACCGCCAACAATCCTTCGAGGTCGTGACATGAGTATGCTGATCCCCGGCCAGAACCAACTGGCGGAACCGGCCATCATTAAGGTCGATGAGTTCGAGCCGTTGCTGGCCGAATTCAAAGCGTTTGTCATCGACTACGTCGCCACTCGCGCGCCGCAAAGCGCAGCCAAACTCCAGGTCAGCCTCGACAACGAAAGCGAACTGCTGACCCTGGCCCTGGAAGCTTTTTGCGTGCGCCTGCAAACCCATGAGCGCAAATACAACGCCCGCATCAAGCAGATGCTGGCGTGGTGGGCCACCGGTAGCAACCTGGATGCGCGCCTGGCCGATATGGGCCTGGAACGCCAAGTGCTCGACCCAGGCGACCCGGCCGCTTTCCCGCCGGTGCCGCCCACCTTGGAAAGCGACGACGACGCCCGCCTGCGCTACTACCTGGCACCCCACGCCCCAGCGGCGGGCTCGCGCATGCAGTATCGCCGCGAAGTGTTCACTTTGGGCGAGCGCCCAGCAGTGAAAGTACAAAGCGCGACGCCCGGTGTGGTCACGGTCACCTACACCTTCGACCCCGACGGCTACGCGGCCCAGGTCAAGGACGGCAACGCTCGCCGCACCGCACCGGGGGAAGTCATGGTCACCGTGCTTTCCAGGGAGGGCGACGGCACGCCATCTGTCGACTTGCTTGACGGTGTACGTCGACATTTCGCACGGCCGGATGTACGGCCAGAAACCGATCTTGTCAGCGTCCAAGGCGCGCAGATTCAACCCTATAAAATTCGCGTGGTGGCCAAGATCAACGCCGGCCCGGACTCGGGGCTGACCCAAGTGGCCGCGCAGAAACTGCTGCAAGACTACGCCGAGTCCTGCCACCGTCTGGAAGGGCGGGTGGACCCCAGCTGGATCGACTACGCCATCCACAGTGCCGGGGCCGCGCAACTGCACATCCTCGAACCGCTGGCGCCGATTGTCAGCACGGCGTTCCAGGCCCCGTATTGCACGGGCGTCGAGGTGGAGGTGCGCACACTATGAGTGAACCCAAAGCGAGTTTGCTGCCCGCCAACAGCTCACCGCTGGAAAAGGCGTTGGACCTGGGCTTCGGCACATTGCTTGAGCGTGTCGCCCCGCCGTTTCCGGCGCTGATGAACCCGCTGTATACCCCTAGCGAGTTCCTGCCTTACCTGGCCGCCGACCGTGGCGTCAGCGAATGGGATGCCGAGGCCAGCGAAGCGGAAAAACGCCTGACCGTGGCCTTGTCCTGGCAGATTCAACGCCAGGCCGGCACGCCCAAGGCACTCAGTTATGCGGTGGAGTCACTTGGCTTCACGCCCAATATCAGCGCCTGGTACCAGCAACGTCCGCTCGGCGTGCCTTACACCTTCGACGTGCAGGCGATCATCGGGCGCAGTTGGTCCAGCGGCGACCACAACCGGCTGATCCGTCGCATCAACGCGGCGAAAAGCGAGCGCGATCAGGCGACGATTACCATCGTGCATGAAACCGAAGGCCAGCTCGCGCTCACGCAAGTGCTCGACGCGCCTTTAAGCGACGGCGAGTTCTACCTGAACGGCGCATTGCCGGACCTGGCGCTGGTGGCTCGCCTAAACAGTGCCGGGGTTGCCCAGCACTACACCATTAACGATTACGACCTCAGGGCGCAGCCATGACAGATGAAATCACGCGCCTGGTGCGCTTCACCTCCAAAGGTTTGGATGAAGTGCTGCAGGCAAAGAACCAGGGCCTCAAAGGCGAAATCACCCACATCGGCGCCGGCACCGGCCGCTACAACCCCGACGGCACGGAAGTGGCCTTGCGTGACGAGCGCCAACGGGTGGCCATCGTCGATTACGAAGACCTGGGCGAGCGCCAACTCAGGATGGCCGCGCTGTTTGATGGCGACGGTGAGTATGAGATTGGCGAGTTCGGGTTTTACCTCGCCAGCGGCACCTTGCTGGCGGTGTATTCCGTGGCGGGGAAGTTGCTGACGTATAAAGCGGCGGCGGCGCGGGTGCTGCAGAAGTTTACGCTGGATGTTTCGCCGTTGCCGGCGGATAGCGTGACGATTGTGGTGGGGAGTGAGAACTTGAATCTGTTGTTGGCGGAGGAGATCGCGATTATGGCCGCGGCTTCGGTTGGCAATATGTCCCGCCACGTTGATTTGATGTTTCGGGTTATGCAGCTCGAAGCGAAGTAGTAGCACTGACAAAAGTGCTGGAAAGATTAACTGACAGGGAGTTGATGATGGGACTTGAAACGACTATCACGAAAGTTGTGGATGCATGTAATAAACTTACGGAGACGGTTACCAACCAAATTGGGAAGATTGATGCGCGGGTAGAGGCCGCTTCAAGTCAGTTTACTGCTTGGCGTAATAGTGTGCAGGCTAAAGATATTAATGGTCGTGCGCTTTACAAACAGGACATTGACCTCACTGGCTTGTCTACGGAGGTCTTCTATCCTGTTTGGTGGACCATGCCTGGTAACGAGGCGGGCGAAACAGAAATTACCGTTTCGCGGGTATATTATCGAGACCAGGAGAAAGCTCCCTTTGGTCAAGGGATTTATCACATTGCTGGCTTGAACTTGCAACTTGAGGGTGTCGGATATATATGGAATGGTGATGCTAACTTTCTAGCGATTAAGCGGATATCCCAAACTTACCGTGAAACGGTGAGAGGTGTTTCGTTTGGAATGATTTGTACAGCACGTGCCATTACTGGGCTCAAACCCATGTACTTAGGTTTGGTCGCTGGACAACAAACGAACGCTCCACAGTTTTCCGGGATGTACCTGAGGGGTGGGCTGAGCTATACCATCACTAAATCGTTTGATTATCCTGTTAATTACAGCAAGTTAGATACTGAAGTGATTATGAAAGATGACGTTAACGCCGATTGGGAAGTTCGTTGGGCGGTGAAACCTTATAGCTTGACGCAGGCTGATGCTGTGCTCGGCAAAGCCTTTGAAGAGAAACGCCTGGCCTATTCCCACGATAACGACGCTCGCTATACCGCCAAGGTTTAAGGACTGATCAAATGACTTTGTTTATCGAAAAGTTGGTAACGCCTGCTGGTGACTCGTTGATCAACGTACCTGCTAGCGCGCAGACCCTCAAGGGCCTGGGTTTTAGTGATAAGGCCGCGCAGGAGCTGATCGAGAACGCCGCTGCCGCAGCCGCGCTCGCTAGCACTATTGCTGCCCGCCGCTCTGCCTACGTCAGCGAAGCTGACCCGATGTACCTCGAATGGCAATTCGACGGTACGGCTGAAAAGGAAAAAGAATGGCGAGCCAAAGTAGCCGAAATCAAGGCGCGTTTCCCATTACCTGAAGATAAGTAATAAACCACCGCGAAAGCGGTTTTTTTTCGCCTCCCCAAAGCCCCTCCCCGCAGGGGCTTTTGCATTTCCCACTCGGAGATTTCCACCCATGCCCACCCGCCAAACCTACACCGTCCTCATCCCATTCCCCATCGGCAACGGCCATTGGTCCACCGCCGGCGAGGAGCTGGAACTGCTCGACGTCGAAGCATCCGCCCTGCGCACCGCCGGCCGCCTGGAACTGACCAGCGTCCTCAACTCCACCCCCCAGAAGGCTGAATAACCATGGCAGAAGTCCTGAACTTCGAGCACAACGGCATCACTGTGAATGCCACTGAATCCCCCGAGGCCATGGGTGGCCTTGGCGATAACGTCATTGGCCTAGTCGGCACTGCGCCGAATGCCCATGCGTCGATCCCGAAAAACGCGCCGTTTCGCATCAACAGCTTCACCGCCCAGGCGCTCCTGGACCCTACCGGCACTGAGTCGGGCACCTTGTTCCAGGCGGTGTACCAGATCCTCAAAGTGGTCAAGGTGCCGGTCTATGTCGTGATCGTCGAAGAGGGCGCCACCCCGGCCGATACGATCAACAATGTGATCGGCGGCAACGACCCGGTCACCGGTCGCAAACTGGGCCTGGCTGCCTTGAGCAGCGTCCCTGAAGACCTGACCATCATCGGCGCTCCAGGCTTTACCAGCACCAAGGCCGTGGCCGGTGAGTTCGCCTCCTTCGGCAAGCGCATCAAGGCCCGTGTGGTGCTGGATGGCAAGGACGCGTCCGTTGCCGACCAAGTGACCTACAGCGGCGAACTGGGCGGGGCCGACCTCGGCTTCGACCGTTGCCTGCTGGTGCACAACATGCCGTCGGTGTACTCCAAAGCCGCGAAGAAGAACGTGTTCCTGTCGCCATCCTCGCTGGCCATCGCCGCATTGGCCAAGGTCAAGCAGTGGGAGAGTCCAGGTAACCAGGTGACCTTCGCCGAGGACGTTTCCCGCGTGGTCGAGTACAACATCCTCGACACCTCCACCGAAGGCGACCTGCTCAACCGCTATGGCGTGAGCTACTACGCCCGCACCATCCTCGGCGGCTTCTCGCTGTTGGGCAACCGCTCCATCACCGGCAAGTTCATCAGCTACGTCGGCCTGGAAGATGCCATCAGCCGCAAGCTGGTCAAGGCCGGCCAGAAAGCCATGGCCAAGAACCTCACCAAGTCCTTCATGGACCAGGAGGTCAAGCGCATCAACGACTGGCTGCAAACCCTGGTGGCCGACGAAACCATCCCCGGCGGCAGCGTGTACCTGCACCCGGAACTGAACAGCGTCGAGAAGTACAAGAACGGCACCTGGTTCATCGTCATCGACTACGGCCGCTACGCGCCGAACGAACACATGGTTTATCAACTCAACGCCCGCGATGAAATCATCGAGCAGTTCCTGGAGGACGTTCTCTAATGTTTACCAACCGAGTCAGACAGGCCATTGCGGCCACCCTTCAAGGCCTGCCGTTGTCCGCAACCGTGGAAGAATTCACCCCGCCGAAGATCGAGTTCGACATGGAGGCCATGTCCGGCGGGCGCTTTATCGCCGAGGAAATGGCCAAGAGCGGCAAGGTGCTCAATGCCAAGCTGGTGCTGCAAGGTGCCGGCCCGCAAATCATGCTGGCCCTGGGCGTGCGCATGGGCGACGACATTTTGCTGAACGTGCGTGAAGCCGGCCAGGATCAAGACGGCAAGACCTATTTCACCTACCACACCGTGGGCGGCAAGCTCAAATCCCTGGAGGAGGCGAAGCTGAAAATGGGCGACAAGGCCACCACCACGCTGGAGCTGTCCTGCCGTACCTACAACCGTCTGGAAAATGGCATTTCGGTGATCGATATCGATGTGCGCACCCAGAAGTTCGTGCTCAACGGCGTCGACATCCTTGGCGATGCCCGCCGCGCCGTGCTGATGCCTTAAGGGCCGGCGCAATCTGAAGCGAGCACGGTCAAGGTGGGAGCTGGCTTGCCTGCGATGCAGGCGACTCGGTATCCCTGGTGTATCGAGTGGATGCCATCGCAGGCAAGCCAGCTCCCACAGGGGCCATGCTCAGGTTTAGATTTTTCGCACTTTTCAACACCGCTCAACAAGGAATTCCCCATGGCCTGGATGCCACCGTTGCACATCCTGCTGTCCCCGATCACCGCCGACACCGGTGCAATGATCGAGCAAGTTCAACTCAAACCGTTGTTCTACGCCGCGCAAAAAGACGCGCTGGCCCGGGCCGGTGATGACGAGGACGACCAGTTCTTCGAACTGGCGAAACTCGCCACCGGCCTGTCGGAAAAAGAGCTCGACCAACTCAAGCGCCCGGACTACGTGAGCATTGCGCAGTACGTACACGAAATGTCGACACGCCCGGCCTCGTTCTTCCTGAAAGAACAGGACGTGACGACCCACGACCAGCCTGTCCACCTGCTATTACCCCTGGAAGCCGCCGGCCGAAACCTGTCGGAACTGCCCCTGGAAATGCCCGCCCTGCGCGCTACCAAGGTGATGAAAAAACTCGCCACTAACAAAGAGCGCGCCGAGTTCATCACCGCCCATTGCACGGGCCTGATGATTCCCGATCTTGCCGGCCTGACCGTGCCCGACTGGACCGAGCTGCAGGAGCGCATCGACGATTTTTTAAACAAACCGGCGGACTTCTTTCGGAGCGCGACATCGAAGTGATTCTCGATGTAGTGCCGCTGGTTTACTCGGTGAACGAAGCGGAAATCCTCGATTGGGAAGCCGGCAAAGCATTGCGCCGCTACGACATCGCAATCAGTCGTCTTGGCGTCAAACAGGAGTAGAGCGCAATGGCAGATAGTAATCATGGAGCAGGGTCAGCCATTGCCAAGGACGGCGTGATGACTCAGGGCGCCCTTCAGATGACAGGAATGCAGGCCAGTCTCAAACCTATCACCCAAGCGCTGCCGAGCCCGCTTGAGGTGGCCCCGGGGAGTGCGGCGAGTTTGGCCCTGGCATTGGCCGATGCCAGCTTGCAGATCAAGCATCTGGCGGACGGGCAGGTACGGTTGGTCGATACGCTGGAGCTGTTCAACGTCTCGTTGCTCAAGGTGATGGACGCCCGGCAAGCTCAAACTGCCGGGAACGCAGAGGGCACGAAGACCGTCGCGGCTACAGACAAGCGCACACCCTCGCAGGCGCTGGACGCCGCGATGACCGATATTGATCAACTGTTGATGTTTGCCCGGCATGAGCGCAAGGCATTGCGTGAAGCCAACCTTGCCATGGCGTCCGAGCCGGTGGTGGCTGCCAGTGGTGCCAGTGCCGTCGACCTCGCGAAGGTCGAGTATGCCGCCGCCCGTTCCGGTATCGGCAGTGATCGTAAGGACGCTTCGGGCAATATCGACCCCGTTGGGCGCCGGGCAGACCTGCAGCAGTTCGCTCGCGACGCTGCGATCATGGCGACGGCGTTCAAGATCGACGTCAAAAATGCCGGCGAAATCATGGGCGGCTGGCGCGAGTCAATGCACCTTGATCGCGCACAAGCCTTGGACCTTGCCGACGCAACAAATGTGCTGGGCACCCAGGTATCGCTCAAGGCCGAATCGGCGGATATCGGCGCTGTTGTGCAACTCCAGGGCGCTGCCGCGAAGGCTGCGGGCATGAGTCCCGAACAGGCTGCAGCGCTTTCGGCGGCGTTGTTGAGCGCAGGTAACAGCAAGGCTGTTGCTGGTGCCGGGCTGGAAAAAATCAGCACCGTCCTGGCTAAAGGCGACAACGCCTCTGCAGGGCAACGCAGTGCCTGGGCAGAGCTCAAGCTTGATCCAAAAGTACTCGCGGCGGGCATGAAACAGGACGCCCCACAGGCCGTGCTTACGGTGCTGGAGGCGCTCAAGTCGCAACCTGCCGAAAGGCAGGCGGTGCTGGCGACGCAGTTGTTCGACGGCAACCAGACGATTCTGAGCCTGGTACCGGTGATCGACAGCGTGAAACAGGCCTTTTCGCTGGTCGCAGAAAAATCCACCTACGCCACTTCGACGCTGGGCGACCAAGGTTCGGTGCTGCGTTCGGCCGCGGTTCGTGCGGACTCTACTTACGCGCGTCGGCAAGCCTACGAGGCCAGTACCACACGCTTGAGCACCGCCTCTGATGCAGCGCTTGCCCCCGTTGTAGATGCCTCGCTGACCGCAATGAACGGCCTGGTCAGTGGCGTGGCTTGGCTCGCGGAAGGCCTGCCCAAGGCTGCCGCTGCCGTCGCCCTGGCGGGGGCAGTGCTGATCCCGGTGGTTTCTGGTGTTTTCGGTGCCGTGAAGGACAAGATTTTCGAAAAGGTCGCAGGGAAAGTGCTCGGAGAGGGGCCGGCAGCAGGGAATAAAACCACACCGCCGGACAGCCAGCGCAAAGCCCCGAGCAATGACGAGCACAGCGGTAATCGCCCGCCTGCTTCCGGCCCTGGCATCTCTGGCAAAGCGGCGAAGGTGAGCAAGCTGGCCAAAGGGGTCCCCCTGGGTTTGGTGGTGGCCCAGGCCGGTGTCGAGATGACGCAAGGCGCTATGACCGGAAACCTGGGTCAAGCGGTTGGCACTAGCGTGGGCTCTATCGGCGGCGGTGTTGCCGGCGGTGTCGTCGGTGATGTGGCTGGGATGGCGATAGGCCGAGCGGTCGGCACGCTGGCGGGAGCTGTTATCGGTTCGGTCGTTCCGGGTGCCGGCACAGTGTTGGGCGGTGTGATGGGCGGCGTCGCCGGGGGCGCAATCGGTAAGGTAGTCGGTGGTGCCGTGGGCACTTTCGTGGGCAGTGACGTCGGTGCGTGGCTGGCTGAAAAAGTGATGGGGGCGGGCGATCGCCTGCCATCCCCCACAGAGGTCAGCAAAAACCTCAACGCCCCTCAAGCCGACAACCGCCAAATCAACTTCGCCCCGCAAATCACCATCACCGCGCCTGAGCAAGCCAGCCATCAACAACTGGCGGCGCTCGTGGTGCAACAGATCGAAGCGCAATTTACCCCGCTGTCGATGGACAACCTGCTGGCGACCCGACGCGGCGCAGCACTCACCGATGGAGCTGTGTGATGCGACAACAGATGGTCTTGGGTACTTTTATTTTCGGGCTGTCCCGTGGGTTCGCCTACGACACGCTTGATCGTGGTAGCAGCGGGGGCTGGGTCAGTCTCGACATCATTGCCGGCAAACCTAAATCCAGCCAGGTCGGCCAGGGGCTCGAAACGCTGGCATTGGGCGGCAAGGCTGCGCGTGCCAATGGCATGGCGCGCCTGGATGAGTTGCGCACCCTGCAGGCCCTGCGTGCGCCGTTGCCTTTGGTGGACGGGTTAGGGCGTAACTGGGGGCTATGGACCATCCAGTCGATCAGTGAAAAACAAGCCAGCGTGATCGACGACGGGACGGCCATGGTGATCAATTGGACATTGTTACTGGAGGAGTTCGTCAATGCGTAGGGTTCGAAGTATTGCCGGCGACTCGGTGAACCTGTTGCTCTACCGCGAACTGGGGCGCAGTGACGACGCCGCAGAAGAAGCGTTGTGGCGCTTGAACCCGGAGTTGGCCGAACAGGGCGCGGTACTGCCGGCGGGCGTCAGCGTGCTGGTGCCCGAATTGGACGCGCAACCAGTTGCGAGCCGGCCGGTTTCCGCCTGGGATTAAGGAGCCATCATGGCACTCGGATTTACACCTGTAGTGGAGCTATACGGAGCCAATGCCGCGTTATTCAACGAGCGGCTCTTGGAGTGGGAACATACCGACGCAGCGGGGTTTGTATCTGATCAACTGAAGCTGACCCTCGATATCGAGGGGCTTGAAGGGCTGCCCGATCTGGGCGGCAAAATTGGCCTGCGTATTGGGTACCTGGAATCGGGCCTGGTGGATAAGGGCGTGTTCAAGATCACCCAGCGCACGCCCTCGATGTTCCCATTGCGACTGGTGCTGGTGGCCACGGCGGCACCGTTCGACGAGCACGAATTCAAACAGCGCCGCACCGCCAGCCATGGTCCGATAACCCTGGGTGCGCTGTTTCGCCAACTGACCACCCGATACGGTTTTTCACCGCGTGTGGCGCCTGAACTCGACGGTGAGCCGATCGCGCACATCGATCAGACCAATGAAAGCGACATGGCTTTTCTGACGCGCCTGGCCAAGCGCTTCGATGCGGTGGCCAAGCCTGTCGATGAGCTGTATGTACTGGGGCGCAAAGGCCAGATCAAGACGCTGTCGGGCAAGGCATTGCCGGATGTACGGTTGTCGATCACCCATGATAATCGCGCAGGTGACCGCGCGTTCATCAGCGCCAGTTTCACCGAAACCAGCCGTGCCAAATACAACGGCGCGCAAACGTCATGGTGGGACGCGGCAGCCGGAAAACAGCGTGTCGTCAAGGTGGGCATCGCACCCTTCAAAGTGGTGACACAGCGCTACCAGAGCGAGGACGAAGCACGCTCGGCGGCGCAGGGAGAGATGCGGCGGGTGGGGCGCGAAGGGTTGCAGATTGATGTGGTCTGCCCTGGTAATCCTTCGTTGGCTGCTGAAGGCCTGTTGCTGCTGGATGAGTCGTGGCCGGGGTTCATGCAAGGGCGCTGGTCGATTAAAACGGTGAAATCCAGGGGCGAGCGAAAAGGTGGCTATCGGAGTACGGTCCAGGCCAGCGGTTTGTCGGTGTAGATCCTTCCTTAGAGTAAAACCCATGGTAATCACACATGCTCAGCTTCTGGGTGTCATGCCTGGAGCCCGCCTTCGCGCGGGCATTTTTTTAACCTTTCTAAATGCGGCCTTTGCGGGGCATCAGATCAATACGGCCCGTCGCGTCGCCGCCTTCCTCGCCCAAATCGGCCACGAGTCTGCCCAGTTGCAGTACGTGCGCGAATTGGGCAGTGATCAATACTTGAGCAAATATGACACCGGCGTCTTGGGCGCGCGCCTGGGCAACACCCCGGAAGCGGACGGAGATGGACAAAAGTATCGCGGCAGAGGGTTGATCCAGATAACCGGCCGCCGTAATTACCTTGCGTGCAGCCAAGCACTGTTCGGCGATGATCGCCTGCTGCTCCAGCCGCAACTGCTGGAACAACCGCAATGGGCCTGCGAGTCCGCCGCCTGGTTCTGGCAAAGCAACGGCCTTAACGAACTTGCCGACAACGATCAGTTCACCACCATCACCCGTCGGATCAACGGCGGCCTCAATGGCCTGGACGACCGTTTGCAGTTGTGGGCGCGGGCGAAGGCGGTGCTCTGCGTTTCTTAGGTGCGTTTCGCCTGATCGGTGCGCGCCTGCTCATGGCGCATGTGTGGCAGGTGCAGGCCGTCGCGCATTAGCCTCTTGATGCACTCTGTACCTTGCATGGCCGATAGGCTCCTGTAGGGTAGGCGAACCCCCGCCCACTCCTGGAGACGACTGTGAAGGAAATCACTCAACTGGCTGCCGAACTGGGTCGCCGTTTGCAGGTGCTCAGTGCTCACGTGACCACTGCCGAGTCCTGTACCGGCGGCGGCATTGCCGAAGCCATCACGCGAATTCCGGGCAGCTCGGCCTGGTTCGAGGCGGGCTATGTCACCTATTCCAACCGGCAGAAGACCCGACAGTTGAATGTGCCGGAAAAACTGTTCGTCAAGGTCGGGGCTGTCAGCCAGGAAGTGGTGGAGGCGATGGCCCGCGGTGCGCAGGAAAAAAGCCTGGCGCGATTTGCCGTGGCGGTCAGCGGTGTGGCCGGCCCCGATGGCGGCTCGCCGGACAAACCGGTGGGCACCGTTTGGCTGGCCTTTGCGGTGGGCGACGAGGTGACCGCCGAGCTTGCGCACTTCCCCGGCAACCGAGACGAGGTCCGCCGACAAACGGTAAAAGCCGCGTTGGAGGGCTTGTTGCGACGAGCTGCAGCAGAAATAGACAATCAGGGGTAGGCGATCTCGGATCTTTGTGGAACAATACTGTCTACTTATACAGGTGTTGGCCGTCAGGCCTTATTGATTACGTGAGGACTTTAATGGACGACAACAAGAAGAAAGCCTTGGCTGCGGCCCTGGGTCAGATCGAACGTCAATTCGGCAAGGGTGCCGTAATGCGTATGGGCGATCACGACCGTCAGGCGATCCCGGCTATTTCCACTGGCTCTCTGGGTCTGGACATCGCACTCGGCATTGGTGGCCTGCCAAAAGGCCGTATCGTTGAAATCTACGGTCCTGAATCTTCCGGTAAAACCACCCTGACCCTGTCGGTGATTGCCCAGGCGCAAAAGATGGGCGCTACCTGCGCGTTCGTCGACGCCGAGCACGCCCTGGATCCTGAATACGCCGGCAAGCTGGGCGTCAACGTCGATGACCTGCTGGTTTCCCAGCCGGACACCGGCGAGCAAGCCCTGGAAATCACCGACATGCTGGTGCGCTCCAACGCCATCGACGTGATCGTGGTCGACTCCGTGGCGGCCCTGGTGCCCAAGGCTGAAATCGAAGGCGAAATGGGCGACATGCACGTGGGCCTGCAAGCCCGCCTGATGTCCCAGGCGCTGCGTAAAATTACCGGTAACATCAAGAACGCCAACTGCCTGGTGATCTTCATCAACCAGATCCGTATGAAGATCGGCGTGATGTTCGGCAGCCCGGAAACCACCACCGGTGGTAACGCGCTGAAGTTCTACGCTTCGGTCCGTCTGGATATCCGTCGTACTGGCGCGGTGAAGGAAGGTGACGAGGTTGTCGGTAGCGAAACCCGCGTCAAGGTCGTGAAGAACAAAGTGGCCCCGCCATTCCGTCAGGCTGAGTTCCAGATTCTCTACGGCAAGGGTATCTACCTGAACGGCGAGATGATCGACCTGGGCGTACTGCACGGTTTTGTCGAGAAGTCCGGTGCCTGGTATGCCTACAACGGCAGCAAGATCGGTCAGGGCAAGGCCAACTCGGCCAAGTTCCTGGCAGACAATCCGGATATCGCTGCCACGCTTGAGAAGCAGATCCGCGACAAGCTGCTGACCGCAGCGCCGGACGTGAAAGCGGCTGCCAACCGCGAGCCGGTAGATGAAATGGAAGAAGCCGATACTGACGTCTGAAGCAAACGATGACTGTTGTACTGGATACACTCGTCGCCGTTCGGCGCACTGCGATGGACCTGCTCGCTCGCCGCGAGCATGGTCGAGTCGAGCTGACACGTAAGTTGCGTCAGCGCGGCGCAGAGCCAGAGATGATCGAAACAGCCCTCGACCGGTTAACGGAAGAAGGGCTGTTGTCGGAAGCCCGTTACCTTGAAAGCTTTGTGTCTTACCGCGCACGTTCCGGTTACGGCCCTGCGCGGATTCGCGAGGAGTTAAGCCAACGTGGACTGCAACGTGCCGATATTGACCTTGCGCTACGTGAGTGCGGTATCAATTGGCAGTCGCAGTTGGAAGACACCTGGCGTCGCAAATTTGCGGGGCATCTTCCGATTGATGCCAAAGAACGTGCGAAGCAAGGTCGCTTCTTGAGTTATCGCGGGTTTTCGATGGACATGATCAGCCGCTTGTTGAGCGGCCGGGATATGGACGACTGAACGCCAAAAAACAAAAGGCCCACTATGAAAATAGTGGGCCTTTTTTTTTGCCTGCAAAAAATCACGCTGTCTCTGGCGTCATCCGTTGCTGGGCCTTGCCCTGAGCCTGTGCCCAGTTCTCCGGCAGGTTGATGTAATCCACCAACTCCCGCAATCGCCCCTGATCGCGACCGTTGAAATTGAACACCAGGCGCGTCAAATGGCTGAATCTCGGTTCGTCATGGTCTTCGCCCGTATAGGCGAGTTGCTGGAATTCGCCACTGAGCCGCAGGCTGGCAAACGCTTGCTGCATATGGGCGAGGGCGCGCTCACTCAGGGGATGATTCATGCGCACCACAAACTCACGCTTAAGCCAGCGGGTCGAGTGGAAGTTGGCGTAGAACTGGTTGATTTCGTCTACGGCCTCTTCGGCGCTGTAGACCAGGCGGACCAGTTTGAGGTCGGTGGGCAGGATATAGCGATTGGCTTCCAACTGACTGCGGATGAAATCCAGGGCGCCTTGCCAGAACCCACCGCCCGGCGCATCCAGTAGCACTACCGGCACCAGTGGGCTCTTGCCGGTCTGGATCAGGGTCAGCACTTCCAATGCCTCGTCGAGGGTGCCGAAACCGCCAGGGCACAACACCAGCGCGTCGGCTTCCTTGACGAAGAACAGCTTGCGGGTAAAGAAGAAGTGGAATGACAGCAGGTTGTCGGTGCCATCAATGGTTGGGTTGGCATGCTGTTCAAAGGGCAGGGTGATATTGAACCCTAGGCTGTGCTCCAGGCCCGCACCTTCGTGGGCCGCGGCCATGATGCCGCCACCGCCACCGGTGATGACCATCAGGTCGGACCGTGCCAACGCCGCACCTACCTCTCGGGCTAGCGCATACAGGGGGCTTTCCACTGGCGTACGCGCCGAGCCGAATACCGTGACTTTGCGCCGGCCCTTGAATTGTTCGAGCACCCGAAAAGCATGGTCCAGTTCACGGATGGCCCGCAGGGTGATCTTGGCGTTCCAGCGATCACGGTCGTCCTGGGCCATGCGCAGGACGGTGAGGATCATGTCTCGATAAAGGGAGATATTCGGGCTGTTGGGGGCGATCAACTGAATTTGTGCGTCGACCTGCTGGGTGAGGTCGGTCCCGTTTTCTTCAAAATGACGAAGCAACAAATCATTCGATTCATAAGGCATTCAATTTCTCCTTCTCTACAGGGCCTGGGTAGTCGACGAGAACGTCGCCTGGGCCACGACACTGCTTGTGTCGCGGCATGCCGCAGGAGGGCAGGCCTTTTTTGCCCTGAAAATGTGACAGAACAGCGTTAAAAACTGTGGTGGGCGGGCATCTGGGATGAGCTGATCATGGGCCGAAAAACCCTTGGCTGGCAACCGCTTATTGATGGCTCATTAGGCAGTTTAGTCGTTGACAGCAAACGCAGCGGGGGCGTGCGCGCCGCTGGGCAGCGGCGCGGGAGGGGCAAGCAAAGGTTACTTTTTCTTCTTCGTCGGAGCCGGGCAATCGGCTTCTGCGAACTTGACCGAGGCCACCGGGCGATTGGTCTTGTTCTCGGTGATTTCATAGCGCATCACTGCGCCCTTGGCCATCAGCTCGCGGTAGCCCGGGTTGGTGCATACACTGCGGCCCAGCTGGAAATACACAGCCTTGGGGTTGGCGCGCATCTGTTCGGCACGGTCAGGCAACACGCTGAGGTGATCGATCAGTTGCATCCCTTCAACGGTGTAGGCGACTTCCAGGGTTTTTTCGTCGATTTCCCGGGGCAGGTCCTTGTTGCTTTCGGCCGCGACGCTTTGCAGCTTCTTGTTCATTTGAGCCTCCAGCAGCGAGGCCGCGTGGGCGCCCATAGGCAAGACCAGCGCAAGGGCGACGGATGGGGCAACAAGGCGCAGCATGGAACGCAGCATGAAACTCTCCTGATTCGGTTACTGGTGCATAGACCAGCCACTGGGCTGTGCGTTCAGTGGCGCGCAATTATAGGTGAGCCCTTGCCACTACAGCCAGGCGTATCGCTGGTAAACTGCGGGACTTCTGTTTTTCACGAGTTTGTTCCGTGTCGATTTCTTCTACTTCGCCGCGTGCCCGATGAGTCACGCCGTCTCCCGTTTGCGTACCCAGCGTCTGGCGCGTGCCGTCAGGCCGTTTCTCAATCGGGGTTCCCGTGCTGAGCGCTGTCCCGGCTGTCGGGTCATTCCTGAGTACTGCCTGTGTGCCTGGCGGCCTCAGGTAGAAGCCAAGTCCGCCATGTGCCTGTTGATGCATGACGTTGAACCGATGAAGCCCAGTAACACGGGCTGGCTGATCGCCGATGTCATACACGACACCACCGCGTTTGCCTGGTCGCGTACCGAAGTCGACCCCGAGTTGCTCAGGTTGCTGGCCGACCCGCAGTGGCAACCCTACATCGTATTTCCCGGTGAATTCGTGGCGCCGCAACGGGTGGTCAGTGAAGTGCGCGTGGAGGAGGGCAAGCGCCCACTGTTCATCCTGTTGGACGGCACCTGGAGCGAAGCGCGCAAGATGTTTCGCAAAAGTCCCTATCTGGAACATTTACCGGTGCTGAGCCTGGCGCCCGAACAGTTGTCACGCTACAAACTACGGCGCTCCAAGCGCGATGACCATTTCTGCACCGCCGAGGTGGCGGCGCTGTGCCTGGAGCTGGCCGATGACCTGGCCGCCAGCGAAGTGCTGGATGCCTACCTTGATGTGTTCAGCACCCATTACCTGGCTGCCAAATTCCAACTGTCATTGGATGCGGAGGACACCGTGCATACCCGCCTTGCACCCTACATCCCGGCGGGATAACCAGACGACGTTTGCATGATGGCACTGTAAGCCCGCAACCCGCTAAAATCCCCACGGGCGTAGTGCTTGACCCTCCAGGCTACGCTGGGCATGCTGTGCGCCGATTGGGCGCAACCGTGAATTATCGACGTCGTTTCATGTGTTTTTGACGTTGAGCGGGCCCTGTGGCGATCGCTGCCTGGCCGTCGCCTCGTGTATTGGTGAACCCTGAACCCATCAGGGCTCCCATAAAAAACAGGATCATTTAACCAATGGCCACATACGAAATCCTGATTGCCGATGACCACCCGCTGTTTCGCAGCGCACTGCATCAGGCCGTAACCCTGGGCCTTGGCCCCGATGTACGTCTGGTCGAAGTGGCCAGCATTGCCGAACTGGAAGCCCGCCTGACTGAAAAATCCGACTGGGATCTGGTGTTGCTCGACCTGAACATGCCGGGCGCGTACGGTTTCTCCGGGCTGGTGCTGCTGCGCGGCCAATACCCGCAGATCCCCGTGGTGATGGTGTCGGCCCAGGAAGAAGCCGACGTGGTGGTGCGCTCCAAAGAGTTTGGCGCCAGCGGCTTCATTCCCAAGTCCAGCGCGATGGAAGATATCCAGAAAGCCGTGCGCACGGTGTTGGACGGCGATGTGTCCTGGCCACCCCAGGCGTTTGAAGAAATCAATGTGTCCGATGAAGCCAAGGCCGCCCGCGATGGCCTGGCCAGCTTGACGCCCCAGCAGTTCCGAGTATTGACCATGGTCTGCGAAGGGTTGTTGAACAAGCAGATTGCTTACGAATTGAGTGTGTCGGAAGCGACCATCAAGGCCCACGTTACGGCGATTTTCCGTAAGTTGGGCGTGCGTACGCGCACTCAGGCGGCGTTGCTTTTGCAGCAACTCGAGTCCATCTCGCAACATTAAGTTACAGCCGCTTCACGCTTTTTTGACTTTGCGTGATCTAGCTTCCCCACTTCTTTGGTTCAGTTGCCTACATCTATGTCGCCTTTCAAGGGTCAAACCGGTATCAAACGTATCTTCAATGCAGGGGGCTATTCTCTGGATGGCCTGCGTGCGGCTTTCACTGGCGAGGCGGCATTCCGCCAACTGGTATTGCTGAATGTCATCCTGATTCCCGTGAGCTTTTTCCTGCAGATCAGCCGGGTTGAACGGGCGCTGCTGATTGCAGTGTGTTTGTTGGCGCTGATCGTCGAATTGCTCAACTCAGCGGTAGAAGCGGCCATTGACCGTATTTCCCTGGACCGCCACCCGCTGTCGAAAAACGCCAAGGACATGGGCAGCGCCGCGCAATTCGTGGCCCTGACCATGATCACACTGGTATGGGCGGTGATCCTGATCTGACGATCACGCGATACTCGGCAGCACGATCTCGTCGCTGCGCTGCACCCCAGCGGTGAAGGCGCGGCACAGTTCGAGAAACTCGCGCATCGCCGAGGTCTGGTACTTCTGCTTGTGCCAGATGAAGTAGAACTGCCGGGCCAGGTCCAGGTCCGGGGTTTCTACCGGCACCAGGCTGCCACGGCGGAAGGCATCGCGCAGCGCCAGCCGCGAAATGCAGCCAATCCCCAAGCCCGACTCCACTGCCCGTTTGATCGCCTCGGTGTGTTCCAGCTCCAGGCGGATATTCAGCGCGCTGCGGTGATGACGCATTGCCTGATCAAAGGTCAGTCGCGTGCCCGAGCCCTGTTCCCGCAGGATCCACGCTTCGTGGGTCAACTCGTCCATGGTGGCCACGCCACGCTTGGCCAAATGATGCTGGGGCGCACAGAACACCACCAGCTCATCTTCTACCCACGTCTGCACCTCGATATCCGGGTGGCTGCAGTCGCCTTCAATTAGACCCAGGTCAATTTCGTAGTGGGCAACCTGATGCACGATATGGGCAGTGTTCTGCACATGCAGCTTTACCTGGCTCTCGGGGTGTTGCTGCATAAAGCTGCCAATCAGCAGTGTCGCCAGGTAATTGCCTATGGTCAGCGTGGCGCCGACCGCCAGGGAACCGAAGCCTGACTTGCCGTTGAGCAGGTCTTCGATCTCCTTGGCCTGGTCCAGCAATGCCACCGCCTGGGGCAACAGCTGGTGACCGAGGGCGTTGAGGCTCAGGCGTTTACCGGCGCGGTCGAATAATTGACAGCTGGATTGACGCTCCAGCTCGGTGATTGAGGTGCTGGCGGCGGATTGAGATAAGGCCAGAAGGCCAGCAGCGCGCGAGACGCTTTCCTGCTGGGCGACGGCGACGAAAACTTGCAGTTGACGGAGAGTAAATCGCATATCGATATAACCGATAACCCTTATCTTAATAATCCAGTTAACAGATATTGTCGCCGCCATTAGAATGCTGTGCAATTGCGCATCCTTACCTTTGGCGCAGACCCATTTCCAGGAGTCCCCCGTACATGAGCAACATGAACCACGAGCGTGTCCTCAGTGTTCATCACTGGAACGACACTCTGTTCAGCTTCAAGTGCACCCGCGATCCGGGCCTGCGCTTCGAGAACGGTCAGTTCGTGATGATCGGCCTGCAACAGCCCAACGGCCGCCCGCTCATGCGCGCTTACTCCATTGCCAGCCCGAACTGGGAAGAGCATCTGGAGTTCTTCAGCATCAAGGTGCCCGATGGCCCACTCACTTCCCAGTTGCAGCATCTGAAGGAAGGCGACGAGATCATCATCAGCAAAAAACCGACAGGCACCCTGGTGCTTGACGATTTGAAGCCGGGCAAGCATCTGTACCTGCTCAGCACCGGTACTGGCCTCGCTCCATTCATGAGCGTGATCCAGGACCCGGAGACCTACGAGCGTTTCGAAAAAGTCATCCTGTGCCACGGCGTGCGCTACGTCAACGAAGTTGCCTACCGCGAATTCATCACCGAGCACCTGCCGCAGAACGAGTTCTTCGGTGAGGCCCTGCGTGACAAGTTGATCTACTACCCGACCGTGACCCGCGAGCCGTTCGAAAACGAAGGCCGCCTGACCGACCTGATGCGCAGCGGCAAGCTGTTCAGCGACATCGGCCTGCCGCCAATCAATCCCGAGGACGACCGCGCCATGCTGTGCGGCAGCCCAAGCATGTTGGACGAGACCAGCGAAGTGTTGAACAGCTTTGGCCTAAAGGTTTCGCCACGGATGCGTGAGCCGGGTGACTACCTGATCGAGCGTGCGTTCGTCGAGAAGTAATACGAGAGTCAGTAACACCAGCGATCCCAAAAAATGTGGGAGCTGGCTTGCCTGCGATAGCATCACCTCGGTTCAACTGAACCACTGAGGTGTCTGCATCGCAGGCAAGCCAGCTCCCACATTTGGTTTTCGCCCTATTTAGCCGAAACCACTTCCAGCACACAAATCATCCCCGGCTCCGGGTAGTGCCAGCGCACATCCACATCCCAGAACCGCACACCGTATTCCCGTTCTGAGGTAGGAACCTGATACGCCGGCCGCGGATCCTGTGCCAGACACTGTTCAATCAACTCCACCAACGGTTCACCAAGGCGCTGTGCATGGCCTTGCGCCTGTTGCAGTGCAGCCTTGAGCCATTGCACGCCGATCAGCGCGGGCGCATTGCTGGCGATGTCGTTGGTGGCCGCATCCACGATATCGGCATACGGCACATACGGCTTGATATCCAGCACCGGCGTGCCATCGAGCAAATCTATGCCCGATATCCACAACCGCCCCGGTTCCACCTTGTCCAGCTTCACCACCGACTGGCCGATGCCATTGGGACGATGGGTTGCGCGGGTGGCAAACACACCCATGGACGTATTGCCGCCCAGGCGTGGCGGGCGCACTTTCAGGCGTGGCTTGTCTTCCAGTGCCTGATGAAACAGAAACAGCAGCCACACATGGCTGACCTGCTCCAGCCCCTGCACCGCCTCACCCTGGTCGAACGGCGCCACCAGCTCCAGCACGCCACGGGCAGCCGGTGCCAGTTGCGGTTGGCGCGGGATGGCGAACTTCTCCTTGAAACAGGAGCGTACGAAGCCGACGGGCGAGACCTGGTAACTCATGGGCTTAGGCACGGACCCGCAAGGTCAGGCCCTTGAGGAAGTTACGCAGCAACTGATCGCCACAGGTGCGGTAGTTGGTATGACCAAACTTACGGAACAGCGCGCTCAGCTCTGGCTTGGACACCGGGAACTCCGCCGCCTTGAGGATTGCATGCATGTCGTCTTCCTTCAGTTCGAAGGCCACGCGCAGCTTTTTCAGGATGATGTTGTTGGTCACCGGGGTTTCGATTGGTTGCGGCGGGCGGCTTTCGTCCTTGCCGCGCTTGAAGATCACCAGACCATCGAGGAAGTGGGCCATGACTTCATCCGGGCAGAACACAAAGCCTTCTTCCTCATCTTTCTTGAGGTAGGTCAGCAGGTCTTCCTTGGTCACGTCCATGCCGCCGAGCTTGATGATCTCGACCATCTTGTTGTCGCTGATGTCGAGCATGTAGCGCACGCTGCGCAGTACGTCGTTGTGAATCATGGTGGGCAATCCTGGTATTCAACTGATGACACCGCCGGAATCAGGCGGTGTCGGGAAAAGGGAACGGCTTAAAACTTTTCTTTGCCGGACAGGTAACGCCATTGGCCCACTGGCACCTTGCCAATGGACACGCCGCCGATGCGGATGCGGCGGATGGCGATGACTTTCAGGCCAACGGCTTCGCAGAACAGCGCGATCACGCCGGGTTGCGGGTTTTTCAGCGCAAAGCGCAGGCGGTTCTCGTTCTGCCAGCTGGCTTTGACGGCAGGCAGCTCTTTGCCTTTGTAGGTCAGGCCGTGGTTCAGGCGGTTAAGGCCGTGGGCAACCATGTCGCCTTCGACTTCCACCACGTATTCCTGCTCGATCTTGGCGGCATCGGCGGTCAACTTGCGCAGAATCTTCCAGTCTTGGGTGAACACTAGCAGGCCACTGGCCTTGGCTTGCAGGTCGGCGCTGGCGCTCAGGCGCAGGAAATGCCCCTTGAGCGGACGCTTGCCGAAGCGGTGTTCTTCAGAGAGGGTTTCGGCGCTGATCGAGGCCATGGCGGTTTCAGCATCCATGCCTGCGGGGGCGTGCATCAGGATGGTCACCGGCTCTGGCGCGGTGGCTTTAGCTTCCGGGTCCAGCTCGACCTTCTCGTCAGTGACCTTGAACTGCGGCTCGTCGATCACTTCGCCGTCCACCGAGACCCAGCCGCCTTCGATAAACAGCTCAGCCTCCCGACGGGAGCAACCGACCAGTTCGATAAGGCGTTTGGAGAGGCGTATGGGGTCAGTCATGACAAGGGCCGTAACAAAAGGGGGCCACTATTGTACCTGCCTGGCGCCGGTTAATCCCGGCCCCATTTCAGCCCATGTGCCATAACAATTACTTAACTGACGCAACACGGGCCAAATGTGGGAGTTGGCTTGCCTGCGAAGGCGGTATACCAGCACCGGATGGGTAGACTGACCCGACGCCTTCGCAGGCAAGCCAGCTCCCACAGGTTGTACGGTGTGCTTTCAGGCATTACGGGCCTGTTGCTGCTGCTGTAGACGCAGGTGCAGCAACGGATAAGGCTGCCCAAGCCCATCATGGTCCGTTCGCCCGATCACCTCGAAGCCTTGCTTGAGGTAAAAACCCAGGGCCTGGGGGTTCTGTTCGTTGACGTCCAGTTCATCGGCGTTCATGTGTTCGATCGCGTAGCCCAGCAATTGCCGGCCCAGCCCCTGGCCACGGTAGCGCGGGTCGATAAACAGCATTTCCACCTTGCCCGCCGACACCCCGGCGAAGCCGGTAATGTGCTGGCGCACGTCCTTGGTGCAGATCAGCATGACCGCATCGAGATAGCGGCTCAGCACCAGGTTTTTCAACATGTCGATATAGCTGTCCGGGAGGAAGTCGTGGGTGGCGCGTACCGAGTCCTCCCAGATCTGCACCAGGCGCGTGTAGTCGCTGGTTTTAGGTGTGTGAATCACCGAATGCTGACGCATACCCGCTGTCCCTTGCTGTATTCGGGGTTGATGGACAATACGATAGACCTAAAAAAGCCCCGCATCTTCTCAGAGGCGAGGCTTTTTTATCACCGTGCAATCAGTCGCGCTTTTCAGCCCACAAGTCGTACTCGTCGGCGTCGGTCACGGTGCACCAGACTTTGTCACCCGGCTTCAGGCCGCTGGCATCGTCGATAAACACGTTACCGTCAATTTCAGGGGCGTCGAAGAAGCAACGACCCACCGCGCCTTGCTCGTCGACTTCATCGATCAGCACTTCGATTTCCTTGCCGATGCGCAGTTGCAGGCGTGCCGAGCTGATCGCCTGCTGGTGCGCCATGAAGCGCTCCCAACGGTCTTGCTTGACGTCGTCCGGCACCACGGCCAGGTCCAGCAGGTTGGCCGGAGCACCTTCCACCGGCGAGTACTGGAAGCAACCGACGCGGTCCAGCTGCGCTTCGGTCAGCCAGTCCAGCAGGTACTGGAAGTCTTCCTCGGTCTCGCCGGGGAAACCGACGATGAAGGTGGAGCGGATGATCAGCTCCGGGCAGATCTCGCGCCAGTTCTTGATGCGTGCCAGGGTCTTGTCTTCAAACGCCGGACGTTTCATCGCCTTGAGCACTTTCGGGCTGGCGTGCTGGAACGGGATGTCCAGGTACGGCAGGATCTTGCCGGCGGCCATCAACGGGATCAACTCGTCCACGTGCGGGTAAGGGTAAACATAGTGCAGGCGCACCCACACGCCCAGGCTGCTGAGGGCTTCGCACAGCTCGGTCATGCGGGTTTTCACCGGCGCGCCGTTCCAGAAACCGGTGCGGTATTTCACATCGACGCCGTAGGCGCTGGTGTCCTGGGAGATCACCAGCAGCTCCTTGACGCCAGACTTGACCAGGCGCTGGGCCTCGTCGAGCACATCACCCACCGGGCGGCTTACCAGTTTGCCGCGCATCGACGGGATGATGCAGAAGCTGCAGCTGTGGTTGCAGCCTTCGGAAATCTTCAGATACGCGTAGTGGCGTGGGGTCAGCTTGATGCCTTGAGGCGGCACCAGGTCGATCAGCGGGTTGTGATCCTGGCGTGGCGGCACCACCTCGTGCACAGCGTTGACCACTTGCTCGTACTGCTGCGGACCGGTCACCGCCAGCACACTCGGGTGCACGTTGCGGATATTGCCTTCTTCCACCCCCATGCAGCCGGTCACGATGACCTTGCCGTTTTCCTTGATGGCTTCGCCGATCACTTCCAGGGATTCGGCCTTGGCCGAGTCGATGAAGCCGCAGGTGTTGACCACCACCACATCGGCGTCCTGGTAAGTGGACACGACGTCGTAGCCTTCCATACGCAATTGCGTGAGGATGCGCTCGGAGTCGACAAGCGCCTTCGGGCAACCCAGGGAAACAAAGCCAACCTTGGGGTTGGCTTTTGCGATGGTGGTGGACATGTCTAACCTCGGTATTGAATGACGCTGCCGGTCGTGCACGACAAGGCAACGGATGGGCGCTTGGTGCGCCTCTGATCAAAAAGTGCGCAATTCTATCGGTGGGCAACGCACTTGACCAGCTTTATGCAGGGAAATACGACGAGTGCTGCGCCGGGTCATCCCCATAGCCACTGGCGCGCGCTTAAGCCTGGACGTCTTGTTCTGTTCGGTGCGATACCACTTTAGACATACCCACACCTAACGCCTGGAGGACTTTAAGCAAAGTGGAGAGCTTAGGATCACCGCCGACGCCGATGGACCTGTAGAGGTTTGCTCGATTGAGTCCTGTGTTCTGCGACAAGCTGAGCATCCCACCACGGGCTTCCGCCACTCGACGGATAGCGACAAGGAAAGCGTCCTCGCCACCGGCTTCATCTATTTCCTCAAGCGCGACAGATAAATATTCGAGGGCGAATGCTTCGTCGTTGCGAAGCATTTCCAGAACGCTATCTTCGTGCGGGCGGGTACGAATGGTCATTTTTGCTGCACCTTGTAAGATTTCCAGAGAGCCTTGGCCTGATCGATATCGTTCTGCTGTCTGGCCTTCGAACCACCGCCCAATAGGAAAATGATTTTTCGATCCTGGACGGCGTAATACACGCGAAACCCCGAGCCGAAATCGAGCTTCATCTCAAAGACCCCATCACCCACTGGCTCGGTAACGCCAAAGTGACCAAGGGACGCCCGATCCACTCTGGTGGTGATTCTTGCTTTCGAACGCGTGTCCAGCACTGTATCCAGCCAAGCCTGGTAGATATCCACGCCATTGATTGACAGTACGTGTTTCACTTCGTACATGAGGAATGTACCTTAAAAGAGACAGCCCGATAATTGAGTTTTTATATCGACTGCGTGCCATGCGAATGCACGATTGACTGATCAGGTAACCCGGCCAAGGCGCTCCTGCTCACACCACCCAGGCATCACGACTGAGCCGGGCCAGGAATATACGGTTGGCGGTGCATGTGATCAATGCAGCCAAAAAGGCGCCAAAGTGCTGCTGTGGCCTCTATGACTGATTGCCTAAAACGACATCCCGTTCACTTGAACGGGGAAATGCGACGAGTGCTGCGCTATGCTTCGCGCCGTTGCGCACGGGTAAAGCCCTTGGGTCAATAAAACGTCTGTTACGAGAAGTAAAACAGCGCATGCTAGGGTCAGCTTAGAAGCGCTGTTTATAAAAGACCTCAGGTCAAAGGGCAGGAGTGGTTGATGGGTCAGGCAAGTAGTCAGGCAGCAGGTGCCGAGCATTCAAAAGCCAAGCCGATTGGCATGCTAGTGGCGGCGGTCGGGGTGGTTTATGGCGATATCGGGACCAGCCCGCTCTACACCCTTAAAGAGGTGTTCAACGGCGGTTATGGGGTGCAGGTCAACCATGACGGTGTCTTGGGGATCCTTGCGCTGATCTTCTGGTCGCTGATCTGGGTGGTGTCGATCAAGTACGTGCTGTTCGTGCTGCGTGCCGACAACCAGGGCGAGGGCGGCATCATGGCCCTCACCGCGTTGGCCCGGCGAGCTGCCGGGAAGCACACGAAATTGCGCAGTTTCCTGGTGGTGTGTGGCCTGTGTGGCGCGGCGTTGTTCTACGGCGACAGCATGATCACCCCGGCAATTTCGGTGTTGTCGGCCATCGAAGGCTTGGAACTGGCGTTCGACGGCCTGGAAAAATGGGTGGTGCCCATTGCCCTGGTGGTGCTGGTGGCGCTGTTCCTGATCCAGAAACACGGCACCGACCGCATCGGCAAGCTGTTTGGCCCGGTGATGGTGACCTGGTTCCTGGTGTTGGGCGGCCTGGGGGTGTACGGCATCCTGCAGCAACCCGAAGTGCTCAATGCACTGAACCCGGCATGGGGTGTGCGCTTCTTCATGGTTCACCCCGGTATTGGCGTGGCGATCCTCGGCGCGGTGGTGCTGGCATTGACCGGCGCTGAAGCGTTGTACGCCGACATGGGCCACTTTGGCCGCAAACCCATCGCCCGCGCCTGGTTCCTGCTGGTGCTGCCGGCGCTGGTGCTCAACTATTTTGGCCAGGGCGCGATGCTGCTGGGCGATCCGGAGGCGGCGCGCAACCCGTTCTACCTGCTGGCGCCGAGCTGGGCCCTGGTCCCGTTGGTGGGCTTGTCCACCATGGCCACGGTGATTGCTTCCCAGGCGGTGATTTCCGGCGCGTTTTCGTTGACCCGCCAGGCGATCCAGTTGGGTTACATCCCGCGCATGCATATCCAGCACACCTCCAGTGCCGAACAGGGCCAGATCTACATCGGTGCGGTGAACTGGTCGTTGATGGTCGGTGTGATCCTGCTGGTCCTAGGCTTCGAATCCTCCGGTGCCCTGGCTTCGGCCTACGGCGTAGCTGTGACGGGCACCATGCTGATGACCACCATCCTGGTGTCGGCGGTGATGCTGCTGCTGTGGAAATGGCCACCGGTGCTGGCCGTGCCGCTGTTGCTCTGCTGCCTGTTGGTGGATGGCCTGTTCTTCGCAGCCAACGCGCCGAAGATCCTCCAGGGCGGCGCCTTCCCGGTACTGGCGGGGATCGTGCTGTTTGTGCTGATGACCACCTGGAAGCGCGGCAAGCAATTGCTCGTCGGCCGTCTCGACGAGGGTGGCCTGCCGTTGCCGATCTTCATCAGCAGCATCCGCGTACAGCCGCCCCATCGCGTTCAGGGTACGGCAGTGTTCCTCACCGCGCGGCCCGACGCCGTGCCCCATGCTCTATTGCATAACCTGTTGCATAACCAGGTGCTGCATGAGCAGGTGGTACTGTTGACCGTGGTTTACGAAGACATTCCACGGGTGCCAGCGGCGCGACGCTTCGAGGTGGATGCCTACGGCGAAGGCTTCTTCCGCGTGATCCTGCACTTCGGTTTCACCGATGAGCCGGATGTGCCTGAAGCGCTGAAACTGTGCCATCTGGATGACCTGGACTTCAGCCCGATGCGCACCACTTACTTCCTCAGCCGTGAAACGGTGATTGCCTCGCGCATCAAAGGCATGGCCCGTTGGCGCGAAGTGTTGTTTGCCTTCATGTTGAAAAACGCCAACGGCAACCTGCGGTTCTTCAAACTGCCGGTCAACCGTGTGATCGAGCTGGGTACCCAGGTCGAGATGTAAGGCGCTGCCTACCGGGAGCCGGCAATCGGCTCCCGCTTTCCTTCTGAACCCTGTGCAAACGATGGTTGTCGACTAGGCTGGTAGGAGCGAGCTCGCTCCTACAAAAATGCCTATGAAGCCCAGAAGAGGTGCGCCATGAGTCAGCTGCTCGAACCTTACACCCTGCGCCAATTGACCCTGCTCAACCGCATCGCGGTTTCACCCATGTGCCAATACTCCAGCGACGATGGCCTGGCCAATGACTGGCACCTGGTGCATCTCGGCAGCCGGGCCGTGGGTGGCGCCGGGCTGATTTTTACCGAGGCCACGGCGGTGACCGCCGATGGCCGTATCACCGCCCAGGACCTGGGCCTGTGGAACGACGCCCAGATCGAACCGTTGCGGCGCATCACCCGTTTTATCGCGGCCCAGGGCGCGGTGGCTGGGATCCAGCTGGCCCACGCCGGGCGCAAGGCCAGCACCCATCGGCCATGGATCGGCAAACACGGTAGCGTCAAGCCGGAGGAGGGCGGCTGGGTGCCGGTGGGGCCCTCGCCGATTGCCTTCGACCCCAATCACACCCAGCCCAAGCCACTGGACGAAGGGCAGATCCAGCAAGTGATCGCCGACTTTGTCGCCGCCGCCAAGCGCGCCTTGACCGCAGGCTTTGAAGTGGTGGAAATCCACGCCGCCCACGGGTATCTGCTGCACCAGTTCCTCTCGCCGATCAGCAACCAGCGTCAGGACCACTATGGCGGCTCCTTCGAAAACCGCATTCGCCTGGTGCTGGAAGTGACCAGGGCCGTGCGTGCCGTGTGGCCAGAGGAGCTGCCGCTGTTTGTGCGCGTGTCGGCCACCGACTGGGTGGAAGATGGTTGGAACCCGGATGAAACCGTGGAGTTGGCGCGCCGCCTGAAAGACTTGGGCGTTGACTTGATCGACGTGTCCTCTGGCGGCACCGCTGCCAATGCCGAGATTCCCACCGGCCCCGGCTATCAGACGCGCTTCGCCGAGCGAGTGCGCAAGGAGTCGGACATCGCCACCGGCACGGTTGGCATGATTACCGAACCGGCCCAGGCCGAGCATATCCTGCGCACTTGCCAGGCCGACATCATTTTCCTGGCCCGGGAACTGCTCCGCGACCCGTACTGGCCTTTGCATGCCGACGATGATCTGGGTGGGCGCAAGGCCATCTGGCCCGCGCAATACCAGCGCGCCACCCACCGCGACCAGCCGATTCATGAGTCGGATCTGCGCGATTGATCCTGCACACGGCCCTACCTGACCCACCCTGACACGGTGGGTTTTTTCTTGCTCGCGTTTATAGGAAGGCTGATCCTTGGCGGTTGTTAAGCAGGAGAAGCTTATGCTGGTGGAACGCGCGTTAACCGAAGACGATATCCCTTTGCTGGCAACCATCGATCGTACGGAGCTGATCCCGGCGTGCTATCGCATGGACTGCGGCGAACTGGTGTTGTATTCCACACATCATGATATGCGCGGCTGGCCTGAAGGCGAGGCTGAACAGGATGCGGTGGCGCTGCATGCCTGCCTCCAGCGCGGCGGGTGGTTGTGGGGCGTATTCGACGGCCCGGTGCTGGTCGCCGCAGTGGTGGTGGACAATCGGTCCTTCCATCACCAGGGCTTGCTGATGCGGCAGTTGAAATTCCTGCATGTCAGCCATAGTGCCCGCGGTACTGGCCTGGGCGGTCGGTTGTTGGCGCTGGCTTGCGAGCACGGCCGGCAAGTGGAGGTCCAAGCGCTCTATATCTCGGCGACGGAGTCGCGTAACACCGTGGACTTTTACCTGCGCCATGGTTGCCATTTGTTGCAGCAACCCCACGCTGAGCTTTATGCGCAAGAACCGCTAGACATCCACCTGTATCGACCCCTGCGTGAGTAATGGCTGTAGGCTTTTATTACCGACGTTATTTTTTTAAGTTAATACTCTAAAAAAATCCCACGAATGGTGAGATAGTTTCTACGCTAAGGGTAAGCCCGCCTCCTGGCCCAGGGAGACAGGCGGTTGGTCCGCGAAGCCGTTGCGCTTCCCGGGAGTTGGGAAATGGGCACCAGGAGTGTTTGACTGATATCAGGAGTAGCGGTCCATGGCCAAGTCCTATGGCGTAGCGGGTGCGGTGGCGTCTTTTCTGAGTCGCCGGATGTCCTTGCGGGGTCGAAGGTTGAGTTCAGATGAGATGGAGTTGCTGGTGCAATACCGGGCGCTGACCGAGAGCGATCAGGTGGCGATGCGCTATCTGATTGGCGCGATGAAAAGCGTGTCGCGATTCTGAGCCAAATCCGATCATTCCCACGTTATTGCGTGGGAATGATCGTGCAGTGTGGCATCAGGTGTATTTGCGTTGCTCTGGGGCAGGTGGGAAGTACTGATACAGCCAGGTTTCACTGAGGGTGCGGTCCTGGGTTCGTATAAACAGGCGCAATTCGACGGGTTCCACGCTGTCGCTGGTGGGGTACCAGTCGAACAGGATGCGGTAGCCCTTGATGTTGTCCAGCACCAGCACACTGAAGTCCTTCACCTCACCATGGGAACAGGTCACCACGGGCTCGATGCCGGTGCCCGCTGGCAGGCGATCCAGGCCGCCGCCCTTGAAGTCCACGGCGAAACGCCGCGCCCATACCTTCGGATAATGCTCGCCGGGTGCCCAGCCTTCGGTAAAGCCGCCCATGCCGGAACGGGTCGCATCGACCTGTGCCAGCGGCGTGCTCACTGGCGGCAGTGCGCTCCAGTACAGCTTGTAGCCGTAGTTGAGCGAATCACCGGCGGCCACAGGCTTTTTCGGGGTCCAGAAGGCCACGATATTGTCCAGGGTTTCGCCAGTGGTGGGGATTTCCAGCAAGTCGATGGAGCCTTCGCCCCAGGCCGTGGTCGGTTCAACCCACAGGCTTGGGCGTTTGCTGTACCAGTCGACGGTGTCCTGGTAGCTGGCGAACTCATGGTCGGTCTGCACCAGGCCGAAGCCTTTGGGGTTGGTGTCGGCGAACGCGTTGAATTGCAACTTGGCCGGGTTGTTCAGGGGGCGGCAGATCCACTCGCCGTTGCCGCGCCACATGGCCAGGCGGTCCGAGTCGTGGATTTGCGGGTGGATGGTGTCGCACATGCGGCGCTCATGGGTGCCGCAGCTGAACATACTGGTCATGGGCGCGATGCCCAGTTGCTCGATGGCGGTGCGCGCATTGATGTGCGCGTCGATCGCCATCACCACTTGGTTGGCCTGGCAGTCGATGTCGAAGCGGTAGGCACCGGTGGCGCTTGGCGAGTCGAGCAGGGCGTAGACCACAAAGCGCGTGGCGTCCTTGTCCGGAGTTTCGAACCAGAACTGCGTGAAATCGGGGAACTCCTCGCGTTTTTTCGCGTAGGTATCAATCGCCAGGCCACGCGCCGAGAGGCCGTACTGGCCGGTGGAGTCCACCGCGCGGAAGTAGCTGGCGCCCAGAAACGACAGCACGTCATGGCGGTCCAGCTCCGGCGCCTTGAACAGCTTGAACCCGGAGAAACCCAGGTCGCCGGTCAATTGCTGGGTGTCCACCGTGGTTTTTTCATAGTTGAACAACGACGGGCGAAAATGCACTTCGCGGGCTTCACGGGTCTTGGGGTCGACGCTGTGCATGCGCACCGGCGTCTTGAAGCCCATGCCGACGTGGAAGAACTGCACGTCCAGTTGGCCGTTCAACTCCTTCCACAGCGAATGGTTACGGTCATAGCCGATGGCGTTGAAATTCTGCGGGGTCATGGTAGCCAGGGTCGGCGGCAGCACCTGCTTAGTGTCCTGGTAGCCACGGGTGGCCAATTGCTTGGCCTGGGCCTTGAGCGATTCGAAATCGAACGCCACGGCCTTGCCATCGGCAGCCCGATTCCCGGCCCAGGCCTGCGCGGCCAGCAGGCCACTGGCCGACAAACCGGTGTAAGCCGCAATGGCCATGGATGCTTTGAGCAAATTCCTGCGGTGCATAGAGACAACCTGTCGTGAGCAAATCCCGCGCCGTTCCTGGCACGTAGCGGATCAGAAATAACGGTTCGGACATGCCTTCGGCCAAACGCAACGGACAATAAACAGACGCCGGATAGCTTAAGCGGTTCGATGAACAAGGCAAATTGATTGATGGCGGGATGATGGCGTTGCATATGCAACAAGACATTTCCAGCATCGCAGTAGAACGTTACATCTGGAAGCACTCTAGATCGCGGCTTTTTGGCACTTAGTTTTACGCTGAAGGCCTATTGGTCCTACGAACCCAAGTGTCTGGAGGCTACGAATGAATACCCGTGGATTGCTCGATCAACTGCTTAAGTCTGGCCAGGATATGTTGCAAAACAAGGCGGGTGGGCAGCCTAAGTCGAATGACAAGGGCGCCCTCGGCGGCTTGCTCAGCGGTGGCGGGCTCGGCAGCATGCTCGGCGGTGCAGGCGGCGGGGCCCTGGCGGCGGGAGCCATGGGCTTGCTGCTGGGCAACAAGAAGGCGCGTAAATTCGGTGGCAAAGCGCTCACCTACGGCGGTCTGGCCGCACTGGGTGTGATTGCCTACAAGGCTTACGGCAACTGGCAAGCCCAGCAAGCCAGCGCGCCCCAAGGCGAGCCGCAAACCATCGACCGCCTGCCAGCGGCCCAGGTCGAACAACACAGCCAAGGCATTCTCAAGGCATTGGTGGCCGCGGCCAAGGCTGACGGCCATGTGGATGAGCGCGAGCGTGCCTTGATCGAAGGCGAGTTTACCAAGCTGGACAACGATCAGGAGCTGCAACACTGGCTGCACGCCGAACTCAACAAACCCCTGGACCCCACCGACGTCGCCCGCGCCGCCAGCACCCCGGAAATGGCCGCCGAAATGTACATCGCCAGCGTGATGCTGGTGGACGAAGAAAACTTCATGGAAAAAGCCTACCTGGACGAACTGGCCCGCCAACTGAAACTTGAGCCCGGCTTGAAGCTTGAGTTGGAAAAACAAGTACGGCTTAACGCATAAACAAGGCCACACGCTCATCAAAAATGTGGGAGCGGGCTTGCTCGCGAATGCGGTAGACCAGTCACTCTATTTCTGGCTGACTCACCGCATCCGCGAGCAAGCCCGCTCCCACTTTTGCATTCTGTGCACTGCACATCAAAAGCCTTGATAAAAGCGCGCAGCCGCTCAGCTATACTCCCCTCCATTTGAATGGCCCTGCGAGGAATTACTGTGAAGAACTGGACCCTGCGCCAAAGGATTTTGGCGAGCTTTGCGGTAATTATCGCGATCATGCTGCTGATGGTCGTGGTCTCGTATTCGCGCTTGCTGAAAATCGAAATCAGCGAAAACTCAGTGCGGGACGATGCGGTGCCCGGGGTGTTTTTCAGCTCGATGATTCGCAGCGCCTGGGTCGACAGCTACCTGCAAACCCAGGAGTTGGTCGGAATCCACGAGAACCAGGGCATTTCCGAAACCGACAAACAGGATTACAAGTCTTTCGAAGCTCGGCTTGAGCAGCATATGGCCAGCTACGCGGGGACGATCAATATCACCCAGGATCGCACCGAATTCGATGCCTTCGAAAAACTGCACCAGAGCTACAACCAGATTCTCGCCCAGGTTTTGGCGGCCCATCAGAGCAATAACGCCGCCGAAGCACTGAGGTTGTTCAACGAGCAACTGACCCCCGCCTGGACAGCAGGCCGCATGAAGCTCAATGACATTATCAATGAGAACAAGCAGGTCGCCGACAACGCCACCGCCGCCATCGATGATGCGGTAGCGGCCGCGAAGATCAGCATGGGCGTCTCGCTGTTGCTGGCGATTCTCGCCGCCGCGCTGTGTGGCCTGTTGCTGATGCGCGCGATCATGGCGCCGATGCAGCGCATCGTTCAAATCCTCGAAGTCATGCGCACCGGTGACCTGAGCAAGCGCCTGAACCTGGAGCGCAAGGACGAATTCAACGCGGTTGAAACCGGCTTCAACGACATGATGACCGAGCTGACTGCCCTGGTGTCCCAGGCGCAGCGTTCATCGGTGCAGGTCACCACCTCGGTCACCGAGATTGCCGCGACCTCCAAGCAGCAACAGGCGACCGCGACAGAAACCGCAGCCACCACCACCGAAATCGGCGCCACTTCCCGCGAAATTGCCGCCACGTCCAAGGACTTGGTCCGCACCATGACCGAAGTGTCCACCGCCGCCGACCAGGCCTCGGTGGCTGCCGGTTCCGGCCAGCAGGGCCTGGCCCGCATGGAAGAAACCATGCACTCGGTGATGGGCGCCGCCGACCTGGTCAACGCCAAGCTGGCGATCCTCAATGAGAAGGCCGGCAATATCAACCAGGTGGTGGTGACCATCGTCAAGGTGGCCGACCAGACCAACCTGTTGTCCCTGAATGCGGCCATCGAGGCTGAGAAAGCCGGTGAGTACGGGCGCGGCTTTGCCGTGGTTGCCACCGAAGTGCGCCGCCTGGCCGACCAGACCGCTGTGGCGACCTACGACATTGAGCAGATGGTGCGTGAGATCCAGTCGGCGGTGTCGGCAGGGGTGATGGGCATGGACAAGTTCTCCGAGGAGGTGCGCCGTGGCATGTCGGAGGTGCAGCAAGTGGGCGAGCAACTGTCGCAGATCATCCATCAGGTACAGGCCCTGGCGCCGCGGGTGTTGATGGTCAACGAAGGCATGCAGGCCCAGGCCACCGGCGCCGAGCAGATCAACCATGCGCTGGTGCAATTGGGCGATGCCAGCAGCCAGACCGTCGAATCCCTGCGCCAGGCCAGCTTTGCCATTGATGAACTGAGCCAGGTTGCGGTCGGTCTGCGCAGCGGCGTCTCGCGTTTCAAAGTCTGATGAGTGAGCTCGCGGCTAAACGCGGTGCCGTCCCGGCAGCGAAAAAGGCATTGTTTCTGGTGTTTCGCATCGGCAACGAACGCTTTGCCCTCAAGGCCACGGAAGTGGCCGAGGTGCTGCCGCGCCTGGCGCTTAAACCTATCGCCCAAGCGCCCTTATGGGTGGCGGGTATCTTCGCCCATCGTGGGGCGCTGGTGCCGGTCATCGACTTGAGCGCCCTGACGTTCGGCACTTCGGCCCAGGCGCGTACCAGTACGCGCCTGGTGTTGGTCAATTATCAGCCGCAGCCTTGGAGTGAGGCGCGTTGGCTAGGGCTGATCCTGGAACAGGCCACCGACACCCTGCGTTGCGACCCCGCCGAATTTCAGCCCTATGGCCTGGACAATCAGCAGGCGCCATACCTGGGGCCGGTGCGCGAGGACGCACAGGGCTTGATGCAGTGGATTGGCGTCGCGGATCTGTTGACCGCGCCAGTGCGTGCCTTGCTGTTTTCCGCCGAGTTGAGCCTATGAGCAATGACCCGCGGTTTTTCGCGTTCTTGAAAGAACGCATCGGCCTGGACGTCGCTTCGGTGGGCGAGGCGATCATCGAGCGCGCGGTGCGCCAGCGCTGCCAGTCGTCCCAGTCGCCGTCGGCGGAGGCTTACTGGCAACACCTGCAAACCTCCCATGACGAGCAGCAGGCGCTGATCGAAGCGGTGATCGTCCCCGAGACCTGGTTTTTCCGCTATCCCGAATCCTTTGCAACCCTGGCTCGCCTGGCCCAGGCACGCTTGGCCGAGATCAACCAGATGCGCGCCCTGCGTATTCTCAGCCTGCCGTGTTCGACCGGCGAAGAGCCCTATTCGATTGCCATGGCCTTGCTCGATGCGGGGTTGGCGCCCCACCAGTTCAAAGTGCAAGGCATGGACGTCAGCCCGCTGTCGGTGGAGCGCGCGCGGCGGGGCGTGTATGGCAAGAACTCGTTTCGCGGCGCCGATCTTGAATTTCGCGACCGCCACTTCACTGAAGACGCAGGCGTTTACCGCATCGCCGACCGGGTGCGTGAACAAGTGCGCCTGCAAGTCGGCAACTTGCTGGACCCGGCACTGCTGGCGAACGAGCCGACCTACGATTTTGTGTTCTGCCGCAACTTGCTGATCTACTTCGACCAGCCGACCCAGAAACAGGTCTTTGATGTGCTCAAGGCATTGACTCACGTGGACGGCGTGCTGTTTATCGGCCCGGCCGAGGGCAGCCTGCTGGGGCGCCACGGCATGCGCTCCATCGGCGTGCCGCAGTCCTTTGCCTTCAGTCGGCATGTAGAACCGGCCGCGCCGGCTGCACCTGTGATCAAACCGACGCCCGCGCCGCTACCGCAGCGCAGGGCGGCGCCGATACCGCTCAAGCCGCGACCGTTCAGCTCGGTCACCCCCCACGTGCCACCGGTCAAAGCTACGCATACCGATGCAGGGGATCTGCTCAGCCAGATCGCAACCCTGGCCAACGAGGGCAAAAGTGCCGAGGCCCGAGCGGCCTGCGAGCGGTATTTGAGCAGTCACCCGCCGGCCGCCCAGGTGTTTTACTGGTTGGGGCTGCTCAGCGATGTGGCTGGCAGTGCCCTGGAGGCCCAGGGGTATTACCGAAAAGCTCTGTATCTGGAACCGCAGCATCCCCAGGCCCTGATGCACCTGGCCGCGTTGCTCGAGTCCCAGGGTGACAGTGTCGGCGCGCGTCGTCTTCAGGCACGCGCCGCCCGTAGCGAGCGAGCTGACAGTGAGACCAAACGATGAGTAGCCCTGACGCGCTCGACACCGCAGGCCTGGACCTGACGCTGACCGATACCCAAGCCATTGACGACTGTTGGAACCGCATCGGTATTCATGGCGACAAGTCCTGCCCGCTGTTGGCCGAGCATATCCACTGCCGCAATTGCTTGGTGTATTCCGCCGCCGCCACACGCCTGCTCGACCGCTACGCACTGCAACAAGACGACCATCACGCGCAGGCAGCTGCCGAAGCGGATAGCGATGTGGTCACCCGTTCGCTGTTGATGTTCCGCCTCGGCGAAGAATGGCTCGGTATCGCCACCCGCTGCCTGGTGGAAGTGGCGCCGTTGCAGCCGATCCACTCGCTGCCGCACCAGCGCTCCCGAGCGCTGCTGGGCGTGGCCAACGTACGCGGGGCGCTGGTGGCGTGCCTGTCGTTGGTGGAACTGCTGGGCCTGGACAGCACCAGTGCCGGCGCCAGCGGCGGGCGGATCATGCCGCGCATGCTGATCATCGCTGCCCAGGACGGCCCGGTCGTCGTACCGGTAGATGAAGTAGACGGCATCCACGCCATCGATGAGCGCACCTTGAAGGCTGCGTCGGTGTCCGGCACCCAGGCCAGCGCACGCTACACCCAAGGCGTGTTGCAGTGGAAAGGCCGCAGTCTGCGCTGGCTGGACGAAGCGCAATTGTTGTCCGCCGTGACCCGGAGCCTCGCATGACCCCCGACCAGATGCGCGATGCCTCGCTGTTGGAACTGTTCAGCCTGGAAGCCGATGCGCAGACCCAGGTGTTGAGCGCGGGCCTGCTGGCGCTGGAACGCAACCCGACCCAGGCCGACCAGCTCGAAGCCTGCATGCGCGCCGCGCATTCACTTAAAGGGGCGGCGCGGATTGTCGGCGTGGATGCCGGGGTCAGCGTGGCCCACGTCATGGAAGACTGCCTGGTCAGTGCCCAGGAAGGCCGCCTGTACCTGCAACCTGAACATATCGACGCGTTGCTGCAAGGCACCGACCTGCTGATGCGAATCGCCACGCCGGGCAATGACTTGGGGCCGGCGGATATCGAGGCGTACGTAGCGCTGATGGAGCGCTTGCTCGATCCCTCGCAGCCGATTGCCACGCCCGTGCCAAATCCCGAGCCCATCCCCGCGCCGCGGGTTGACGCATTGCTGCTGGAGCCCGAGCTAGAGCCCGCGCCGGTCAGCAGTGAAGCGCCGCGCCAGAGCAAACGCATGACAGAAGGCGGCGAGCGCGTGCTGCGGGTGACGGCCGAGCGCTTGAACAGCCTGTTGGACTTGTCCAGCAAATCCCTGGTGGAAACCCAGCGGCTCAAGCCGTACCTGGCCAGCCTGCAACGCCTCAAGCGCATTCAGAGCAACAGCTTGCGTGCACTGGATGCCCTGGATGGCCAGCTAAAATCCCTGGATCTGAACCTGGAAGCCCAGGAAGCCCTGGCCGATACCCGTCGCCTGCTGAGTGAAGCCCAGGCCCTGCTGGCGGAAAAAAACGCCGAGCTGGATGAGTTCGGCTGGCAGGCCGGCCAGCGCGCCCAGGTGCTCTACGACACCGCATTGGCCTGCCGCATGCGGCCGTTTGCCGATGTGCTGGCCGGGCAGGTGCGTATGGTGCGTGACCTCGGTCGCAGCCTGGGCAAGCAAGTGCGCCTGGAGATTGAAGGCGAAAAGACCCAGGTCGACCGTGACGTGCTGGAAAAACTCGAAGCGCCGCTCACCCATTTATTGCGCAATGCCGTCGACCACGGCATCGAAACCCCTGAGCAGCGCGTGCTGGCGGGCAAGCCGGCGGAGGGCTTGATTCGCCTGCGCGCGTCCCATCAGGCCGGGTTGCTGGTGCTGGAATTGAGCGATGACGGCAACGGTGTCGACCTCGAGCGCCTGCGCGGCACTATTGTCGACCGGAATTTGTCTCCGGTGGAAACGGCTCTGCGCCTGAGCGAAGAGGAGCTACTGACCTTCCTGTTCCTGCCGGGGTTCAGCCTGCGGGACAAAGTCACCGAAGTGTCCGGGCGCGGTGTGGGCCTGGACGCGGTGCAGCATATGGTTCGCCAGTTGCGCGGCGCAGTGGTGCTGGAACAGACGGCGGGGCAGGGCAGTCGCTTCCATCTTGAGGTGCCGCTGACCCTGTCGGTGGTGCGCAGCCTGGTGGTGGAAGTCGGCGAAGAAGCCTATGCGTTTCCCCTGGCGCATATCGAACGCATGTGCGACCTGGCCCCCGACGACATCGTGCAGTTGGAAGGCCGCCAGCACTTCTGGCATGAAGGCCGACACGTCGGCCTGGTTGCCGCCAGTCAGTTGCTGCAGCGCCCGCCGGGGCAGACCCCTTCAGATACCTTGAAAGTGGTGGTGATCCGCGAACGCGATGCCGTGTACGGGATTGCCGTGGAGCGCTTTATCGGCGAGCGCACGTTGGTGGTGTTGCCGCTGGATGATCGCCTGGGCAAGGTCCAGGACATTTCTGCCGGGGCCTTGCTCGATGACGGCTCGGTGGTGTTGATCGTCGATGTCGAAGACATGCTGCGTTCAGTGGACAAGCTGCTCAATACCGGCCGCCTGGAGCGCATCGCCCGGCGCAACCAGCAGGCCACCGAAGCGCCGCGCAAGCGCGTGCTGGTGGTGGACGACTCACTGACGGTGCGCGAGCTGCAACGCAAATTGTTACTCAACCGGGGTTATGAAGTTGCCGTGGCGGTCGATGGCATGGATGGCTGGAACGCATTGCGCTCCGAGGACTTCGACCTGCTTATCACGGATATTGATATGCCTCGCATGGACGGTATTGAATTGGTCACACTTTTGCGCCGTGACAGTCGCCTGCAATCATTGCCGGTGATGGTGGTTTCCTACAAGGATCGTGAAGAAGACCGCCGCCGTGGCCTCGACGCCGGGGCCGACTATTATCTAGCCAAAGCCAGTTTCCATGACGACGCCTTGCTCGACGCCGTGGTTGAACTGATTGGAGGCGCCCGGGCATGAGGATTGCGATCGTCAATGACATGCCCCTGGCCGTAGAGGCCTTGCGCCGTGCCTTGAGTTACGAGCCCGCCCACGAGGTGGTGTGGGTAGCCAGCAATGGCCTGGAAGCGGTGCAGCGTTGCGCCGAGCTGACCCCGGACTTGATCCTGATGGACTTGATCATGCCGGTGATGGACGGCGTGGAAGCTACCCGCCAGATCATGGCCGACACGCCATGCCCGATCGTGATCGTCACCGTTGACCGCCAGGCCAACGTCAGCCGTGTATTCGAAGCCATGGGCCACGGCGCCCTGGATGTGGTGGACACCCCGGCACTGGGCGTGGGCAACCCCAAGGATGCGGCGGCGCCCCTGTTGCGCAAGATCCTCAATATTGGCTGGCTGATCGGCCAGCGCGGCACGCGGGTGCGTGCCGAAACCCCGCCGCAGCGGGTCACCGGCAAGCGTCAACGGCTGGTGGCGATTGGTTCTTCGGCCGGTGGGCCGGCGGCCCTGGAAGTTCTGCTCAAGGGGTTGCCCCGGGATTTCCCTGCCGCCATCGTGCTAGTGCAGCATGTGGACCAGGTGTTTGCCGCTGGCATGGCCGAGTGGCTGAGCAGCGCTTCCGGCCTGCCGGTGCGCCTGGCCTGTGAAGGCGAGCCGCCTCAACCCGGCGTGGTATTGCTGGCCGGCACCAACCACCATATTCGCTTGTTGAAAAATGGCACGCTAGCCTATACCGCAGAGCCGGTGAACGAGATTTACCGGCCGTCGATCGACGTGTTTTTCGAAAGCGTCGCCAGCCACTGGAACGGTGACGCCGTCGGCGTCTTGCTCACGGGCATGGGGCGCGACGGCGCCCAGGGCCTCAAGCTGATGCGGGAACAAGGATATTTGACCATCGCCCAGGACCAACAGAGTTCGGCGGTGTATGGCATGCCCAAAGCGGCGGCGGCGATTGATGCTGCTGTTGAAATTCGCCCACTGGATAGAATTGCGCCCCGATTGCTGGAGGTCTTTGCAAAATGAACAAAAATCTCCCGCCGTGCTGGCTTGCAGGTAGTAATTCAGGTGACTGCACATGAATGATTTACAGCTCGACGACTTCAAGACCGACGAAAACGCCGCCATGGTGTTGCTGGTCGACGACCAGGCCATGATCGGTGAAGCCGTGCGGCGTGGCCTGGCCCATGAAGAAAACATCGACTTCCACTTTTGTGCCGACCCGCACCAGGCGATTGCCCAGGCGATCCGCATCAAGCCCACGGTGATCTTGCAGGACCTGGTGATGCCGGGCCTGGACGGCCTCACTCTGGTGCGCGAATACCGCAATCACCCGGCCACCGCGAATATTCCGATCATCGTGCTGTCCACCAAAGAAGACCCGCTGATCAAGAGCGCGGCCTTTGCGGCCGGGGCCAACGATTACCTGGTCAAGCTGCCGGACAACATCGAGTTGGTGGCGCGCATCCGCTACCACTCGCGCTCCTACATGACCCTGTTGCAGCGCGACGCGGCCTACCGCGCGTTGCGCGTCAGCCAGCAACAGTTGCTGGACACCAACCTGGTGCTGCAACGCCTGATGAACTCCGATGGCCTGACCGGGCTGTCCAACCGCCGCCACTTCGACGAATACCTGGAGTTGGAATGGCGCCGCGCCATGCGCGACCAGACCCAACTGTCGCTGCTGATGATCGACGTGGATTTCTTCAAGACCTTCAACGACAGCTTCGGCCACGTCGAGGGCGACGAAGCCTTGCGCAAAGTCGCCAACACCATCCGTGAAGCCAGCAGCCGCCCTTCGGATTTGCCGGCGCGCTACGGCGGCGAGGAGTTCGCGCTGGTCCTGCCCAACACCTCACCGGGCGGCGCACGCCTGGTCGCGGAAAAGCTGCGCATGGCGGTAGCGGCGTTGAAAATCCCGCACATCGCCCCGGCTGAAGGTGCCAGCCTGACCATCAGTATTGGGCTGTCGACGTTGACGCCGGTCCAGGGTACCGATTGTCGGCAGTTGATCATGGCGGCGGACAAGGGGTTATACACGGCCAAGAATAATGGGCGTAATCAGGTGGGCATCGAATAATCCCAAGCGCCGGGCGCCTCTGTGGGAGCAGGTAAGCCAGCTCCCACATTTGATCGCTATCTGGCTATGGATCCTGTACAAACCACCGCCTTTTCGGCCAAGCGGACTGCCGTTCGCAGCCGTTTGCCGTTATACTCGCCGGCTTTCAAAAGTTCGCCAACGAGTGCTGCCCGCCATGGAAATCAACCCGATCCTTAACACCATCAAGGACCTGTCCGAGCGCTCCGAAACTATTCGGGGGTATCTTTGACTACGATCAAAAGCATGAGCGTCTGACCGAGGTCAATCGCGAGCTTGAAGATCCGAGTGTCTGGAACAAACCTGAGTACGCCCAGGAACTGGGGCGCGAGCGCGCTGCGCTGGCACAGATCGTCGATACCCTCGACGAACTGAACACCGGCCTGGGTGATTGCCGCGACCTGCTGGACATGGCCGTCGAAGAAAACGACGAAGGCGCAGTGGGCGATGTCGTCGCCGAGCTGGCCCGTCTCGAGGAAAACCTCGCCAAGCTTGAATTCCGCCGCATGTTCAGCCATGAAATGGACCCGAACAACGCCTATCTGGATATCCAGGCCGGTTCCGGTGGCACCGAGGCCCAGGACTGGGCCAACATCCTGCTGCGCATGTACCTGCGCTGGGCCGACAAACGCGGTTTCGACGCGACCATCATGGAACTGTCCGCCGGTGAAGTGGCCGGTATCAAGGGCGCGACCGTGCACATCAAGGGCGAATATGCCTTTGGCTGGCTGCGCACCGAGATCGGCGTGCACCGCCTGGTGCGCAAGAGCCCGTTCGACTCCGGCAATCGTCGCCACACCTCATTCTCTGCGGTGTTCGTCTCGCCAGAGATCGACGACAAAGTGGAAATCGAGATCAACCCGGCCGACCTGCGGATCGACACCTACCGTTCCTCCGGCGCCGGTGGCCAGCACGTAAACACCACCGACTCGGCCGTACGTATTACCCACGTACCGACCAACACCGTGGTCAGCTGCCAGAACGAACGTTCCCAGCACGCCAACAAGGACACCGCCATGAAAATGCTGCGGGCCAAGTTGTACGAGCAGGAAATGCAGAAGCGCAACGCGGCTTCCCAGGCGCTGGAAGACACCAAGTCGGATATCGGCTGGGGCCACCAGATCCGTTCGTACGTGCTCGATGCCTCGCGGATCAAGGATCTGCGCACTAACATCGAACGCAGCGACTGCGACAAGGTACTCGACGGCGATATCGACGAATACCTGGAAGCCAGCCTGAAATCCGGCCTCTAATACCCTCTGTGGGAGCGGGCTTGCCCGCGATCCCCCGCCGAAGGCTGGGGGCAACGAACCTGATGGAATATTTAAAGACATGAGCGACCAACAACTCGACCCGCAAGCCCTGCAACAGGAAGAAAACTCCCTGATCGCCCTGCGCAAGGAAAAGCTTGCTGCCGAGCGCGCCAAGGGTAACGCCTTCCCCAACGACTTCCGTCGCGACAACTACTGCGATGCCTTGCAGAAGCAATACGCGGACAAGACCAAGGAAGAACTGGCAGAGGCTGCGATCCCGGTCAAGGTGGCAGGTCGCATCATGCTCAACCGTGGCTCGTTCATGGTGATTCAGGACATGACCGGTCGCATCCAGGTCTACGTCAACCGCAAGACCCTGTCCGAAGAAACCCTGGCCTCGGTGAAAACCTGGGACATGGGCGACATCATCGCAGCCGAAGGCACCCTGGCCCGTTCCGGCAAGGGCGACCTGTACGTCGAGATGACCAATGTGCGCCTGCTGACCAAGTCCCTGCGCCCGCTGCCAGACAAACACCACGGCCTGACCGACACCGAACAGCGCTATCGCCAGCGCTACGTTGACCTGATCGTCAACGAAGACGTGCGCCAGACCTTCCGCGTACGCTCGCAAGTCATTGCTCACATCCGCAGCTTCCTGATGCAGCGTGACTTCCTGGAAGTGGAAACGCCGATGCTGCAGACCATCCCGGGTGGTGCCGCAGCCAAACCGTTCGAAACCCACCACAACGCGCTGGACATGGAAATGTTCCTGCGTATCGCGCCGGAGCTGTACCTCAAGCGCTTGGTGGTGGGCGGCTTTGAAAAGGTGTTCGAGATCAACCGCAACTTCCGTAACGAAGGCGTCTCGACCCGTCACAACCCTGAATTCACCATGTTGGAGTTCTACCAGGCCTACGCCGACTACGAAGACAACATGGACCTGACCGAAGAACTGTTCCGCGAGCTGGCACAGCTGGTGCTGGGCAGCACTGACGTGCCGTACGGCGACAAGGTGTTCCACTTCGGCGAGCCATTCGTGCGCCTGTCGGTGTTCGACTCGATCCTCAAGTACAACCCCGAGCTGACCGCTGACGACCTCAACGACATCGACAAGGCCCGTGCCATTGCCAAGAAAGCCGGCGCCAAGGTGCTGGGCTTCGAAGGCCTGGGCAAGCTGCAGGTGATGATTTTCGAAGAACTGGTGGAGCACAAGCTGGAGCAGCCGCACTTCATTACCCAGTACCCGTTCGAAGTGTCGCCGCTGGCCCGTCGCAACGACGACAACCCCAACGTCACCGACCGTTTCGAGCTGTTCATCGGTGGCCGCGAAATCGCCAACGCCTACTCCGAGCTTAACGACGCGGAAGACCAGGCCGAGCGTTTCATGGCCCAGGTGGCCGACAAGGACGCCGGTGATGACGAAGCCATGCACTACGATGCCGACTTCGTTCGGGCCCTGGAGTACGGCATGCCGCCGACTGCCGGTGAAGGTATCGGCATTGACCGTCTGGTGATGTTGTTGACCAACTCGCCGTCGATCCGCGACGTGATCCTGTTCCCGCACATGCGGCCGCAAGCGTAACCGTAGCGAAATCCGAAGCCGCCTTTTATAAGGCGGCTTTTTTATGTGGCCTGTTCAAGTGGTGCTCGTCAGTGATCGTTCCCACGCTCCGCGTGGGAATGCACCCTCTGACGCTCCGCGTCACCTCTAAAGGAAGAAGTGTGGTGAACCGCGTAATAGCTCAAGAAGGTGCCGCCGGCATTGCTGCTGCCGTGGCTGAAAGCGTTCAGTACCAGGGCCGCAAGGCCAGCCGACGGGGCAGCGAGCAACGCCGGCAAGACATTCTCGATGCGGCCATGCGTATCGTCGTGCGCGATGGCGTGCGGGCCGTACGTCACCGGGCAGTGGCGGCAGAGGCGGGGGTGCCGCTGTCGGCCACTACCTATTACTTCAAAGACATCGACGACCTGCTCACCGATACCTTCGCCCAGTACGTGGAACGCAGCGCCGCTTTCATGGGCAAACTGTGGGTGCGCAACGAAGGCCTGTTGCGCGAGATGGTCGCCTATGGCGATGGCAGCCCGGAGTCGCGCTCGCAACTGGCCGATGATATCGCGCGCCTGACCGCTGACTATGTGCTGCGCCAGCTGACCAACCGGCGCGAATACCTGATGGCTGAGCAGGCTTTTCGCCAGGAAGCCCTATTGAACCCGCGGCTGGCCGAACTGGTACGCTCCCATCAACAGATCCTGTTGCAGGGTACCGGGCAGTTTTTCCAGGTATTGGGCTCCCGGGAGCCGCAGCAGGATGCCAAGGTGTTGACGGCTATCATCAGTCGGATGGAATATCAGGGCCTGTTGGGCGGCGCAGAGCCTCTGACCGGTGACGAGATGCTTGAAATTCTCAAGCGTTACATGCACCTGGTATTGGCCTCGGTCTAGCCCTGTGCGCAATCTGCTTTGGGGGGAGCTGGGCTTGCTGCTGAAGCCGTGCGCTACCTGCGCGTGGGCCAATAACGTTTAAAGAGGAAGCACCGGGTGGACGATTACCAGCAGACGATACGCACCTTGTCCGATCGCATTGTGCTGGCGCAAACACCGATCCGCGTTCTCGATGCGGTGAAATGGGACGAAAACATTCGCCAGGGATTTCTCAAGGCCAAGGGCAAGGCGATGCCTGCCGTAGACCGTGATTACTACCTGAACCGACCGCTGTCGTTCGACTCCAGCGCGGTGAAGCTGGAATTCCAGAACATCGAGCGCGACATCACCCGTCGCCTTGGACAATTCAGCCCGGTGGGGCAGATCATGCGGCGCATGTGCCGCGAATACCGCATGGTGGTGCGCATGCTTGAAGCGCGCGGCACCGAGGACTTCGGTCTTATTTCCCAAGAGCTGTACGGCGCCGCCTCCGATGCGTTCCACGCTGGCGACCCGACCCTGGCCGACCTTGGTCTGATGCTCTCCGATTACCTGAACAACATTGATGGCCGGGGTGACCTCAAGGACGAAGCCAAGACCCTCACCGCCAAAGATGCGGTCAGCCTGCTGCAAACCCGTCTGAACAAAGTGTTTGGCGAAGCGGAGGAGACCATCCGCGTATTCGAGTCCGATGGCATTGTCGCCGACGCAGCGGCGGGCGCTGACTACATCAAGATCCGCGCCGACGCGATGTTCAACGACCGCGACGTGCGCGCTTTGGAGGTGCATGAAGGCCTGGTGCATGTGGGCACCACCCTCAACGGCCAGAACCAGCCGATCTGCACGTTCCTGTCCAAAGGCCCGCCGTCGTCCACCGTCACCCAGGAAGGCCTGGCGATCCTGATGGAAATCATCACGTTTGCCTCCTACCCCAGCCGCCTGCGAAAACTTACCAACCGGACACGTGCCATCCATATGGTGGAGGAGGGGGCGGACTTCCTGCAGGTGTTTGAGTTCTTCCGCGAGCAAGGCTTTGAAATGGCCGAAAGCTATGGGAATGCCAGCCGGGTATTCCGTGGTTCGGTGCCCACCGGTCTGCCATTTACCAAGGATTTGTCCTACCTCAAGGGCTTTATCATGGTCTACAACTACATCCAGCTCGCTGTACGTAAAGGCAAGCTGGAGCAAGTGCCGCTGCTGTTCTGCGGCAAGACCACCCTTGAAGACATGCGTACCCTGCGCCAGTTGGTCGACGAAGGCCTGGTGGTGCCGCCCAAGTACCTGCCGGAGCAGTTTCGCGACATGAACGCGCTGGCGGCCTGGATGTGCTTCTCCAACTTCCTCAACCACTTGAGCCTGGACCGGATCGAGGCGGATTACTCCAATATCCTTTAACTGACGAAACCGGATCAAAATGTGGGAGCAGGCAAGCCAGCTCCCACATTTGATCTGCACGGGTCTTCAGAACTTTCGCGAGGCTTCAACGGATGAGAATCCTCGGCATTTTATGCCTGCTACTCACACTGAACGGCTGCAGCTCCTTGCTGTTCTACCCCGAGCCCGGCCTGCCCTTCACGCCGGAAAAAGCCCATCTTCCATACCGCGACGTCACGCTCACCACCGCAGATGGCGTGAAACTGCACGCCTGGTGGCTGCCGGCCAAACCCGGTGTACCGCTCAAGGGCACCGTCCTGCATTTGCACGGCAATGGCGGTAACCTCGCCTGGCACCTGGGGGGCAGTTGGTGGTTGCCGGAACAGGGCTATCAAGTGCTGTTGCTGGACTATCGTGGCTATGGGCTTTCGGAAGGCAAGCCATCGTTGCCGGCGATCTACCAGGATATCGACGCCGCTTTCAGCTGGATCGACAAGGCGCCTGAAACCCAGGGTCAACCGCTGATTATCCTCGGCCAAAGCCTGGGTGGTGCACTGGCAGTGCATTACCTGGCAGCCCACCCGGAGCGCCAATCCCAACTCAAGGCGCTGGTATTGGACGGCGTACCCGCCAGTTATCGTGACGTAGGACAATTCGCCTTGAGCACTTCCTGGTTAACCTGGCCGTTGCAGGTGCCGCTGTCATGGCTGGTGCCTGACGGCGATAGTGCGATCAAGGCCATGCCAGGGCTGACCGGCGTGCCCAAGTTGCTGTTCCACAGCCTGGATGACCCTATCGTGCCGGTGTCCAATGGCATCCGCTTGTATCAGGCCGCCCCCCCGCCCAGGGTGTTGCAACTGACCCGTGGCGGCCATGTGCAGACCTTTGCCGACAAAACCTGGCAAACCGTCATGCTGCGTTATCTGGACGACCCGCAGCACTTCAACGGCTTGCGCCGCCTGGGAGAAATCCCGAATTACCCTGTTCCTAAAGTTGATTCATCAGAGAGCCCGCAATGAGCGAAGAACGCAATATGATCCCGCTGATTCTCACCGGCATCGGCACCATCATCGGCACCGTAGGCTGCCTGTGGTACTACGGCTACCTGCACTTCGCCAAGCCCGAAGATGCGTTGCTGCTCAGCGACTTCACCATGCTCAAGACAGTGCCGGGCGAGGATTACAAGATCTCCCTGACCCCGGCTGCGCAAGTGGCGCAGTGCGCTGACGGCGTGTTGGTGATGTTTGATACCGAACAGAAAGGCTTGAGCGGCGTGCTGGTCAATAACAAGAAGCAGGCCGTGCGTTGCATGGGGCAGGAAACCCCGCAGTTGCAACAGTGAGCCCAAAAACCATCCGGTGTGCAGCTTAGTTGCTCAAGGGCTTTCGAGCCTTTACAGATTGGAACCATCTTCATTCGTACGCCACAGATGAGGTACTGATTGGCCTGGCTGATCAGCGCACTTTATTTCATCAATCTGGAGTACGAGTTTTATGAATGGTATTGGCGCAGCACCTTCAATTGGCGTCGGCAATTCGGGAGGTTCTCAGGGGGCTTCGCAAGGTCTTGATCAGCAAATCCAGCAACTTCAAGAGCAAATCCGCGCTAAGCGCGGTGAAGGTTCGCAAGGTTCTGGTTCCGGTGGTTCCCAGGGGGGTGGAGGCGCTCAAGGTTCCGGAGCAAGCCAAGGCGCTGGTGGGGGAGAAAGCATTGAAGAGCTGCTTGAAATGCTGAAGCAACTGCTGGAAAAAAAAGCGGCTCAAAGTGGCCAAGCCGGTGAAGGTGGCTCAGCTGGCCAAGGCCAGATTCAGGCCGGCGGTGGCGAGAATCAAGGCTCAGTCACCTACTGATAGGCAACCCTTAAAAACCTGTCAGTTATCGACAGGTTTTTCATGTCAGCGGCATTGCACTTATCGGCGTACCGGGGGCGTGTAACGAAATTGTTTGGAACCTAATTGCGTCAGGTACCACAAAGGGCGATGTAACTTACGCACAGTGGGGGCGGGAAGGCAGTGATAAGAATTGATGCGATATGCAATATGCTGGCTATGGCCAGGGCGCATCAGGCGTTGGAGCGGGCGGATGCGCAAGAACAGGCGCGTAATCAGTTGGCAGGTTGCTCATCTGATACCTCCCGTCATAACAAAAAGATAACGCCGCCGGATGAAGATACTGATCGCATGATCAAGTTTCCCTAGTCAAAAAAACCACCGTTTCTGGTGGTTTTTTTGTGGCAATCGCATCACCTTCGGATACCTCAATGACTAAAGCTTGAATACGCTTTCATGAATGGCAACGAAAAAGCCCCGCCTGAAGGCGGGGCTTTTTACCAGACCAATGATCAGTTAGCGACGGAAGACCGTGGCTTGACCGGCTGGTTGTCGTTGGAGATTGTCACTTCAACGCGACGGTTCATGGCGCGGCCGGAAACGCTGCCGTTATCGGCAACCGGATATTCCTTGCCATAGCCCTGGGTCACGATGCGCGAGATATCCACGCCTTGTTGAGCCAGTGCACGTTGAACGGAAGCGGCACGACGCTCCGACAGGCTCTGGTTGTACGAGTCAGAACCGGTGCTGTCGGTGTAGCCTTCGACGATCACTTTACGGTCTGGGTTGTCGCGCAGGAACTGAGCCAGCTTGGTGATGTTCACCAGGCCGCTGGATTTCAGGTCGGACTTGTTGGTGGCGAACAGCACGTCACCGAAAGTCACCAGGGTGCCACGATCGGTTTGCTTGGCGTTCAAGCTGTTTTGCAGTTGCTTGATCTGCGCATCACGCGCGTCCAGCAGGGCACGGGCGCGTTCGTCACCGGCGTTTTTCAGCTTGGCTTCGGATTCGCGCAGGACGATGGTGTCCTTGGCCACTTCAACGCGCTGGTTGGTCAGGTATGCGAGTTGGTCGACTTTCTTCTCGTCTTCTTTGTCGCGGTAGGCCTTGTCAGCCTTGTCCAGCCAGTCGCTGGCGTCTTTGGTTTCCAGCGCAGCCAGCTTGGTGGCTTGTGGGTTGGTTTGCAGGGACGAGAAATTGGTCCGCGCATTTTCCAGGTTCGCGTTCGGCGGGGTGGAGCAGGCCGCCAAGGCAACGCTCATCGCCAGCAGGGCAGGGATCATCAATTGTTTACGCATAGTCGTGTCGTCCTTTCAATTCGATATCAGGTGCGATGCAGTCAAGTGGCAGCGGTTTACTTCTGCATGATTGCAGCTGGGCGCATGCCTTCTTTACGCAGTTCGTCAACAGCCTTCTGGGAATCCTTCACAGCCTGTTGAGCCTTGGCAGCCTGGGCTTTACGCTCAGCGACGCGAGCATCCCACTCGGCTTGTTCAGCCAGTTGGCGAGCTTTGTCGTAGTTCTTGTCGTGCATGGCAATCTCAGCTTCTTTGAGCTTGTCCTGGGCCGACTTCATTTCCACCGCCGCATACTCGGTACCGCCGGCGCTGACTGCGCTGTTGACGGCCGATTGGGTTACGGCGTACTGCTCGGTTGGAGGGTTGCCGGCGCAGCCCGCCAGAACGAAGCTGGTGCCGATTGCCAGCGCGGCCAATTTGAGCCCGCGCAGGTGGTTAAACGAGGATTTGGCAGTGCTGGTGTTCATCGTCTTCAACTCCATTGGATAACTCCTGAAAAACATCAAAATCCATCGGGGCGTATCGATTTCGGGCCCGTCGGTAAAGCACATGGCGTCCGTTCAAACGACCGTTCCACAAGTGATGGCTACTGGCTGTGACCGGAGGCTTTTTTCAAAAGTTCAGCGGATATGGCGATTTGCCTAAAAAAATATCTGACTGACTGGTCAATGTTTAAAAAATGGAACTTTCGCGGCGGGCAGCGGTACCTCCGGGCCTGTAAAAGGCCCGGAATACGTGGGTTTAATTGACGTCAATAAATGTTTATCAGTGTTTTTGTTCGTCAGCAACGGCTGATAAATCATGCAAATGGCGACGGGATAACGTGAGAAAACGTGGGGTGGGGCCGACGTCTTCATACAGCGGATCACCCTCTTCGTCGGTGGCAATCACCTGCTGGCCCTGGATGTAGGGAAAGCTGGCTTCCAGCTCTTCCAGGGCGGCGCCGATCAGCTCGCCGAGCAGTTCTTCGACGTGGCGCTTGGGGTACATCTCGGCAATGGCCGCCAGCCGGGCAGCGGCTTCTACATCCAGATGAATGGCGTATTCAGTCTTGGTCAAACGACCCTTGGCGGTTTCTTCCCAATGCTGGGCCAGTTCTCGAATTTTCATGGCTACCTCAATAAAGCCTGCGATGGCAGGCGGTGATGAGTGACCAGCCGCCTGCGTGAAAATAACGCGGCGACTCATCGTTGAGACTAGCTGCAAGCGCCAAGGTTTAAAGTCGTTCGCGTTCGGCCTTGTCAGAAACCGACGTCGGCGGCACTCTGAAGCACCTGCGCGTCCCGGATTTCTGGCTGGAGATTGGCTGATGAGTGATATCGATGCACGCTTGCGTGAGGATGTTCACCTGCTGGGTGAGCTGTTGGGCAACACCATTCGAGAGCAGTACGGCGAGGCTTTCCTCGATAAGATCGAGCAGATCCGCAAAGGCGCCAAGGCCGACCGCCGTGGAGCCGTTTCGCAAAATGCCGCTGGTGATGAACTGAGCGCCAGCCTCAATCAGTTGCAGGAGGAGGAGTTGCTGCCCGTGGCGCGGGCCTTCAACCAGTTCCTCAACCTGGCCAACATTGCCGAGCAATATCAGTTGATTCATCGGCGCGATGAATCGCAATCTGCGCCGTTCGAATCCCGCGTCTTGCCAGAATTGCTGGCCCGTCTGCAAAGCGAAGGGCACAGCAATGAATCCTTGGCCCGGCAGCTGGCGCGGCTGGACATCGAGCTGGTGCTCACCGCCCACCCCACCGAAGTGGCCCGCCGCACGCTGATTCAGAAATACGATGCCATTGCCGCGCAACTGGCCTTGCAGGATCACCGCGATCTCACCACCGCCGAGCGCGAGCAGATTCGCGAGCGTTTGCAACGCTTGATCGCCGAAGCCTGGCACACCGAAGAAATCCGGCGCGTGCGCCCCACGCCGGTAGATGAAGCCAAATGGGGCTTTGCGGTGATCGAGCATTCGCTGTGGCACGCCATTCCCAATTACCTGCGCAAGGCCGACCAGGCCCTGCACGCCGCCACCGGCTTGCGCCTGCCCCTGGAGGCTGCGCCGATTCGCTTTGCTTCGTGGATGGGCGGCGACCGTGACGGCAACCCCAACGTCACCGCGCCGGTCACCCGCGAAGTGCTGCTGCTGGCGCGTTGGATGGCGGCGGATTTGTATCTGCGTGACATTGATCAACTGGCTTCCGAGCTGTCGATGCAACAGGCCAGCCCGGCGTTGCAAGCGAAAGTCGGCGACAGCGTCGAACCTTATCGTGCCTTGCTCAAGCAACTGCGCGAACGCCTGCGCGCCACGCGCCAGTGGGCCCACACCTCGTTGACCAGCACCACCCCGGCGCCGGCCGAGGTGTTGCAGGACAACCGCGACCTACTCGACCCTCTGCAACTGTGCTACCAATCGCTGCACGAATGCGGCATGGGCGTGATCGCCGATGGCCCGCTGCTCGACTGCCTGCGCCGTGCCGTGACGTTCGGCCTGTTCCTGGTGCGCCTGGATGTGCGTCAGGACTCCAGCCGTCACTCGGCGGCCATGACCGAAATCACCGATTACCTGGGCCTGGGGCGTTATGAGGACTGGGATGAGGATGCGCGTATCAGCTTCCTGACCCAGGAACTGACCAATCGGCGGCCCTTGCTGCCGGGTTACTTCAAACCCTCGGCGGACACTGCCGAGGTATTGAATACCTGCAAGGAAATCGCCGCCGCACCGGCGGCGTCATTAGGTTCGTATGTCATCTCTATGGCGGGCGCCGCGTCGGATGTATTGGCGGTGCAACTGCTGTTGAAAGAGTCGGGCGTACAACGGCCGATGCGCGTAGTGCCGTTGTTCGAGACCCTGGCCGACCTGGACAACGCCGGACCGGTGATGGAGCGCCTGCTGCAATTGCCGGGTTACCGCGCACGCTTGCAGGGCCCGCAGGAAGTGATGATTGGCTACTCGGACTCGGCCAAGGACGCCGGCACCACGGCCGCCGCCTGGGCACAGTACCGGGCGCAGGAGCGCCTGGTGGACATCTGCCGCGAGCAACAGGTGGAGCTGTTGTTGTTCCATGGTCGCGGCGGCACCGTTGGTCGTGGCGGTGGCCCGGCACACGCGGCTATCCTGTCGCAGCCGCCGGGCTCGGTGGCGGGGCGTTTCCGTACCACTGAGCAGGGCGAGATGATTCGCTTCAAATTCGGTCTGCCGGATATCGCTGAGCAGAACCTCAATCTCTACCTGGCGGCGGTACTGGAAGCGACCCTGTTACCGCCGCCCCCTCCCGAGCCTGCCTGGCGTCATCTGATGGACGAACTGGCGGCAGACGGTGTCAGCGCTTACCGGGCCGTGGTGCGGGAAAATCCGCAGTTCGTCGAGTACTTCCGCCAGTCCACGCCGGAGCAGGAGTTGGGCCGTTTGCCCTTGGGCAGTCGCCCGGCCAAGCGCCGTGCGGGCGGGATAGAAAGCTTGCGCGCCATCCCATGGATCTTTGGCTGGACCCAGACGCGTCTGATGCTACCCGCCTGGCTCGGCTGGGAAGCGGCACTGAGCAAGGCGCTGGAGCGCGGTGAAGGTCAATTGCTGGGGCAGATGCGCGAGCAGTGGCCATTCTTTCGCACGCGCATCGACATGCTGGAAATGGTGCTGGCCAAGGCCGATGCCGATATCGCCCGTCTTTATGATGAGCGTCTGGTGCAGCCGGACCTGCTGGCATTGGGTGCGCACTTACGCGACCTATTGTCGCAGGCGTGTGACGTGGTGCTTGGCCTGACCGGCCAGTCGCAGCTGCTGGCCCATAGCCCCGACACCCTGGAGTTCATCCGCCTGCGCAACACCTACCTGGACCCCTTGCACCTGTTGCAGGCCGAGTTGTTGGCACGTTCCCGTCAGCAGGAGGCTGCGCAAGACAGCCCTCTGGAACAGGCGCTGCTGGTGTCCGTGGCCGGTATTGCGGCCGGTTTGCGCAACACCGGTTGAGGTTTTTTGCGTGCACTCAATGGCTTGCGGATAAACCACGACGACCGCCCGGAAACGGGCGGTCGTCTTTTGAGCAGGCGGGTTGCGCTCAGGCACACCCTGGCGCTGACGCATGTGCGGCGCGGGTTTCTCCTACTTTTGGCGGCTTGTATGGTGAGGGCCCGCTGTGTATCTTGATCAGCCTTTGGCCGTTTGATCGGCCTAGAACCACATTTTTACGAGATTGGCCCCACGCGGCGAATCCGAGCGTCATCTCTATAAAAAATTGAGGAGCACATCGATGCGCGTCATTCTGCTGGGAGCTCCCGGGGCCGGTAAAGGTACTCAGGCAAAGTTCATCACTGAAAAATTCGGCATTCCACAAATCTCCACCGGCGACATGCTGCGTGCGGCCGTCAAGGCTGGCACCGAGCTGGGCCTGATCGCCAAGAGCGTGATGGACAGCGGCGGCCTGGTCTCCGATGACCTGATCATCAACCTGGTCAAGGAACGCATCAGCCAGGAAGACTGCAAGAACGGTTTCCTGTTCGACGGCTTCCCACGCACCATTCCCCAGGCCGAAGCCTTGGTGAAGGCGGGCGTGGAGTTGGACGCCGTGGTCGAGATCGCAGTTGAAGACGAAGAGATCGTCCAGCGTATCGCTGGCCGTCGCGTTCACGAAGGCTCGGGCCGCGTGTACCACATCGTCTACAACCCGCCGAAAGTCGAAGGCAAGGACGATGTCACTGGCGAAGACCTGGTGCAGCGTAAAGACGACACCGAAGAAACTGTGCGTCATCGCCTGTCGGTCTACCATTCCCAGACCAAGCCCCTGGTGGACTTCTACCAGAAGCTGTCCGCAGCCCAGGGCAAGCCGAAATACAGCCACATCCCAGGTGTGGGTTCGGTAGAGGCCATCACCGCCAAGGTGCTGCAAGCACTGAGCTGATCCTGTGATCGGCGGCACAGACAACGGCCCGCTTGCGGGCCGTTGTTGTTTATACTGGCGCACTTTTTTCCGACTTGGACACCCACACCGATGAGCACCCTGCTGGCCCTGGACACCGCGACTGAAGCTTGCTCCGTTGCCTTGCTGCACGATGGCAAGGTTACGAGCCACTACGAGGTGATCCCGCGCCTGCACGCGCAGAAATTGTTGCCGATGATCAAGCAACTGCTTGAAGACGCCGGTACCACCCTGGCGGCCGTAGACGCCATCGCGTTCGGCCGTGGCCCCGGTGCATTCACTGGCGTGCGCATTGCCATTGGCGTGGTGCAGGGCCTGGCCTTTGCGCTGGAGCGCCCGGTGCTGCCGGTGTCCAACCTGGCGGTACTGGCCCAGCGCGCGTTGCGTGAGCACGGGGCGTCGCACGTGGCAGCGGCAATTGATGCGCGCATGGATGAAGTTTACTGGGGTTGCTACCGTGAGACCGCAGGCGAAATGCGCCTGGTCGGCACGGAAGCGGTGCTGGCCCCCGAAGCGGCGCAACTGCCCGCTGACGCCAGCGGCGATTGGTTCGGTGCCGGCACGGGCTGGGGTTATGGCGAACGCATCAAGGTGACCTGTGCCGAACAGGACGCGGCGATGTTACCCCACGCCGAAGACCTGCTGGCGTTGGCACGTTTCGCATTCGAGCGCGGCGAGGCGATTGCGGCGGACCAGGCAGCACCGGTGTACCTGCGCGATAAAGTCGCGCAGACCAAGGCCGAACGCGGGATTATTTGACGCCAAAAATGTGGGCGTTACGCGGCAAATTTCGCCAATCGTCAGAATTTGCCTGGGTTTTTAAACCTTTTACAAATTATGTGTTCTAGTTATCACCAGAGCATTTGCGCGCCATGGAAAGTGCCGCTAAATTGCCATCATTGATACCGAGTCTGCATGTATGCGTATAGACGGTTTTTCCTCACAGTCGTACCCCCTCAAGCGTAAGCCGCGCAAGGCGAGCGTGACGGTAGACGAGTCCGTCGAGGATTCACCGGACTTCATCGAAGTACACACCGATACGCCTTCCAAAGCTCCAGGCGCCTCGAGCGCACGTATCAGCGGCGTTCCTGCCCGTCAGCAAGACATGGTCTTTCCCCGTTCCATGAGCAAAAGCGTTGCCACCGCCCTGGCCAGCTACCTGACCACTGCCGGCTTTGTCGAATGGGATATGGAAGTGCTGGGTCTCGATATCCATATCTGATGCGTTTGCCTTATTACATCGGCTGCCCGTCCTGGAGTGAAAACGCCTGGCGCGAGTACCTGTATCCCGTTGAGGCACGTTCCAGCGATTACCTCGGGCTCTATTCCCAGGTCTTCAACGCCGTTGAGGGCAATACCACTTTTTACGCTCGCCCCTCGGCCGCCACTGTGCAGCGCTGGGCCGAAATCATGCCTGATGATTTTCGCTTCACCGCCAAATTCCCCGGCGATATCAGCCATGCTGGCGATTTACGTGAACAGTTGCCGGCGGCAGAAAGTTTTGTCGGCTTGATGAGCCCGTTGGGTGAGCGCGTTTCACCGCTGTGGCTGCAGCTCTCGAAGAGCTTTACGCCGCCACGCCTGGCGGAGCTGGCTGGATTTCTCGATGGCATTGATCGGCCGCTGGCCGTGGAGGTGCGTCATGAACAGTTCTTTGCCAAGGGTGATGCTGAGCGCATGCTCAACCGCCTGTTGCGCGATCGCGGTGTCGAGCGCATCTGCCTCGATCCCCGTGCACTGTTCAGTTGTACTTCTACCTCGGAAGCGGTGCTGCATGCCCAGTCAAAAAAGCCCCGGGTGCCACCGCGCCCGGCGGCCCTGACGCAGTTTCCCCAGGTGCGCTTCATCGGGCATCCGGACCTTGAGGCCAATGACCCGTTCCTGATTCCCTGGGTGGAAAAGATTGCCAGTTGGATCGAAGAGGGCCGCACGCCCTATATGTTCCTGCACACGTCGGACAACCGTCTCGCGGCACAGCTGGCGCTGCGCTTCCACGCCAAGCTGATGGTGCGCCTGCCAGGGCTACCGCCGCTGCCTGCCTTGCATCGAGAACCCGTGGCGGAGCAGCTCGGACTACTTTGAGGGTTGAGCCGTGGGTGTGGTCAAGACATTGAGTGTGTTGCTGTTGGTGGTGGGGGCATTTGCGTTGGCTGTCTGGCGCGGTTGGGTGCCGATGCCGCCTGAATGGAACCCCTGGGCGCCCTTGGATGTGCGAGCGAGCCCCAACCTGTTGACGCGCTACAAGCTCAGTCGTTTGCAGGATGATCCAGCGCTGTGTGACCAGGTGTTGAACACCTCTGGTCTGCGCGTGAGCCGCCAGGCCGATACACCGACTGATGCAGCGTGCCCCTTGCGCAGTGTCCTGCGCGTGCAGGGCGCTGACGTGGCCTTGAGCAGCAGCTTTCTTGCCAGTTGCCCGCTGGCGGTGGCGTTCGCCTTGTTCGAGCGACATAGCCTGCAACCGGCGGCCCAGGCCGTGTTTGGCCAAGCGGTGAGCCGCGTCGAGCATTTGGGCAGTTTTGCCTGCCGTAATATCTACAACCGTGCCGACGGTCGACTCAGCCAGCATGCGTCGGCCAATGCCCTGGATATCGCCGGTTTTCGCCTGGCGGATGGGCGCAGCATCAGCGTGCTCAAGGATTGGCCGGGCCAGGGCGACAGTGCGCGTTTCCTGCGCTTGGTACGCGATGGCGCCTGTGATGATTTCAACGTGGTGTTGAGCCCGGACTACAACGCCGCCCATCGCAACCATTTCCATCTGGACATGGGGCGTTGGTGGGTGTGTCGCTAAGGTTCAGGCGGCCAGGCGCAGGTTGTGGGTCACCAGCGGGCGCGCCCAGTAGTAATCGAAATCCAGGGCCTTTTGCTGCGCCAGCAGTTCTTCTTCGGGGTACGGCGTGGCGGCCGGTGGCAGCAGGTCCAGCTCGAATTCGGCAATTGGCAGGTGCAGGGGGCGTGGTTGTGGCGCCGGGCCTGGCTCGGGTAGCGGTTGGCCGGCGTTCAGCACGATGGGGCGCACCCACTCGCTCTCAAACGCTTGCTGGCGTTGCTGGGCGACTATTTCTTCTTCCGGGAACGGCGTCGCGGCCGGTGGCAGCAGCTCGGTTTCGAACTCGGCAATTGGCAGGAAGAGCGGTTCCGGCGGGGCGATCTCGGTGTCTTTCACATCGCACTCACGCTGGGTGAGGATCTGCGCCAGCAGGTCGGCGCCTTCGCGGGGTTCAACCGCCGGGTCTGCCGGGGCAGGCGTCTTGGCGGCGAGCGCGTCCGACGTTTCACCGAGCTGCTCGGCCAACGCACGGGCGAAGAAGTCCTGCCACACATGACTCACCCCGGCCAGCGCTTGGGTATTGCGCAGGCCGTAATGGTTGTGGGTCGGCAGTACACCGATGGAAAGGGGAAGAATGTCTGACATTTTTCTCGGTCGACGCTCAGCTCTGGCAAAATACCTGACTGTGATTTTTATCGGCCGTTGTTTGCCGATCCTTAATATTTTTGAGCGTGGCGATTGATGAACGAACAACCAGCGGCCAGCCGCATCCAGGTCCAAGCCTTGGCTGACAGCTTCCAGGCCCGCGCTGAACAGTGGGCTTCGCTGCTGGGGTTGCCTCTGCAGGTGGCCGATGCGGATTTTTCCCTGCAAGTGGGGGAGCACGGCTTGCAGTTGCAACAGCTTGGGCCTGATGCGCCAGGGCCGGTGCGGGTCGACTTTGTCGAAGGCGGCGCGGCGCATCGGCGGTTGTATGGTGGCGGCAGCGGGCAGATGATCGCCAAGGCGGTGGGAATCGCCCAGGGCGTGCGCCCGCGGGTGCTGGATGCCACGGCTGGCTTGGGCAAGGACGCGTTCGTGCTGGCCAGCCTCGGGTGTGAGATGAGCCTGATCGAGCGCCAGCCGCTGATCGGCGCCTTGCTCGAAGATGGTCTGGCCCGCGCTGCCGAGGATTTTGACGTGGCGCCGATTGTGGCGCGCATGAAGCTGCTCAAGGGCAACTCCATCGACGTGATGCTCAACTGGCAGGGCGAGCCGCCTCAGGTGATCTACCTGGACCCGATGTTTCCGCACCGTGAGAAAACTGCCCTGGTGAAGAAGGAAATGCGCCTGTTCCGCCCATTGGTGGGCGATGACCCGGATGCCCCGGCGTTGCTCGCGGCGGCTCTGGCCCTGGCCAGCCATCGTGTGGTGGTCAAGCGTCCGCGCAAGGCACCCTGCATTGAGGGGCCGAAGCCGAGCCATGCGCTGGATGGCAAGTCCAGCCGCTACGACATTTATCCCAAGAAAGCGCTCAAGCCGTAAGCTGCAAACAGCAGCACTTATCTCCCAGGTGCGGCGAGATCCAACTGTGGGAGCTGGCTTGCCTGCGAAGACGGCCTGACAGCCGATGCCTATCTCTCTGGCGCGCCGCAATCCAAATGTGGGAGCTGGCTTGCCTGCGATGACGGCCTGAAAGCCGACACCTGTCTACCTGACGCCCCGCTATCCAAACTGTGGGAGCGGGCTTGCTCGCGAAGGCTGCCTGGCAGTCAACACAGTTGGATTGTGTACATATCCATTCCTGCGGTAACGGCCACCTAGGGTTCCGCTCTGACAGCGGCTCACTTTTGAAAAGCGCAAAAGTAAGCAAAACGCTCTTGCCCCACCACTCGGCACCTCGCTTAGGCTCGGTGTGCCCGTAATCCGCCAGTGATTTGGGGGGCCGCCGCCACGCGCCATCCATGGCGCGGGGCGGCTAAACCGGCATCCCTGCCGGTTTACCCCCCAAATCCCTGTCG